>JAIOPT010000125.1 GCA_021413765.1 Betaproteobacteria bacterium
TAGAGTCTATTAATTTGCGCCAAGTACGTGATGACGCTGAATACAATGCCGTGGTGAAAGCGCTGGCGAGAGTAAATGGCAATATTGCAAAGGCGGCCGAATTGCTCGGCATAAGCCGTCCAACACTCTACGATTTAATAAGCCGCCATGGTATTGTATGTAAAGCTTAAACAGATCTACTGAAATATCAGAACATTTAATTTGTGATTTGCGTTTTGATGCCAGATCGATTATAAACAGAAAAAAATTCCAAGGGTCGACTTTTAGAAGGGCAAGACTCACGAAAGCATTATCTCCGTCACTTTTTACACCTTTCTTATTAATTGCTGGGCTAATTGTTGATTAGGTAAGGTTTATCTTATATCAAAAGCCAGTTAGCTCACTATATCTCCCCGCTGTATTAGGACACGAAATTGACACCAGGTATAGCTCATAACAAATTATGGCCTCCGGCTCATTTTTTACTTGTGAATTAAAAAAATTATTAACTAATATCTAAGACATGGGTGTTTTCCCAAAAAAAGAATCTGATGAATGGAGTCTGAATTGACCAGCGGAAAACTTCGAGCGGTAATGAAAATTGATCAATCGTTAATAGTCGTTGGTATTGCTTTTCCGACCGACAGCTCGCTACTGTTTTTGGCACGAAAGCTGGTGTATTAATGGCAAAAATGGAGATTAAGCGCTGGTGGTGGCTATTGTTAATGGTCGCCGTGATTTGGTTTGGCACGTTGGAGTACCGCAAGCTGATTAAGCCGGATGAAGGACGCTACGCCGAGATTCCACGCGAAATGATAGTGAGCGGTGACTGGGTGACGCCACGCCTGAACGACCTGAAATATTTCGAGAAACCTCCGCTACAATATTGGGCGACTGCGACCGCATATACCATGTTTGGCGAGCATCAATGGACGTCACGTTTATGGCCTGCGCTGACCGGTTTTTGCGGGTTGCTATTGGTGTGGTTTGCCGGTACGCGGTTGTTCGGGCGCGAAGCAGGACAGTATGCGACCCTGATTCTTGGCAGCAGTTTGTTGTATGTGGCGATCGGGCATATCAATACGCTCGATATGGGCGTCACGTTTTTCCTCACCCTCGGCATCCTCGGCCTGCTACTTGGTCAGCAGGCCGAGGCCGATACTCGTACCCGACGCAATTGGCTCTATTGCGCATGGGCGGCATTGGGTTTGGCAGTCTTGAGCAAGGGTCTGATCGGGCTGGTGCTGCCAGCTGCCGCGCTGGTTATCTATTCTGCATTGCAGCGCGACCTGACACCATGGAAACGTCTCAATCTGGTGACTGGGATATTGCTGTTTCTGCTTGTCACTGCGCCATGGTTCATTTTGGTGATGAAAGCCAATCCGGAATTCTTCGAGCGATTCTTCATCTACGAACATTACACGCGATTCTCTACCAAGGATTTGGGGCGTTATCAGCCTTGGTACTATTTTATTCCCATCCTGCTGGCAGGCATGTTGCCATGGACTATTTTAATGTTTGACACCTTGCTACGCACTTGGAAAGGGTCGGCGCACATCGGCACGGCATTTAACCCAGAACGATTTCTACTGATTTGGGTAGTGTTCATTTACGTCTTTTTTTCAGTGTCTGGATCGAAGCTACCGTCTTATTTGCTGCCGATGTTTCCGGCTCTGGCTTTATTAATGGGAAAACGGCTGGCCGAAATACGCGAGCGAGTATTGCTGTGGCAACTCGCTCCTGTCCTGCTGGTGCCGGTGGCAACGTTGGGATTTGCACCATTTACAGAGCGGCTGGCAGAAACCCCTCTAAAAATAGAAATGTATCGCGACTACGCAACGTGGGCCGTGGTGGCCGCGCTGATTCTGCTGTTTGGGCTGATCTCCGGCATGGTTTTGTTGGCACGCAGCAAAAAATCTCTGGCGGTACTAATGGTGACATTAAGCTCTCTGATAGGCGTGCAAATTGTTTTATCCGGGCATAATACTGTAGCCAGGTGGCGTTCTGCGTACCACATTGCCGAGTCGATTCGCCCCTATGTCAAACCCAACATCCCATTGTATTCAGTGGGCACCTACGAACAGACTCTACCGTTTTACCTGAAGCGCACCTTCACCTTGGTTGACTATCAGAATGAAATGGCATTCGGTATCATGCAGGAGCCGCAGCGCTGGATACCAGACATCCCCAGTTTCGCGAAAATATGGGATAAGCAACCAGCCGCACTGGCGATCATGCCGGTTGAGTTATATCCGCAACTTACACAGCAAGGTTTGGCAATGAAAATTATTTTTGAGGACACGCAACACATCGTCGTGATCAAACCATGAACCTGATCAGCTTCGGCCTGATTTTCGCTGGCGTGATGCTTAATGTTGCTGCGCAACTCATGATCAAGGCTGGGACCAACAGCATTGGCTATTTCGAATTCAGTCGCAGCAACATCCTGCCAATCGGCGTGCGTCTTGCCACCGAGCCGCATATTATCGGGGCAATAGCCTGTTATGCGCTAAGCGTGGTGATCTGGATACTGGCTTTATCACGCGTGCAGGTCAGTATTGCTTATCCGCTGCTGTCTATGGGGTATGTTGTAAATTCGGTAGCTGCGTGGTGGTTTTTTAATGAATCAATCAATCCGGCTAAAGTGGCCGGCATCAGCGTTATAATTTTGGGCGTTGTTATTATTTCTCGAGCATGAACGAATTTCTTCCATTTTCTCGCCCATCAATTGATGAGGCTACTATTGCTTCTGTAGCGGAAACCTTGCGTTCCGGTTGGATTACCAGTGGCCCCAAGGTGCAGGAATTCGAGAAGCAACTCTCTGCGTATTTCGGTGGGCGTCCGGTGCGCACCTTCAATTCCGGCACCTGCACCATGGAAATCGCCCTGCGTATTGCGGGTATCGGCCATGGCGATGAAGTCATCACCACGCCGATTTCCTGGGTCGCCACAGCCAACGTCATACTCGAAGTCGGCGCAACCCCGGTGTTCGCTGACGTTGATCCGGTCACACGCAACATTGATCTGAGCAAGGTTGAGACGGCGATCACGCCTCGCACCAAGGCAATCATCCCGGTCTATCTGGCGGGCAAACCGGTGGATATGGATCGTCTCTATAAGATAGCTGCCAGACACAAATTGCGCGTAATCGAAGACGCCGCGCAAGCCATCGGTTCGACATGGCAGGGCAAGCCCATCGGATCGTTCGGCGATTTCGTTTCGTTCAGCTTCCAAGCCAACAAGAACATCACCACATCCGAAGGCGGTTGCCTGGTTCTGAACAACGCAGAGGAAGCCGCACTCGCAGAAAAATATCGGCTGCAAGGCGTCACACGGAGCGGTTATGACGGCATCGAAGTGGACGTGCTGGGCGGCAAATTTAACATGACCGACATCGCCGCCACCATCGGCTTAGGTCAGTTCGCGCAACTAAATGTGATCACCGAGCAACGGCATAAATTGGCACGGCATTATTTCACGACACTCGGTAAAGATTTCGAAGCACCAACTGGCGCGCAATTACCTCCAGCTGATTTTGAAAACACCAACTGGCATTTGTTTCAGATAGTGCTGCCGGAGCGCATCACCCGTGCTGATTTTATGGCGCGCATGAAGGACAAGAATATCGGCATCGGTTATCACTATGCGCCTATTCATCTATTCAAGCTATATCGAGCACTGGGTTTCAAGGAAGGTATGTTCCCAATTGCAGAGCGTGTTGGGCGTCAGATCATTTCCTTGCCAATGTTTGCGGCGATGAATGAAAGCGATGTCGAGCGCACGTGCGTTGCGATGTGTGAAGTATTGAAAAATTAGCGCACGTTATGCAGCTGGCCAATCCTTATTTTGCTTATACCCATTTCTAATTTCGTTATCCTCACCCTCTGCGGTAAAATGCTGCGCCATGAGTACTCCCCAACTTTCCGTCGTCATTCCTGTTTATAACGAAGAAGAAGGTCTGCAGACCTTGTTCGATCGTTTATATCCGACACTGGATAATCTCGGTATTAGCTACGAGATCGTGTTTATAAATGACGGCAGCCGTGACCGTTCGGCAGCCATCTTGCGCGAGCAATTCCAGCGCCGCCAAGATGTAACGCGGGTTATCCTGTTCAATGGCAATTTTGGTCAGCATATGGCGATCACAGCGGGCTTTGAACATGCACGCGGTTCGCGCATAGTAACACTGGATGCCGACCTGCAAAATCCGCCGGAAGAGATAGCCAAGCTGCTCGCCAAGATGGATGAGGGTTACGATTACATCGGTTCAATCCGTAAGAAGCGCAATGATAGTTGGTGGCGGCATGTGGGTTCACGCGCCATGAACCGGCTACGCGAACGTATTACGAATATCAAAATGACCGATCAGGGCTGCATGTTGCGCGCGTACGACCGCCCTCTCATTGATGCGATCAATAGCTGCAAGGAAGTGAATACTTTTGTCCCAGCTCTGGCCTATACTTTTGCCCGCAATCCCGCCGAGGTGGTGGTTGAACATGAAGAACGTACGCTGGGTGAATCAAAATATTCGTTGTACAGTCTGATTCGTCTTAATTTTGACCTGATGACTGGATTTTCTGTAGTGCCCCTGCAATGGTTTTCCATGGCTGGAATTGCAATTTCATTGATGTCTGCATTCTTCGTGGTCTTTCTGCTGGTGCGTCGCCTGTTTGTCGGCCCCGAAGCGGAAGGGCTGTTTACCCTGTTCGCTATCGCTTTTTTCCTGATTGGCCTCACCCTGTTCGGCATCGGTCTGCTGGGGGAATACATCGGCCGCATTTATCTGCAAGTGCGCCATCGCCCGCGCTATCTGATTCAAGCTGTATTGGGCAAAACTGAATGACGCGCGTAGTAGTGTTTGCTTACCACAACGTGGGGGTTCGTTGCCTGTCTGTCTTGCTGGCGCATGGCATAGAGGTGGCGCTGGTAGTGACTCATCGCGACAACCCGAAAGAAAATATCTGGTTTGCCAGCGTGGCCGAACTGGCTGCGCTGCATGACATTCCGGTCATCACACCGGACAATCCCAATACGGTGGAAATTCTTGAACAGATTCGTGCGCTACAACCAGATTTTCTTTTTTCCTTCTATTATCGCGAAATGTTTAAGCGCGAGTTGCTGGAAATTCCTAAACATGGTGCGCTCAACATGCATGGCTCGCTGCTACCGAAATATCGAGGCCGGGTGCCGGTAAATTGGGCCATCATTAACGGCGAAACAGAAACTGGCGCGACCTTGCATTACATGACTGAAAAGCCGGACAACGGCGCGGTGTTGGCGCAGCAGGGCGTACCAATATTGCCTGATGACACTGCATTCGACGTGTTTCAAAAAGTCACTGTGGCGGCTGAGATCGCACTGAATGCCTGCTTGTCCGCTCTACTTGCAGGTACGGCAATACCAGTAGCGCAGGATTTGAGCCAAGGTGCATATTTCGGTGGACGCAAACCGGAGGATGGCATTATTGACTGGTCGCAAGACGCGCGCTGCATTCACAATCTGGTGCGTGCTGTGGCACCGCCCTATCCGGGTGCAACTACACAGCTGTTGGGCAAACCCATGCGCATTCTGCAAACGCTGGTCACCACTTGCGCGGCAACCGGTGAGACACCCGCTTTTTATGTCAAGGAAGGCAAGGCATACGCTATTTGCGGGCAAGGCGAACTGTGTGTAGTACGTTTTGAGCTGGATGGCGTAGAGATGAGCGCCACAGAGTTTGTTACGCAGCATGGGGCGGCAAGATTTGAATTTGGCGCACCTCTATAAATTATTACAGGCTGGAATACAATTTTCATGCCCCAGTTAGCTCTTAAAATTGATGTTGATACCTATCGCGGCACGCGCGAGGGGGTTCCGCGTTTGGTAGAAACGCTGAAGCGGCATGATGTGCAAGGCACATTTTTCTTTACTCTCGGCACTGACCACACTGGGCGCGCTATCAGACGTGTATTCCGCCCCGGTTTTTTAGGTAAGGTCTCGCGTACCTCAGTGCTGGAACACTATGGCATCAAGACGTTATTGTATGGCACCTTGTTGCCCGGGCCGGATATTGGACGCAGCTGTGCACCGATATTACGCTCGGTACGCGATGCGGGTTTTGAAGTCGGCATTCATTGCTATGACCATATCCGCTGGCAGGATTTTGTCGCATGTAAAGATGCCAAGTGGACGAGCCGCGAGATGCAGCGCGCCGTGGATAGATTCATCGAGATTTTTGGCGTAGCGCCCAAGGCACATGCTGCTGCCGGCTGGCAGATGAACCGGCATGCCCTGCGCCTGATGCAGCAACTAGGTTTTGATTACAGCTCTGACACGCGCGGCACACATCCCTTTATCCCCATTTGGGATGCTGAGATTATTGCCTGCCCGCAACTACCTACCACCTTGCCGACGTTGGATGAAATCATCAATCGGGAGGGGGTCACGCTGGAAAATGTGGCGCAACACTTACTGCGGCTGACTGCCAATCCTCCTCCTATGGGCCATGTATATACGCTGCATGCCGAATTGGAAGGCGGCAAGTGGATGCCGGTATTCGAACAACTCATCACAGGCTGGAAAGAGCAAGGATACGAGCTTGTTTCATTGCGCCAGTATTTGGAAAATCTTGAAGACATTCTGCCACGGAATGAGCTGGTAATAGGGGCAGTGGATGGACGTAGCGGGACACTGGCCATGCAGGGAAAATAAGCGCGACGAGCTTCCAGAATTTCTAGTTTAATTGGAATTAAGTGGCTTCTTACAAGTAAGACTGGCAAAGTATTATGTAAATTATCGATAGCAATTAAGGGCTTTTCGTGGGCGGTAGATATTAATGAACGGTTAAGCTCCAAACAAAATATCACACTACACTAGGCTGCAAAGTGTGCCCGGTTGCGGCCAGCACGCTTCGCTTCATAGAGCGCACTGTCGGCACGGGCAAACACCGCTGTCGGTGTAGCGTCGTCGGACTGCTGGCATTGCACGACACCAATACTCACCGTTACAGATACTATCTGGCCGTTGGCATTGTAGTGCATGTCATTTACCTGAGAGCGGATGCGCTCCGCCGTTTTTAGCGCCATATCCGCCGTAGTTTCAACCATGATAATGATGAATTCATCGCCACCATAGCGCGCAGCGTAATCCACGCTGCGAATCGATTGGCCGAGTATCTTGGCCACAGCTGCAATTACCTCATCACCCGCAATATGACCGTGGCTGTCATTGAGAGTCTTGAAGTAATCGATATCCATCATGAGCACAGCAAAGGGCCGCTGGTTGCGTTTGAATCGAGCGAGCTCCTCTTTCAGGATCGTATCGAGTTTACTGCGGTTATACAAACCGGTAAGTCCATCGGTAATTGAGAGCATCTCAAGCAGCTGATTCTGTTGCTGCATAGCTTGATTTGTGGACACTACTTCGGCATGACTATGACGCAGCTTGTCTGCCATCTGGTTAAATATCCGGGTGAGGTGGCCGAATTCATCATTTCGGGTTTCAGGCAGCCTCACATCAAGATCGCCGCCGGCGATGCTTTTGGCTGCATCAATCAAATGCTGCAACGGCGTGACGATTGAACGCCCCATCCGAAAAGCCACCGCTGTCACTACCAATACTATTGTGCATACCAGCGCCAAAAACAGATTGCGCAAACTCACCCAGGCGGCGTAGATATCGGCACGATCTCGCTCTGCCACTACTGTTACCGGTAGCACAGCAGGCGTATCTGCCAGCCCGATGACTTCACGATGCATTAGCCCTTGAAAGATCATGGATTCACCGGGTCGTGCCAATAGTTGCCGCAGTACCACCGCATCCAGTGACAGTAGCTTAGTTGTGCTAGCGCGGCTGCTAAGCAGCTCCCTGCCATTTTGATCCAGCAACAGCACATCGCCCAGCGGTGATTTAGTCGAGCTTTTTAGATAGGGTTGTGCAGTACGTAGATCAAGCACGGCTACTAATGCGCCCAACAATATGTTGTCATATGACAATACAGGAACCGCAACGCTAAGCGTCGCGGTGGCGCGCTGCTTTTCCCAATGGGGAGGAACGAGCACAACACCTTCTGTGAGTGCACTTTCTGGCCAACTTTGCGGCAAAATTACAGCGGAGGGTGCCGCCGCACTGCTGGCCACAATCTGCCCTGCAGCATCCACTACGGTTAACTCCAATATTGTGTCAAGTTTTGATTGCACCGAACGCAAATAGTGCGTCAATGCCTGCGGAGTTTTATCGGACTTTCCTGCAAACGGATGAGCAGTTGCAGACAGTCCGTCAATGACAGCATTGGATGTAGATAATGCGCGCACTGCGTGGGTGTGCTTGTTGATCCACAGTTCCAACTCACGACTGGCCTGACTTGCCAAGGCGCGCAGTTCACGGGTTACATTATCACTAATCTGCGCCTCGTTCTGGCGGAATGATAGCAACCCCAAGCCCAGCGACGGGACAAGCGTGGCTATGATGGCGAAAACAAAAATTTTGCTTTTGATACTTTTCAACAATACCATCTGTATGAATTTCCTTGCTAAAAAAGAAAGGCTGTCGAGCTTGATGTGCCCAACCATAGAACAATTATCCTAAGAAGTGGCGTTGAAGTTGGTATTATTTACTGTAAGTAAACACTAAAGATTGTAAATGATTAAAATGGATCAGCAACTATCTTTTTTGGATGCAGATTAAATGCAAACTTACAAAGGTATTTACACCTCGACTGACCAAGGCACTGAATATTTAGATAAGCCTGTGTCGCATGATTATCAATAACCGGCACCATTACTTTTTCAAGTGCGCAATCATATCGAATCAATATTATTAAATATAAGCTGCACTAGCTCATTCAAATTCCAGATTGATATTCTCTGAAATCTGCGCCAGCAATGTCCGCATTTGCACGACTATATCCCTCGCTTGCTCAGTATCTCCACCACACTTGAGCTGCTCTAACGCCTGACATAATTCACCAAAACCCATTGCCCCTACAGTTCTGGCCGATGACTTGGTGCGGTGTCCCAGGGCACTCAACGTCGCCATGTCTCCATGTGTCAGCGCAGCTTCGATCTCAGTTATTGCTTCCTGAGTCACATCTAAAAACATCATGACATATTTGCGGATTTTATCCGGTTGATTCCCCAACATTTTGGACAGTATTGATAGATCGATGATGCTTGGGTCGTTTGTACCTGCTACTTCAGTTGCGACCACCGCTGCAGACTCCTGGAATGAGGTCGTCGCGGGCACGGGCACAATCCGATCGGATCGCTGCAAAAGCCATTTGGCAAGTGTCGTAAGGAGTAACTGAAACTCAATCGGTTTAGTTATAAAATCATCCATGCCCGCGTCGACACAACTCGTCCAACTTTCACGCCCAGCATTGGCGGTCATGGCAATTATCCGCGTGGCAACGAGCTTAGGATTGGCTCGAATCTGACGAGTAGCTTCAAGACCATCCATCACGGGCATCTGCATATCCATCAGGACGCAGTCAAAATGTTTTTTAACCAGCAGATCAAGCGCTTCTTTTCCGTTGTTGGCAATGACCACGGCTGCGCCAGCTTCTTCCAATAGCTCTTTGGCTACTTGCTGGTTAAAATGATTGTCTTCAACCAGCAGGATGCAAGAGCCTTGGATGATACCCAGATCGACTGATGGCACAGTTTGAACAGTCGTAACCGGCTTGACACCCCTGCCCAACCGGGCAGTAAACCAGAAAGTGCTGCCCTTGCCGGGCTGACTCTCTACCCCAACTTCGCCACCCATCATTTCAGCCAGTTGTCGGCTAATGGCCAGCCCCAGTCCGGTTCCGCCATATTTACGAGTGGTTGAAGCGTCGGCCTGATGAAATGGTTGGAATAGTTGAGCGATTTGTTCTGCGCTTATGCCAATGCCGCTATCCTGCACTTCGAAGCGCACCAGGATATCTGTTCCGTCTGCTCCAGAGATTTGATTTTCGATAATTCGGGCACGGACGACTATTTCACCCTTATCTGTAAATTTGATGGCGTTGTTGGTGTAATTAAGTAACACCTGATACAGCCGCAACGAGTCTCCACGAAGTGGGTGGGATAAATCAGGGCTAACGTCAAACACAAGCCTCAAGCATTTGCTTGCAGCACTCTCGCCAAGTTGACTAGAGATATTCTGCAAAATTGTGTCCAGCTCAAAATCCTGTACATCCAACTCAATTTTGCCCGCTTCTATTTTTGAAAAATCGAGCATTTCATTGATCAATCTCAATAGGTGCTGAGCTGAATGGTCAATCTTTGCAACATAATCAAGCTGTTTTGAATTAAGTTCGGTACGTCGCACCAGTTGCGTCATGCCAATAATACTATTCATCGGGGTGCGAATTTCGTGACTCATGTTGGAAAGAAATTCGCTCTTGGCCTGATTGGCTGTCTCGGCTTGCTGCTTGGCTTGCTCGAGTTCAAAAGTACGTTCCTCAACCCGAATTTCCAGGCTTGCATTCAAATTGAGCAAGTCTTGCTCGGCACGCTTGCGGTCGGTGTGATCTATCCCGACTGACAGGATCATTGCAGTCTCGTCCGGCTGTCCGGAAAGACGTGAGTGATTCCAGGTGATTGCATATTTTTCGCCTGGCTTGCTCATTAAAATGGAGTAACGCTGAATGTGCTTTTCCCCCCCCATAGCAAGATCCTGCAATGACTGTTGCATGTCTGTTTCAGCCGTTTCAGAGTAATCAGCTACCTGAACAAAACGCTTACCCAACAATTCTTCCTCACTGCAACCCGTTAACAACTCCCCATAACGATTAAGACTGTGGATCGATCCATCCGCTGACTGCGTCAGAATGATGACCTGTGCGGTATCGAGCAGGTTCTTATTAAAATCCCGCTCAATTGAAATACGATTCAGCATGTCCTGCAACTCTCCGGCATGTGCTGCCACTTCCTGCTCCAGTGTTTCCAATCGAAAGGACAAGGCGACCGCAGCCTCACTTAAGCTGTCAATTTCGTCATCCACAAAATGTCGACCACGTGGGGCAATTTTCGCACGTGCCTCGGCAAAAGCGCTTCGTCCCAGCAATGGAATTGCCCTTACTGCTCGCGTCATTCGCTGCAAGGGCGCATTCACAAGAAAAGCCAATAACAACAAAGAAAGCAATGATGTCGCCAACTCGGCTTGTAAACGGCTCAACACCGATTCGCGAATTTCTGTTAAGGACTGAGTCAAATCATCGATCACCACTAGCATGGCCGCGGAATGCACGCCACTGGCATCATCCATAGTCACAAACGACAATTCGAACTTTTTTTCCTGATAAGGAACCAATTGCCAATTTGTTTTATTTTGTTTAGGTGGCAAAGCCCGTAATTGACGGAGAAGCGGGAGATTTCGTTCTGAGCCACTCAGTGCTACTACCTGCAAGCCTAAATCAGGCAGCGAATTTTTATCCGTAATAAGGCCTTTAGGAGCCAGCACGCCAAGATCGGCTCCGGATAAACGATTGAAGGAAACAATCACTTCAGTCAGCGAGCTCCCCAAAACAACGACCCCAGCCACTTGGCCCGCCGACAGGATCGGAGCAGCAGCAAACTGCGTGCATGTCTGCCGACAATGCGTCCAATGCATGGCACGCTCTTGTGAAATTACGGCACGCACACGGTCATCCTGATCTATATCAGAGGATGTATCCGCATGCCAAGCGGCCAGAGTGGCTCCCGTTCTGGAATACACTTTCATGGAATTGATGTCGAGATCGAGCTGCAAGACTGGCCAATAATTATCGAAGTGCTCACGAAGCCCTCTCGATACCGACTCCGACTGGAATGCACTTCCCGCGCCAACCGTCGCTAGCATGTTGGCCATCGTTTGCAAACGCAAAGCGAAATCGGTGCGCACAGCTAGAGCTTCAGAAATCAGGCGCTCGCGCGAAACAGTACGCTGCTCTTCGAAGCGTGACTGCAAATCACGAAAATGTAGCCAGGAAAGTGTACCGTTTACCGAAAGCATCACCACGCCCAGCGTTAGTAACACTTTCCACTTCAGGCTCAAGAACCGGAAAGTACTATGGCCTGAACCAGAGGATAGGCTATCCGCCATGAGAGACGCTAATACCGAAAGGAAGCCAGTAACATGAACATGTCCCAACGTTGCACCAGAGCCGAAGGGTTAGGGTTATCCTGAACCGGCAAGTAGCCGGTGCCGTCAACCCGATGATACTCGGCACGCAGCATTAACTCAGGCGTTAAATCGTAGCGCATCCCTGCGGTCCAGTCTTTGGAAAAGCGAGTAAAACCCGGCCGGTGCGTAGCCGCAGCAAATGCCTTGCCATCACGATCTTCGCTATCGGCATACATCACATCATATCGCAGTAGCGCTTCCCACTTCGGAGCCAACCGGTAACTGCCCTGAACATAATAGCTTTGGCCATGAGCGGTGGAATCTGGGGCATTCTTACCAAAGTTCTGAATTGAAGTCGGTCGCAGGGCAAATTCACTGGTCAGGCTCCAGTTCTCGGCGTTGTATTGGGCAGAAAAAATCTTCGGCGTAAACTTCAGTTGTCCCGCCTGCAGCACATCCCCCACGCCAGGATTGTAGTGCGTATCAATTTGCACGGTAGTAAACCCGAGACGATACTTGCCACCATCCCCCTCAAATACTGCCTGGAATACCGGCATCGCACTCGATTCGAATCTACCATTGGGAGTCAAGCCGACCAAAGCCACCTTGACGGCTTCACTACCAATCAGCGGATGCCCCAAGCCGAAGGTCACGAACAGGCTGCCGGCTTCATAATATCGATCGAGATAAAGCTCTACTCCGTCAGCCGCGACGGTAAGGTTGCGCGTGCGCTCGAAATAAATAGATTGCGGCAGAAGAATACTGGGACGAGTGAAAGCGACGTCGCGTGTTTTGTTATACAGTCCATAGGCATTCTTCACTCGCCCCAAGCGAATCCCGCCACGGCCTTCTTCGTTCGATGATACTGTCCAGTCGACTAGCCCATAATCTAGTCGCAAGCCGCCGTTATCGGTCGCCCCGGCCGTATGCGAAAGCAACCCGGCGGACACTATTACATCGGAAGTCGGCCGCATGGAAGCATTCACTCCTATTTCTCTAAAATCCGTGCTCGCTTTTTTATTACTCTGACCGAGAAAGTTATTGTCGCTTGTGATCACCGCACCTTGCGTAAGAAACCCATGCAGCTGCATCTCGTTGCCCATCAAATTTACAGCATGCGCAAACGTAGTCCAAAACAAAATAATACCCTGGACAAAAATTACTGCTGCAGTCTTAGCGAATTTGAAGGATACGCACATTATTTGTGACCTCGTTTATTTTGATATAGCCGATCGCCCCCGGCGTTGATGCTATTTTTGATAACATCTCTTGTATTGAAGCGACTTGCTCAGGATATTGGCCCTGACCGGAAAATACCTGCCGATCCCACGCCATTCGCAATTGATGGGGGAATACTTGCAGAATATTCTTGCTGAATGCGTCATGCTCCGGCGCATCATCCTTCATCACGAATACCCTGACCGGCGTATCTGCTGGCCATTTGTTCAAGCGCATGCCAAAGATAGCGCGCAACGAACTTCTGGAAATCACACTATCACTGGTCGAAGGGAACGCAATGGCAACCATTGCCGGCTCTTGAGTGTCGGCATAAGAATTTGCAGTTATCAGAATTACCGCCAGCATGTAAAGCGAACAGGTTCGCAAAAACAACGCAAAAACACTAATGCCGAAAAGATTTTTCATCGTTGAAATGGAATACAGCCGAATAGATTCGAACACAGGCTGACAAGGGTAATTTTTAGTGTAATGTACTTTGCTTCAAGCTTCATATCTGTCTGTTATTTGGCATAAAATCGTGTATTTTTGTAAGGAAGAGTACAGGTGCACCACTCACATCCATGTGAAACGGCTCGTTTGCTTCGGATAAAGTAAACACTGATCGTGGCGGAAAGTTAACTTTCATTTGCCTTGGCAAAATCGGGTAATAACGGATGCCAGCTCATCGCGTGCAATTGGCTTTATCAGCGTACCCAAAGGAATCAAGCCAAGCTTGCTGGAATACATATCCATTCCGGACAACAGATGCTGTTGGGCTCCTGAGATTAGAATGACGTCGCCAACATAACCTTGCATACCAAGATGCATGAGGAAACCAACACCGTCCATTTCAGGCATGCTGAGGTCGCATATCAATATATCCGGCTGTGATGATAACCCCGCTAACATAGCTAACCCCTGCTCGCCATTCTCAGCCTTAATAACTTCAGCTACACCTAATTCGAGCAACATGTCGCCAACAAATTCGAGTGTAAACTTGTCGTCGTCCAACAACAATATCCGTAGATTTTTCGCCGCTATTATCTGTGTTGCCTCGTTCTCATTCGTGTCAACTGCAATCATACTAACTCCTTATTAATATTCACTCTTTATTAATACTCTCTAAAGTCCGCATTAACAATAGCATGACCTCGCACTTGCTCGATACTCCCACCGCCCTTGAATTGCTCTATCTGACACATTTCACCCAATAATCTATTGCACCCAAAGCTCTGACCAATGACTTGATCTGGTGCCTAAGAGGCCCAGCCTCACTATTAGTCGGATTGGGAGGCGTGCTTGGCCTTACAGGCAACCGAATTAATCTTCTAACCCATCTCGGTCAATCTAACTTGCCAGTTTGTACAGTGCATGTGGCTGATTCATTATTTTATCCAGCCTCAGTTACAACATGATTCTTTGGGGATTTGCTCCATTTACGTGGTTTGCTTTTGAAGTAAATCTGCACTCAATATATGGAACCTTTGCAAATTCAGCTTAGATTGAATATCCCTGAAAGAAATAAATACACCACTTTCACAGTATTGCTCAGGTAAGATTAATCACGGCTGTGCGACGGAAAACTTTAGGGGGCCTATGTAACTAATTAAAATAATTCAAACATACAGCCCACTAACCTATGTTGCGCTGTGGTCAGCAATAACTCAGCAGCAGCGCTGGATACCGCTCCACTTTTTCTGTTGCTGGTAAAGGAAAAAATCTTTGCGCGCTAGTGGCGTAGTATCAGGAAAATTGGTGGCATGTTGTGCAATATAGCGTTCGTAAGCATCGTCCCCACTCAACTCGCGTATAACGCGCCATACATATGACAGTAACGAGAGCGGTTTGATACCGGTTTCGTTTGCTTTGAGTGTATCGCGTTGCGCGGTGTACTGATGTATATCCTCGGCAGTTTCAAACACAGACAAACTAGAGTCATTTACCGCGGACAATGATTCATTCGCACTTCTTTCAGTCAATCTCGTACCCATGCATTCTCCATTCCAGTCAACTGGTATGACACCTCGGACAGCGGAGGTACCGGTTTGCCATTCAGATAGCGGATGCAGACACGCAGCATGTCGAACACGATCAGCCACAACATGCAGACAAAAAACAAGGTCAGCACTGCATCAAGGCGCTGGTTGAAGATCAGCTGTGGTGCGATGGCCGCTTTTTCTGGAGAAAGAAGACCTGATGCGAGCTTCGAGGCAAGGTCATCGGCAGCAGCGAGGAAGCCGATACGCACATCTGCACTGGTGATTTTTTCCCACACGGCACTGCTGGTAATTATGGTCAGCCAGACCAGTGGCAAAGCAGTGATCCAGGCATATTTTAGCTTGTCGGATTTAACCAGGATGCCAGTAGCGACGCACAGCGCGATGGCGGCCAAAATTTGATTCGATATGCCAAACAGCGGCCACAAAATGTTGACACCGCCATTGGGATCAATCACGCCAATATATAAAAAATAGCCCCAGGCAGCCACAATGATACCGCTACTCAGCAATACAGATGGATACCATGAGGTACGGCCCAGTGGTTTCCAAATATTGCCTAGCATGTCTTGCAACATGAAGCGACCAACACGCGTACCTGCATCCAGCGTTGTGAGAATGAAGATGGCCTCAAACATGATGGCAAAGTGATACCACATGGCCAGCATGCCTTGACCAAAAGCGCTGCCGAAAATACTGGCCATGCCCACCGCCAGCGAGGGTGCGCCGCCAGTGCGCGCGAACAGGGTAGCTTCACCCATCTGCTGCGCCAGCAAATTCATCTGCGCCACCGTAACCGGAAAGCCCCAGCTGGAAATTTTTGCTACCGCATCTGCCGCCTCCTTGCCGACTACGCCCGCAGGGGAATTGATGGCAAAGAACACGCCAGGGTCTAACACCGTAGCTGCAATAATTGCCATGATAGCAACGAAAGATTCCAACGCCATGCCGCCGAAGCCGATCATACGAATGTCGCGCTCATTGCTAAGCAGCTTAGGCGTAGTACCAGAGGCGATCAGTGCATGAAAACCAGAGATTGCGCCACAAGCAATGGTGATGAACACGAAAGGAAATAACTTGCCTCCAAAAATAGGGCCGGTCCCATCGACGAACTGGGTAAATGCGGGCATTTTTATGCTCGGCTGCATCCACACAATGGCCAGCATCAACAGGATGATCGTACCGAGTTTCATGTAGGTAGAAAGGTAATCGCGTGGCGCGAGCAGCAGCCATACTGGAAGGATAGCTGCTGCAAAACCGTAAGTAATTACCATCCAGGCTAACGGCAGACCGGGATGATCAAAAAACTCGCGTAAGCCCGGCTGGTGCTCAATCCATCCACCGCCCGCAACAGCCAACAGTAACAGGGTGACGCCAAGTAACGAACCTTCAAGCACGCGGCCCGGGCGGATAGAACGCATGTATAGGCCCACCAACATAGCGATGGGGATGGTGGCAGCCACGGTGGAGGTAGCCCAGGGACTATGCTTCATGGCATTGACCACAACCAAACCAAGCACCGCGATGAGGATAATCATGATAAACAGCGTGGTGGTTAGCGCGGCAATACCACCGATGGCACCCAGTTCGTCTCGCGCTATTTGACCCATGCTACGGCCATTACGACGGGTGGAATAAAACAGTGTGACCATGTCCTGCACACAGCCGCCGAGTACTGCGCCGAACAATATCCACAGCGTACCTGGCAAGTAACCAAATTGCGCGGCCAGAGTCGGTCCAACCAATGGCCCTGGTCCCGCAATGGCGGCGAAATGGTGACCAAATACGATCCAGCGATTAGTTGGAATATAATCTCGCCCGTTATCGAGTCGCTCTGAGGGTGTGGCGCGAGTCGGATCAATGAGCAGGACTTTGGTGGCAATCCATGTCGCATAGAAACGGTAAGCAATCGCATAGACGCAGAGCGCGGCTGTGACAAACCACAACGCGTTGATCGACTCGCCGCGATTTAGAGCTATACCACCCAATGCGGCGGATCCAAGCAAGGCGACAGCAATCCAGACAATGATGACCACCAATGAATTTTTCATAGTAATTTTATGCAAGAAAGCAGCTGCAAATTATGACATGCCTCGCGCCTGTTTACCGCCCTACTATATCAAGTCACGCAACGATCTACCTATCTGCATGGCTGGCATTGTTAAACGAGAGATGCCTCGCCACTAAAATGGTGTTGCCAAAGATTATTATGTCTATTTTTATATTAAATTCAATTTGATAGCAGCATATTCTATCCACATCTTG
The DNA here is from genome assembly GCA_021413765.1 of Betaproteobacteria bacterium. Taxonomy (GTDB): domain Bacteria; phylum Pseudomonadota; class Gammaproteobacteria; order Burkholderiales; family Gallionellaceae; genus Nitrotoga. The sequence goes on from JAIOPT010000125.1 coordinate 17,526, forward strand.
ATCAGCATAAAACTGGGCATTAAGCTGAACTTTTGAGTGCCCCCCTTTGCCTGATTGATAAACACTGTCAGAATGCCCTAATAATTCATCGCGCAGGAGATTGCTATGAAAGCACCAATCCGCATCGCTGTCACTGGCGCTGCTGGTCAGATCAGTTACAGTCTATTGTTTCGTATCGCCAATGGCGATATGCTGAAACACGAACAGCCCATCATCCTGCAACTACTGGACATACCACAAGCACAGCAAGCGTTGCGCGGAATAGCGATGGAGTTGGAAGACTGCGTATTTCCCATGTTGCAGCAGGTTATCGTTACCGATGACCCCAAAATTGCCTTTCGCGATGCAGAAATTGTCCTGCTAGTTGGCGCGCGTCCGCGTAGCAAGGGCATGGAGCGCAAAGATCTAATCGAGATCAACGCTGGAATCTTCGCCGAACAGGGCAAAATTCTTAATGCATTCGCCGCAACACATGTCAAAATTCTAGTGGTAGGCAACCCAGCTAACACCAACGCATTGATTGTCATACGTAACGCACCTGACCTCAACCCGAAGAATATCAGCTCTATGATGCGGCTTGATCACAACCGCGCCATCGCACAGGTAGCGGGCAAGCTCTCCCAGCCCATAGGCAATATCAAAAAAATGGTGGTATGGGGCAACCATTCTGGAACACAATATCCTGATCTGTCACATGCCGAAATACGAGGACACAAAATCCTTGATATTCTGCCAGACCATAACTGGATTGAAAGCGAATTTATCCCCACGGTGCAAAAGCGCGGCACGGTAGTAATCGAAGCGCGCGGCTTGAGTAGCGCTGCCAGCGCAGCCAACGCAGCCATCAGCCATATGCATGATTGGATACTTGGCTCGAACCATGATGACTGGGTCACCATGAGCGTGTTATCGGATGGAAGCTACGATATTCCAGCAGGCGTGGTGTACGGCTTCCCGGTCACTTGTCATAACGGTGACTACCAAATTGTGCAGAATCTGCCCATAAGTGAACTCGGCCGCCAACATATGCTGGAAAGTTATTGTGAGTTATTGAAAGAAAGTGAGCAAATAAAACATTTACTAGGCTAAATACCATGAATAACTCATTAACTCGTTTTAGTTTTAACCCCACTATCTGGGGTCACTAAGGCTAAAAAATAACAAAATGGGACAACACCATTGCTTTAACACTTAATAAAATTAGATCGTCGATTACTCAATAATGAGATGCAAGATGACGTTGAATCCGCAAGATTTAGAAAAAATATCCACCCTCACCTTAAAGTACTACGGCCAGCATGCCGAAGATTTCTTTGCAGGCACACGCAATCACGACGTCAGTCAGAACATTATGTCGTTGCTACACTACATCGAGGTTGAGCCTCCTTTCAATATACTAGATTTTGGCTGCGGACCGGGGCGCGACCTCAAGGAGCTTACCAAAATGGGGCACATTGCAGCGGGCTTGGATGGCAGCAAGTGTTTCGCTGCGATGGCGCGTGTCTACAGCCGTTGCGAAGTATGGCAGCAGGATTTCCTCAAGCTTGATCTCCCGACTAAGCATTTCGATGGAGTATTCGCCAACGCCTCACTTTTTCATGTACCCAGTCAAGCGTTGCCTCGCATATTGCGTGAGTTGCACATGACGCTGAAACCGGGTGCGGTTCTATTTAGTTCCAACCCACACGGGAATAACGAGGAAGGATGGAACCACGGGCGATACGGCGTATATTACAATCTTGATACTTGGCAGCACCTAATGTCCGACGCGGGATTCACTGAACTTATTCACTATTACCGTCCCGACAACCTGCCGCGAGAACAACAACCTTGGCTGGCGAGTGTTTGGAGGCGCCAGTAAAAATAAAATTCTATAAAAAATAAGGTATTTTGGCTTGTATTACGCCATAATGAAATACATTAGTAATAATAATTAAAGTGTTAAACACCTTCCACATTGGTGATTTTTCCGCTTGAATTACCCAAATTATTGTCAGTCCTACAGGTAGCGTTGCCTTCAATGAAGAGCTGGGACAATTAACGTTACTGAGCTACCGCCTTGATCGCGATTCCTTGCATGCTCATGATGATGATCTTTTATTATTTATGGCGCACTTTTTCCAGCCTGACCGGACTAGCTCTAGACGATGTACTCTCATCCAAAGGACTTAAAGATGAAAAATATGATTAGTGTATGGCGTAGTATTTGGGCTTTCATCATGCTGATTTTTGTAATCATCGCGATTTTTGTGCTTATCGGCATGCTCGGCCTTATTCTTTTCCCGTCACATTGGCTCTCTTGATGTCTAGATGACGAACAGTGCATTTATAAAATAACGCAAAATCATACCCAACTCTAATTGAGCTCTGGATTACCATTGATAAATATCGCAAATTCTTCAGCTGGCAGCGGACGGCTATAATAATAGCCTTGGATCTCATCGCAGCCTCGAACACGCAAGAAATCCAGCTGTTCCAACGTTTCCACTCCTTCCGCGATAACCTGTAATTTAAACTGGTGACCCAAGCTAATGATGGAACGCACGATAGCCGCATCATTTTCATCAGTAGCGACGTCACGTACGAAAGATTGGTCCACCTTCAGCCGGTCGAGCGGCATCTTCTTCAAGTAACTAAGGCTGGAATAACCAGTGCCAAAATCATCAATGGCCAATTGCACTCCCAGCTCATGCATCTCATCCAGGAAAGCCATTGTCGCTTGAACCTCGTTCATCATGACGCCTTCGGTAATTTCCAACTCCAAGTCCTGTGGATGTAGCCCCGTTTCTTTTAGGACAGCGATGATCATTTGCGCCAGTTGAGGCTGACGCAGTTGACTAATGGATAAATTTATAGACATTGGGAATATGGGCATCCCCTGCCGCCTCCAATCAGCCAATTGCGCGCAAGCTGTGTGCAGCACCCATTCGCCTATAGGTACAATCTGCCCAGTCTCTTCGGCTACAGGTACGAATTCAGCTGGCGCAACAAAGCCCTTGTCTGGATGCTTCCAGCGCAGCAATGCCTCCGCACCGCACACCATTCCGCTAATCAAGTTTACCTGAGGCTGATAGTGCAATGTAAACTCATTGCGTTCCAGAGCCAAGCGCATATCATTTTCCATAGAAAACAGTTGATGGGCGCGGAAATTCATTTCCGGTTCAAAAAACAGGAAGTTGCCACGTCCCTCAGTTTTTACACGATACATCGCCACGTCAGCATGCTTGATCAACGTATTGATTTCGTCTTCACTATCAACATTGTCAGGATAGATACTGATGCCGATGCTGGCATGGGTGACGATTTGCAGCGCGCCTATATCACAAGGAGTAGTCAGCGACTTAAGTATTTTTCCTGCCACACGCGCCGCGCCCTTAGCATCAGCCTCACGCAGTAATACAATAAATTCGTCACCACTGATACGTGACACGGTATCACCCTCACGCACACACTCCTGCAAACGTAGCGCCACTACCTGCAATAATTTGTCGCCCACCGCATGCCCCATCGAATCGTTTACATACTTAAAGCGATCAAGATCGATGTACAGCAGTGCAAATTTCTGCTTGTCGCGATGTGATTCAGCGATCAATTGTCCGAGACGGTCATGCAGCAGGGTACGGTTAGGCAGACCAGTCAACACATCATAGTAGGCAAGGGACTGGATGTGCTGTTCAGATTCCTTGCGTTTGGTGGTGTCAACCCTGACCGAAATGTAACGAACAATCTGCCCGTTCGCATCTTTAAGCGGCACGATAGCGCTATCCACCCAATACAGTGCGCCACTTTTTGCGCGGTTACAAATCTCGCCGCGCCAGATGTCACCACGGGCGATAGTGGCCCACATCTCGACGAAAAAAACGCTTGGATGTATCCCGGAATTAACGATACGATGATCATGGCCGAGCATCTCCTCCCGGCTGTAGCCGCTGACTTCACAAAACTTATCATTGGCCTGGATGATGCGCCCGGAAGGGTCGGAAACTGAAACGAGGGCGTGCTGGTCAATGGCCTGGATATAACTGATTAACTCTGCGGAACTCCGCTCAGCGCCTTCTTTGGCACGCAGTAGCAAGCTTTGAGTTTCCTTGCGTGCTGTGATGTCGTGGATGAAAGCGCAGAACTCATATTTGTCTTTCTGCTTCACCGGAGATATCGCCAATTCGATGGCAAATTCATGGCCATCGCGATGCAAGCCTACTATCTCTATACGCTTACTCAGCACAGGTCCCTCGCCAGAAGCTAAAAAATGTTTCAAGCCCTGAATATGCGCATTACGATACTGAACTGGGATGATCCTATCGTGCAGCATGTATCCGATGGCTTCTTCCCGGGCCCAGCCAAAAATCTTTTCTGCCTCACCATTCCAGCCAGTGAGAATACCCTCAGAATTCATTAACACTACAGCGTCCGGGGCAGCATCAATAATGGTGCGCAGTCTCGTATCGATCTCGGCCAGCTCCATTTCCTCCAGCTTTTTGCTGGTCACATCCTGAACCACACCCAGCATCTTCAGCGCAGTTCCATCTGTTTCGCGAATTATGCCGCCACGCTGGTGTAGCCAGCGAACTGAACCATCAGGGCAAATAATTCGATGCTCTACATTGTATCTAGCGTTTTTATCAACACAGGCATTCATTGAATTGATCACGTTCTGCCGGTCATCCGGATGTACCCTGCTCAGGAAATATTCATAAGTACCAGTCTGCTTTCCCTCTGGACAACCCATAAGGACAGAAATTTGGCTGCACCAATGCATTTCGCTAGTGCTGATATCCCAATCCCAAGTGCCGATTTCACTATACATCAAACTAAGGCGTAGGCGCTCCTCGCTCTCGATTAATCGTTCATCCATCTTCCGTGCAATTCGCAGAGCGCGTTCCCGACCCTGCACCAGCGACCCAGTGAGTAGCCCCAGCAATATACTCACGGCTAAGCCAGCCACGACGATGGATTGGGACTTATCTTCGACTAGCTGCGCCTCAAAGTTGGGGAGAGAGCTAATAGCCATTGTCCAGGTATGACCAGCAATTTCAAAGCGCTTGGACGCATGAAAGAGAGGATTCATGACGCCGATTTTGTTGGTGCTATCGGCATCATGCATTAGCGTTCTACCCGACATTTTTTCGCCATCATAAATTTTGATGTCGATGTCAGGAACACGTTCACCAAGAATGCCTCGCATAAGGTCATCCATCCGAAACAGAGCACAGACCCAGCCGATCAGATTGGCGCGGCGCTGAGCCAAGGTGGCAGATGGCGCACCATTTTTATAAATGGGCAAATACATCAGAAAACCAGCCTGCGCACTCTCGTTATTTTCCTGTATCAGCTTCGTCTTGCCGGTGATAACAGCTTTATCGTTGTCACGCGCTTGCTCCATTGCGGCACGCCGCACAGGATCGGAATACATGTCGTAACCAAAAGTGCGTCGATTACCCTCTGTGACTGGCTCGATGAAAATAACGGAGGTGGTGACGTCTTGCTTTCCATCATGACTAATGGGATGTGCAGAAACTTCCTTGCGGGTGGTAGTAGGTTGTTTGTCTTGCTGCGACGTTGGTTTGATCAGCAAAAAACCCACGCCTTGTATACCAGGGAAGCTCTCCACAATATGTTGAGCGACGATATAAGCATGGAATTCATCACGCTCTACGCTGGTAGAAGCGGCGAATAAACCTTGTACGCCCCGCAGTGCTTCCTCATAAGACTGCATACGTTGTTCAATGCGGTTGCTGACATCATGCAAACGAAAATTGAAGTCATATTGCAATTTTCGTACAGCTTCGTCGTGTGCACTCTTCCATAATTGATGGGTTAAAGCCAGTGCAACAACCACTACTAACCATGGCAGCAGTCGGACAGCAGGAAACCATGACCGTAGCGGCTGAAGAGTATTAATGCGTGATGTGGTGAATGGGGTCACCACGTTAGTAATTTAGCATCATACTTTTGCATGAAAACTCCATAATTGTATGTGCAACTAAACATGGCTATTCTGCGGTGCCTCTAAAAATTTACTTTTGTGCATCTCATTAATAGCCGTCTCGATTATTGTATTACGACAATCTGTAGAAATACTTTAAGGCACTCCAAGGCTTACTGAATGTATAGTAATTCCGTTTTTATGTAATCATGGATACGGGACGCAATGGATTTAGGGCCCTCTAAAATCCAAGATTCATCTTCCCCAATGCATTGTGTTACTTGAATATATTTCGACATCAGGTAGATATTTGCAAAACTTTGAGCTTTCAGCGGTGACATAAAAATATCCCGGCAAGCCGGGATATTTTTATTAAACTAAACAACCACCGGCTAAAGCCGGAGGGTTTGAATTACGGACTGAAAGTCCGGATACGCGTCGCCTAAACGACGCGTCCTAATCGGGTTCCATTTTAAAATCATCGTTCGGCTTAGGCTCAAAATGATGCTCCAAA
>JAIOPT010000015.1 GCA_021413765.1 Betaproteobacteria bacterium
GCGGCGCATAGCCGCATTGCTCAATCAGATAGGCAAGCTTATGAGTGATAACACGCGTTTTGCCGCTGCCTGCGCCAGCCAGCACCAACAGGGGGCCATCCAGATATTTAACAGCTTCGTATTGAGAGGGGTTGAGTTTACTCAGCATTAGGACGCCTCTAAAAAATCCAAATTTCTTCCCCGTTGACGCTGTGAAAATGGGTGTTTGCGGAAATACTCAGAGATGGAAAGATCAGATTAGCGGGAATGCTTTGATAAGCTGAGCAAAACTACAACGGAAAGTAAGATTGTGCATTGAATGGAAACTTTGTTTTGATTAGTTCCACGATCGCAGCACCGATTTTATTTCCATGCTGTACCGTGAGTGCTTGTACTGTCACTTCCAGTTGATTTTGGTCTTAGGTTCACAGGGCTAACCGTAAGAGTGTCGCAGTTAATTTTGGCGACAGCCTTGAAAAGCTGATCATTGCATTTAATTTCAACATCGAAATTATTCATTGACCCTCTCCGATTACTTATATGAGATGTAGTTACAGTCACCAGAAAAATCTGTAACTTATTGATTGTTTGGTGCCCGGGACCGGACTTGAACCGGTACAGCCGTTTCCAGCCGACGGATTTTAAGTCCGTTGTGTCTACCAATTTCACCACCCGGGCGAGTAAAAGCAAGTTTGGAATGTGGGTTATTAACAAACTCATTTCATAATGTGCATTATACAGAGATGCCTGTCACGTTAGCAAAAACATCGTAGTTTTTCTCAATCAAACCGGGTAATTGGTGAATTTACTTACGCCGTTTTCTTGACACTGATAGCAATATCACTATAATGCGGACTTCGTTTTTTGCGGGAATAGCTCAGTTGGTAGAGCGCAACCTTGCCAAGGTTGAGGTCGCGAGTTCGAGTCTCGTTTCCCGCTCCACCTTCTTGGGAGAGTATCTTTCCTTTCCCTCATTTTTTGCTTAAAGCATGCGTAACATGGCGGGGTGGCAGAGTGGTCATGCAGCGGCCTGCAAAGCCGTGTACGCCGGTTCGATTCCGACCCCCGCCTCCATCTTCATAGTGTACTTCACCAAATTTGTATCTGTGGATTTTTTTGCTCTGTTATAATTTACACCTTCGGGGCGTAGCGCAGCCTGGTAGCGTACTTGGCTGGGGGCCAAGTGGTCGGAGGTTCGAATCCTCTCGCCCCGACCAGTATAATCAACGGGCTAGATCATAAATGATCTAGCCCGTTTTTTTTATACGTTCCATTGGTACATCCATGGGTACACCAGAGAATTGCTAGGCGATTGAACTTGCTTCAGCAGTTCTCGCTGTAACTGCATCGAACACTTTAATTTCCCAACTTTCACCATCAAATTCCACAATATCGCAACCCCACCGTACCCCTATCCTCCCAATTCCTAGATGGTTCCTACTTAGGCTATACATTAAGTTTTAGTTAAACGGTCAGAGAATTTCTATTTTTTTAAAAATTGAGGCGGCTAAAGAATTTTTAATTTGATCACGAGCTGCACCTTACCGCTATGTTTGTAAGTCCATGATGCGCTACACTGAATCATCGTTAGCTTGTGCACAATGAGGGGATAAATGAAACCACTATTACTTGCTCTATTTACTGTGTTATTGCTAGCTGTTAGCGCTGCGTGGGCGGAGCCATACGAAGATTACAATGTTGCTCATGCAGCATATAAGAGAGGTGATTACACTGAGGCTCTCAGCTTGTACCGTTTGTATGACTCTCAGGGGAATTCAGATTATCAGAACATTATTGGCGTGATGTACCTAATGGGACAGGGCGTCGAGCAGGACTATGATCAGGCTCTTGTCTGGTTCAGAAAAGCAGCAGCGCTAGGGGATGCAGATGCACAATTGAATCTTGGCGACATGTATATCGAAGGTAAAGGCGTTGTGCAAAACGACATGGAGGCACTTAAGTGGTGGCGCCTGGCAGCAGTTCAAAGGGTTGCAATTGCACAATACAATCTTGGTGTGAAGTATGACAATGGGCAAGGTGTTAAGCAGGATTACACAGCAGCACTCGATTTGTATCGACTAGCTGCAACACAAGGTTATGCAAAGGCGCAATACAATCTTGGTGTGATGTATGACAGCGGTCAGGGCGTTACTCAGGACTACATAGTAGTACTCAATTTGTATCGATTAGCTGCAACGCAAGGATATGCCAAGGCTCAATACAATCTTGGCTTGATGTATGACAGCGGGCAGGGCGTTGCGCAGGACTACACAGAAGCACTCAAGTGGTATCGATTAGCTGCAATGCAAGGTTATGCAGATGCACAATTGAATCTTGGCGTGATGTATGAAAATGGACAGGGTGTTACGCAGGACTACGCAGAAGCTGTTAATTGGTATCGACTGGCAGCATTACAAGGCGTTGCAATTGCACAATGCAATCTTGGCTTGATGTATGAAAATGGGCACGGTGTTACACAGGACTACGCAGAAGCACTTGGATGGTATAACCTGGCAGCAGCTCAAGGTTATGCAGATGCACAGTTGAATCTCGGCGACTTGTATTACGATGGAAAAGGCATAACGCGGGACTATACAGAAGCACTCAATTGGTATCGATTAGCTGCAACACAAGGTTATGCAAAGGCGCAATACAATCTTGGTGTGATGCATGACATCGGGCAGGGCGTTGCGCAGGACTACAATGAAGCATACAGGTGGTATCTCCTGGCAGCAGCGCAAGGTTATGCAGATGCACAATTTAATCTTGGTGTGATGTATGACAAACATAAAGGCATTGCGCAGGACTACACAGAGGCACTCAGGTGGTATCGATTAGCAGCAGCGCAGGGGAATGCAAGTGCGCTAAACAACCTTGGCGTCATGTATGACAATGGGCATGGTGTTGAGCTGGACTATACTCTCGCGCACATGTGGTTCAATCTTGGCGCTACATTGGGCGATGCAAATGCGCTGAGGAATCGCAACCTCGTTGTACAAAAAATGTCAGCGCAGCAAATTACAAAAGCACAGAAAATGGCAAATGACTGTCAGCAGAAGAACTTCAAAGGATGTGATTGAAAAATATATCAGGGCAGGGTTTATAACGGAAAAATGCTGTTGAAAAATCAATGGGTGACCCTATTGATTCTGCACATCCTCAATTACTTTCAGAAAATCATCTCCATAACGGGCCAACTTGGCTAAGCCGACCCCGCTAATTTTTCCTAAGTCGGTGAGATTGCCGGGACGATGGTTGAGAATTTCCAGCAAAGTGCTGTCGTGAAAAATCACATAAGGCGGTACGCCTTGTTCGCGGGCAAGCTCCATGCGCTTGGCTTTAAGCGCCAGCCACAGCGGGTCTTCATTTGCACCGGCAAATGCTTCACGCATTCTTGCGCCGCGTTCAACCTTGCTGATTTTGTTTTTAGCCGGTTCAGCATCGCGCCGCAACCACACTTCGGATTCACCGCGTAGCACCGGGCGTGCTTGTTCGGTAAGGCGTAATCCGCCGTAAGCCTCCATGTCCACATTGAGCAAACCAGCAGCAACCAACTGGCGATAGACACTGCTCCATTGAGTCTGAGCAAGCGACTGGCCGATCCCAAAAGTACTCAGTTGCTGGTGGCGAAATTTTTCGACCTGTGCAGTGGCCTTGCCCAGTAGCACGTCGATCAAATAACCAACGCCGAAGCGCTGCCCAGTGCGGTAAACACACGACAATGCCATACGTGCCGCTTGAGTCGCGTCCCATGTATCCATCGGCTCCAGGCAATTGTCACACTGAGCACAGTTGCCCGGATGCTCCTCTCCAAAGTAGCGCAAGATAATTTGGTGGCGGCAAGCAGTGGATTCGCAAAACCCCAGCAGAGCGTCAAGTTTATGCATCTCTAACCGTTTGCGCTCCTCGGGCGCATCGCCGGATGCCAGCATCTGACGCATGGAAACCACATCGCCCAAACCGTAAGTCATCCATGCATCTGCGGGCAAGCCGTCGCGTCCGGCACGGCCAGTTTCCTGATAATAGCCTTCCATGCTCTTGGGTAGATCAAGGTGAGCGACAAAGCGCACGTTGGGCTTATCGATGCCCATGCCGAAAGCGACTGTGGCAACTATGATGACGCCCTCCTTGCGCAGGAAAGAACGTTGATTCTCGCTACGCACAGCCGCATCCAGCCCGGCGTGATATGGCAATGCATTCCAGCCGCGCTCCTGAAGCCACGTGGCAGTTTCCTCCACTTTTTTGCGCGACAGGCAATATACGATGCCAGCATCATTAGCATGTTCCGTTTCCAGAAAGGTCAGCAACTGCTGCCGGGCATTGGCTTTCAGCGTTATCCGGTAGCGGATGTTGGGACGGTCGAAGCTGGAAACAAATTGGCGCGCCTGTTCCAGCGCCAGCCGTTCGACAATCTCGCCTCGCGTTGGCGCATCCGCCGTGGCCGTCAGCGCGATGCGTGGCACGTCCGGAAAGCGTTCATGCAATACCGTCAGGCCGCGATATTCTGGACGGAAATCATGCCCCCATTGTGATACGCAATGCGCTTCGTCAATGGCAAACAAAGCTATGCCATGTTCGGCTTGCACCTGTTCCAGCATCGACAAAAATCCAGACATCAGTAACCGCTCTGGAGCCACATACAAGAGATCTAAATCACCCCGCAACAAACGGCTCGACACGGTACGCGCCGTATTCGCATCCAGGCTGGAATTAAGAAAAGCGGCGCGCACACCAAGCTGGTTAAGTGCGTCCACCTGATCCTGCATCAACGCAATCAACGGTGACACCACTATGCCCACCCCACGCCGCATCAATGCCGGGAGCTGATAGCACAACGACTTGCCGCCGCCGGTTGGCATTAATACCAGCGCATCACCACCAGCAACAACATATTCAACTATAGATTGCTGTTCACCACGAAAGGACGAGTAGCCGAAAACATCGTGAAGAATTTGTTGGGCGGTAGGGGTAGTCATAAAAAGAAAGGTATCACACTCGAAGTTAATCTGCCCCGGCGCATATGCTTTCTATAGAATTATTCACAGTGAACAGATATTTATGTCGTTACTTATTACTTGTAAGATGACATGTTTACCTTTGCGGGCAAGCAAGTAAAATCCACCGGTGACTTTGAGCTCATCACCTGGTTGGTTATCAAGTAATATTGTGCCAGCGTGAATATTGCGGATTAATTATTGCCATTGTGTGAACCTGAAGGAGAAGAGTAATGAATAACATTATTGAAGCAATCGACAAAGAGGCCAGCGCACTGCCGCCGGAATTCCAGCGGGAAGTGCTCGATTTTATCGGTTATTTACACACAAAGAGTGAACGCAAATCTGATCCGGCGTGGCTGGAGCGGGCTTGGGGCGCTGCCCCCGATTTCCCGGACAGACCGCAATCACCTCCGGTATCCGATATGCAGGGGCTGTGATGCGCTACCTTCTCGACACCAATGTCTGCATCGAAATATTACGAGGGCGGAATTTGGCGCTAAAAGCGCGCCTTGCAACCAAAAGTTTGAATGAATTGGTGCTGTGCAGCATTGTCTGGGCGGAGTTGCAATGCGGCGCTCGTCTTGCGCAAAATCCATCGCAAGAGTTGGCAAAGCTGCAAGATGCGTTTGGACATTGGCCGCGCCTGCCTTTCGATGATTTGGCAGCCGAAGGTTATGGAGAAATTCGCGCACATCTCCAACGCGCGGGCAGCCTGATTGGTGGAAATGACTTGCTGATTGCGGCAATTGCCCAAACAAATGGCATGAACCTGGTGACGCATAACACCAGCGAATTTACCCGCGTGCCCAACTTGCCTGTTGAAGACTGGCAGGTGTGAGCATGAAAAAGTGGGAATGCTTAATCCAAATAATCCATTAGAAAAAACTTCGTCATATCGGCGCAGGCAAGTATCCATATAATTAACAAACTCCCACGTCAGTAGGACAATGACATGGCTTTGCCTGTTTCGCGGAGTGTTATTATTGATGAATTCCGGCATGCGCCAGAATGACGGCCTAATGGGTGATTAAAGGGGCTAGGCTTGAATATTTCCGCCGAAATCTCTGGTGAAGAGGGGTTGGCAGGGAAGTCACCGAAGGCGGTAACTCGCAAAACCGCAGGTACGGGAGGGCTGGCGAGAGTCTGTCGTCTACTCTACCTATGCATTCTTAAATTTAGAGGTAGCTTTGCATGAACGACTATTGTCCCGTATGCCAATCAACGCTCAAAATCAAACAGGACTTGTCTGAGGGGCGAGATGGATTTAAATTTTCCTGTCCCCTCTGTGGTGATTTCATAATGTCACGCACATTGGTTGAAGATTTGCCGTACACATTGAAAACTAATAAAGATGCAACAGCCAAGATCAGCCATGCAATTAGGCAGATGCAGCGGGCCAATAAACTTCCAGTGTTAAGTGAAAATACCATCGATGAAATAATTAAGACACAGCTACCTAATCCAATGGAGCAGACAGATTTGTTTATCCGTTGGTTGGCCGAGAACTCAGATGGCCCTGGCGAAGGTTTATGGGTGGAGCCAGACACGCACAAATCCATTATTGGTGCAAAAACAAGCAATGGCTTTGCTCTTATCTTGCAGCATCTTTTCAATGTTGGTTTGGTAACTGGTAATCTTTTTGAAGCAACTGATACGCCAAGCAAGGCGTGTTCGTATGTAACATTATCAATGGCAGGATGGGAATGTTACGAGAAATTACAGCAAGGGGCTGGAAGCTATAGAAAAGCATTTATGGCAATGAAGTTTAATGTGCCAGAGCTAGATACTATGGTGAACAATGTGTTTAAAACCGCGATAATGCAAACTGGGTTTGAATTACGATTAATCAGTGACACTCCTAAGGCTGGCCTTATAGATGACAGAATACGAGCCGAAATTCAAGCTTCTGATTTCATTGTTGCTGATTTAACCCATGACAATCTTGGCGCATACTGGGAAGCTGGTTATGCAGAGGGTCTGGGCAAGCCAGGCATATATACATGTGAAAAAACTAAATTTGACAATGAAAAAACCCATTTTGATACCAATCACCATCTCACTATTATTTGGAGTAGTAACAATCCTGATCAGGCCAGTGAGGATCTTAAAGCGACAGTAAGAGCCACACTGCCTCACATAGCAAAACAGGATGATTGATTACATGAAGAGCATGGCGCTTAAGTTGGACAAGCCAAATGCTGCGTATTTGTGTTGTCCCTTGGTTCTACGTTAGGTCGCACAAAATGCCCGAGCACAGTCTTCGCTTTGCTGTCCGAATCCAAGATGGACGCACCACCGATGTTTGGAAGTGCTGGACGACTACCGGCAAGCAGAAGCGAGACGTCTACATGACGAGTCGCCCACTGGGGTATGCGATGAAGCTCAGCCTTCACGAAAGTGGCCAGTGGCATGTTGGCTTCGACTCGAACAAGAAGGACGAACTCTTTCCGCCGGAACAAGTTCCTCCAACAAGATTTTTGGGGAAGTGGCTGCGGCCCGAGGCGGCAACCATGCCGCAGGTGCTTGCGTCCAGAATCTATTTTCCGTGGTCGTCCCCGAGTGAAGCTACGCGAGACCCCCCACCTGATACGGTCTGGCTTGAGTCCGCCCCAGAGCAACAGTGGGTTGAAGTCGCTGTCTTTCTAGTGAACGTCCCCGCCCCCATGGACGATTGGCCTGGCAGAATGGAACTAGGTACTGAGCTCGTTGGAAGGTTGCCCCTTGAAGATGGCGGCGAGGTAATCGTCGTCCACCGGCGGATTGCCACAGGGCCTCAAATATTAGCGATTAACGGAACACTAAAATACTTCCGGGATAGGTCGAAACAGGATCTTGCGGAGGCCAACAGAAGTGTGATGTGGGGCCAAGAGCAGGATGGATCAATCTCGTTCATTGAGACACGCTTTGAGGTGAGTCGTTCAAGCGCGGCCTAAAGAACAAGGTCAGATCGTGCGAGCGAAGCGAAGCCACGAACTGAAACATTTGTTGGGTAAGCTCTAACCCCGCAAGCTTGAGAAATAAAATCAGCAAGGCAAAATGAATAAGCACCTATCAATCAGATCGAATCAGAACAAAGTTCAGTTACTCAGATTAAAATCCCTACACTCAGGCTGATTTCTGGATTAAAAAATACTGGAGAGTTTTATGTCACAAGGTTTGTGCACATCATGCGGCTATGTAGGTGAGACGGAATCTATAACCAAAGGCAGCACCGATACCGAAATCATCCTCTGGTTTTGCTTTTTGATTCCGGGCTTGATTTATTCAATTTGGCGTTTCCGTTCCCGGCATGAAATATGCCCAATTTGTGATCAGGCAACAATCATTTCGGCTGATTCTCCCGAAGCCCAGAAAATCATTCGCGAGAACCGTGCAAAACAGGTCGCCGCGATTCCAGAATTCAGGCCGCCATCGAAAGCAGCTATTGGAGCAGGCAGGGTGGTTGGGCGTTTCGTTGGTCGTTTACTCAAATGACTCTAAAAAATACCGAGAGCCTGTGAAGCAGGCAGCTATATCATCCAGTTTTCTCGCTGCAAATCATGCGGTATGGCGGCATAGAAAATGCGCACCTTTGAATTATGGCAATGCTGAACAAGCCCGTTCGCGTTGAGCTTGTCGAAACGTACTCATTTCAATCAATAAATTGCCGATGGCTTCGACAGGCTCAGCCCGAACGGAGGGACTTGGCCCGACCGAGAGACTTTTTCAGCGTGGCCTTAACCTGACTTGAAGTAAATTTACTTGTTATTCACGCAAGGAGAGTTCAACCTCCGTTTCTACTATCATGTAGCCAGTCTGTGAGAGGAGAAAAAAATGGAACAGCAACGGTATATCGTGTGGCTTGAGGCATTGCGTATGAGCGATGTGGCTACGGTGGGCGGCAAGAATGCGTCGCTTGGAGAAATGATCAGCCAGCTTGCCCATCTCGGGGTGCGTGTGCCGGGTGGCTTTGCTACCACGGCCACAGCCTATCGTGATTTTCTCGCACAGAGTGGTTTGGATAAGCGCATTCGCGTAGTGCTTGAGGATCTTGCTGTGACCGATGTGACTGCGCTGGCTGTGGTTGGTAGTCGGATACGCCAGTGGATTGTGGACACGCCTTTGCCGCCGCGTTTGGAAAGTGAAGTTCGCGACGCTTATGGAAAGATGCAGGCCGAGGCGGGTGTGAATATTTCCTGGGCCATTCGTTCTTCTGCCACGGCGGAAGATTTGCCGGACGCTTCGTTCGCCGGGCAGCAGGAAACTTTTCTCAATATTAATGGCGTGGATCATGTCTTGTCGGCCATTAAGCAGGTGTTCGCCTCGCTGTATAACGATCGTGCCATTGCCTACCGTGTCCACCAGGGATTTAAGCATCAGGATGTGGCATTGTCGGCAGGCGTGCAGCGCATGGTGCGTAGCGATTTAGGCGCAAGCGGCGTGATGTTTACGCTGGATACTGAGTCTGGTTTTGATCAGGTGGTACTCATCAATTCCGCATATGGGCTGGGCGAGACGGTCGTGCAAGGTGCAGTCAACCCGGACGAATTTTATGTGTACAAGCCTGCATTAAAGCAAGGCAAGGCTGCGGTGATCAGCCGAAATCTTGGTGGCAAGGCGATAAAAATGATATTCGGTGCAGGACTCGAAACAGGGCGCTCAGTTCTCACAGTAGAGGTGCCGCCGGCTGAGAGGCAGCACTTCTCCATTACCGACGCAGAGGTGGAAGAGCTGGCGCGTTATGGGCTGATCATTGAGCAGCATTATGGCCGCGCGATGGATATCGAGTGGGGCAAGGATGGGTTGGATGGCAAGCTTTATATATTGCAGGCACGGCCAGAGACGGTGCAGTCGCATGAAACTCAAGGTAAGCTGAGGCGCTATCAATTAAAGCAACAGTCCCAAATATTGGTCAGCGGACGGGCCGTAGGGCAACGCATAGGCAGTGGCCCGGTATGCTTGGTGGCGGATGCCAGCAAGATGAACGAAGTGCAGGCAGGCGACGTTCTGGTGACGGATATGACCGACCCGGACTGGGAGCCGGTAATGAAGCGCGCGTCTGCAATTGTCACCAACCGAGGTGGGCGCACCTGTCATGCGGCTATAGTGGCGCGCGAACTAGGCATTCCGGCGGTAGTGGGATGCGGCGATGCAACGCAAATTCTTAAACATGGCGATGCGGTGACAGTTTCTTGTGCCGAGGGAGATATCGGCAAGGTGTATCAGGGCAAGCTCGAGATCGAGGTGTTGGATTTGGCGCTGGATGAAATGCCGACCCCGCCAATTAAAATCAGTCTGAATGTGGCAAACCCGGAATTGGCGTTTGAGTCCAGCCGTCTGCCCAATGCTGGCGTGGGGCTGGCGCGGCTGGAATTTATCATCGCACGGATGATAGGCGTGCATCCTAGGGCGGTGCTCGACTATCCCAATTTGTCAGCGGAATTAAAAGTGCAGGTGGAGGCTAAGACCGC
>JAIOPT010000016.1 GCA_021413765.1 Betaproteobacteria bacterium
ATCAATAGAAAAAAACATTTAATTTTAGAGTCAGCCCATCCCTCCCCATTATCTGCTTCAAGAGGATTCTTCGGGCAAAACCATTTCAGCAAAACCAATGCATACTTAGAAAAGAATGGTAAAAAACCAATTGCTTGGTAACTGGTTGGCTAAAATAATAGATATTATCAAAATAATAAACATATAAATTGAAAGATAAATGCAATGATTTGAGTGTGCGTTTGCGCTGTATCTACGGCCGCAATTACACAGGTCAGATAGGCAATCTTGAAATGCGCTTCGGCCAGTATTAGGCCGGAGAGTGCGACGGTTACACCGCACGCGACGCCCAGTGAACCATGCTTGGCCGCAGAAGTGCGTCACGCGTGGCAAATAGACGGAAGTTCCTCGCTTGGGAAAAGTAAATTCGCTCTTCTTTCAACAGGCTCAGGGCGAACGGATTTGCTTCTTCTGCGGGCAGTTGAAAATTGATTACTCACTCTATTCGCGTAGAGCCAATATTTATTGAGAAGCCAATATGCTATTAAAGAGAAGAGAGAATGGGCATGAATAAAACTTACCTGCGTTTAATACTGATTATGATCACGCTCCCTTTGCTGGGAGGGTGTACTACTTTTTTCAAAATGTTCGAAGTCAAAAAGAGCGACGAGAAAAAAACCGATGACAAGAAGAGCGAAGGGGTCGTGGAACCGCATATTATTACGCGGAACATTAGCGATGCCGAGACAAAGCGCAAAAAAGAGGAAACACCTGCTGTCGTCGATGGTTCGGAAAAGGTCAAGTTATATCCCGGCACTGGAGTATTTGTCAAAGCGCCGACACCAGTTGCTAGCGCGGCCAAGCCAGCTGCAGGAGACGAAATGATGCTCAATTTCGAGGGTGCTGACTTGCGCGAGGTAGTCAAAGCAATTGTCGGCGACATATTCAATGAAACTTACATCATTGATCCCAAGGTGCAAGGAGTAATCAACTTACATACGAGTAGTCCCCTTCAGCGAAAAGATTTGTTGCCAACATTGGAAACTATGTTGCGCATGAATGGTGCGGCTATCATTAGAGAAGAGGGCATTTACAAAGTGGTGCCGGCTGCCACGGCCACGCGCGGCTCTATCACGCCCCAATTGGGAGACGATAAGATAGTATTGCAAGGCGGCCGCGGTTACAGCGTTCAGATCGCACCGTTGAAATTTATCGCCGCCAAGGAAATGGTAAAGATTCTTGAACCATTTGTTACTGAAGCAAATGCCGTGCGCATTGATGAAGCACGCAACCTGATTATCCTTTCCGGCACCGAGCGTGAATTACGACATTTGCAGGATACGGTCGCCATGTTCGATGTGGATTGGCTGACTGGAATGTCAGTCGCCTTGTTCACGTTGCAAAGTGTCGATGTGAAGACCGCTGTGGCTGATCTCAACAAGATTTTTGGCGCTCAGGCGCTAAGCCCGTTGGCCGGAGTGGTAAAACTGATGCCGATTGAGCGCCTTAATGCCATTTTGGTAATCACGCAGCAACCCAAGTATCTGGAGCAGGCAAAAATTTGGATTGATCGGTTGGATCACACCAGTGGAACAGCTGGTGGTATGCGATTGTTCGTTTATCCAGTACAGAATGGACTGGCTGAGAAGCTGGCGACATTGCTCAATAATGTTTTCAGCAAATCAACAGCCTCAACTACGCTTCCGCCTGCGCTTGCCCCTGGCTTGGCTCCGGCGGAGGTAAAATCGACAGAACTTCCTGTGGATGCAACCCCGGAACAGCAAGCGGCTGCTGGCGATAGTGTCGCAGTTAAGGGGGATGTTCGTGTGCTCGCCGACAAGGACAATAATGCGCTATTGATTCTGGCTTCACCGGCCAATTACGAAAAAATAGAAACCGCCATTCGTAAGCTTGATGTGCCACCGCGACAGGTTTTAATTGATGTTACTATCGCAGAGGTAACGCTAACGGGTGATTTAAAATTTGGCTTGGAATGGGCCTTTAATAATGGAAGAAACGGCAGAGGCAAGCTCGATACGGGTGACCCCGGGATTAGTGCATTAGCTCCTGGTTTTTCCTACACGCTGAGTAATTCCAATGTGGTAGGAGGGGTGGCCGCTGCGCTCAATTTGTTGGCTACCGATTCGCGCGTCAAAGTGATTTCCTCGCCGCACATAATGGTCACCGACAATCAAACCGCCAAGATTCAGGTCGGTGATCGGGTGCCTATCACCAGTCAAACCCAATCTGTTTTAGGATCCGTCACAGGGCTGATTGCTTCAATTCAGTATATTGATACCGGAATACTGTTAACGGTTACGCCACGTATCAATGCCGGTGGCCAGGTTACTATGGATATCAATCAAGAAGTCAGTGCGGCATCCATTACCACAACATCTTCCATTAATTCACCTACTATCAGTAAGCGCGCGGTAAAAACCACGGTAGTGGTAAAATCTGGCGATACCATGGTATTGGGTGGATTAATTACGGATAACAAAACCACAGCAAGCAGCGGATTGCCATACTTATCGAAAATTCCATTTATTGGTGGATTGTTCGGTACTCAAACTTTTAATAATACCCGCACCGAATTGGTTCTTATGATAACACCGCGGTTGGTAGCAAATAACCAACAGGCGCATGATGTTAGCGAAGAATTTCGCAAAAAATTGAGTGGGTTAGGTGACATTTTTGAGAGTATTGGTAAGCCTAGCGATATGCCAAAGAAGCCTGCCGGATTAAGTGAGTTGCTGGAAAAAGTTGGGAAGCCTGGCGACACGCCCAAGCAAATGGATAAGCAAGTTAAATAAGTTTCCTTGCTCAGGCAGCAGTTTCCAGTTTGCATTAAAAACTTTGGCGTGTCCTAAAGTATTTCTGAATCTTGTCGAGAATAATAAGTGCGATCAACAATTAGTTATAGCCGGCTTCCACCCCTCGTTTGTTGTAAAAAAGAGACATCGTGATAAAAGAACTTAGATTGTTCTTGACAGCTTATTAACGCAAAGGTGACTATAGTCAAAATAAAAAAACTATAGATATTTTAGGTGAGCTTTTGAAAAAGCAGATGTGCGGAATGGTTTGCGAATTGCAGAGAGGGGCGGCGGCGCTTATCCTGAGTATTGGAGTGGTGGGTTGTGCGGGGTCGGGTGGTGGCTCAGCTCAGTCCGCACAGGTAGAGCCGCAAAAGATAGTTGCCGATCTGGCCTCAGCCCGCTGGGAAGCTTTAATAAAAGGGGACTTTGCCAAGGCGTATAATTACCTAAGCCCGGGCACGCGTGAAGTGATGTCGCTCGATTTATATAAAGCTAAAATTCGCGGTGGCAATTGGAAAAGAGCAAATGTAGATTCTGTTTCTTGCGAGCAAGAACAGTGC
Source organism: Betaproteobacteria bacterium (assembly GCA_021413765.1). Lineage (GTDB taxonomy): Bacteria > Pseudomonadota > Gammaproteobacteria > Burkholderiales > Gallionellaceae > Nitrotoga. Next base: position 3,356 of record JAIOPT010000016.1, read on the forward strand.
AAGGTGTTAATGGCAATAGAGTATAGCTACCGTGATATAAAATCACTTGAGACCCGTCTGGATGAGAAGTGGTTGCGTCAAGATGGAAAGTGGTGGTACGTCCCGCGTAGATAATTTGTAGTTATGGATTTAAATAGGAGGATTATGTGTATAAAAAATCACTTGTAAAATGAAACAACTATGATATACAATAACATCGCAGTAATTTCTAAAGTCGACTGTAGTAATTATTGGAGTAATACTTTATAAAAGTAATAAAAATCTTTTCTTGAAGTCAAACTTCAAACATTTCGTAATAAAATATAAGGAGTCTAGCGATAATGCAAAAATTTAAAAGAAAATCACTGTATCTTGCTTTAGTAGCAGCGGTAAGCTCGGTTGGTATTGCGAATACAGCAAGCTCTGCAGTACATGTAAATGCAAATGGCTTGGGTCAGGTTCTAATTTACCCTTATTACACTTCTCGTGCTGGTGTTGACACTTATCTGTCCGTAGTGAACACTACAGGCTCAGCCAAGGCCGTGAAAGTTCGTTTCACCGAAGGCAGAAATAGCCGCGAAGTACTTGACTTTAACCTCTATCTGTCAAAGAACGACATGTGGACCGGTGCAGTTGTGAATACGACTAACGGTGCTAAGCTGATCACTGCTGATAAGTCATGCACTGCCCCTGCGATTCCTGCTGGCGGCAAAGATTTCGTGAATTTCGCATTTTCAGGCACAAATCTTGAAGGCATTGTACGCAGTGGAGGAGATGGCGAAACCACTTCGCTGGATCGTACACGTGAAGGCTATTTCGAAATTATAGAAATGGGCACGATTACAAATACTGCAATTGAAGCGGCTGTAACGCACGTAAGTGGCGTGCCTGCAAATTGCGCAGTGGTTCAGGCTTCATCCATGGATATGGGCCCGTCCAGTTCATTGGTTGTGGGTGGGCAATCGGCTAGAGCCAATCCATCAACTGGTGGCTTGGCAGGAACGGCTTCCTTGGTGAACGTTGCAGGTGGAACCGATTTTGGTTATGACCCGGTTGCTTTGGATGCTTTCGCTCCAGGTAGTGTGCAGAATATCTGGAATGCACCGGGCAGCATTTTACCGGATATGACATTCGCAGACACCACCGGTGTTGTTTTCAACGGTGGCAGCACTGTAACAAGTACATGGAACGCTGGTGAGGATACTGTGAGCTCGCTGCTGATGCACAACAATATCATCAACGAGTATGTATTGGATGCGGCTACTCTGTCTGGCACCGACTGGGTCATTACAATGCCGACCAAACGGCATTATGTTCCTGTCCATAACACGGCGTTGACAACGGATGGAACTCTTTTGTACAGTCCGTTTACCCATAAGTTCTGGCTCAATGGTGCGTGTGAACCTGTTGGCCTGAGCTACTGGAACCGTGAAGAGGGTAATGTCAGTATCGTAGACTTCTCACCACCTGCACCAGGCGGCGGCACATCTCTGTGCTGGGAAACTACTGTTGTGACGTTCAACAATAGTGCCGTGTTGGCGTCGGCTAACGGAGTCAACGTTCCTGTTAACTTTGAGAATGGCTGGTTGCGGATGGCGTTTGCCGCTACCGGCGTGACGGTCGTCAATGGACAAACTGATGCGAATGGTGTGGTTCATACCACTGCGGAGCATTCGATGACGAGCGTTGACGGTGATACATATTTTGGTTTGCCAACCGTTGGTTTCATGGTGCAAGATTTTATTAACCAAAATGCGGCACCTGGCGTGTTAGCAACGTACGGTGGCAATTTCAATCACAAATATACGGTTCATATATCGGGCAGTTAATTTAACTTTGTGATTCAATGCGTAGTAAATGCGCGTGTTGATTAAGGTAGGAGTGCGGAAGAAATTCCGCGCTCCTATTTTTTTGATCGGGCCATATTACATAAGATTATTATTCGTCCAGACAATTACAGGTGATCAATGTAAATATTGTGTACAATCGCCGTCTATCCCCTAATTATGACCAATTAGCGCAATAGACTCGCTATTGGTTTCAGTATGTTTTAAAGTATAAATGTAGCTAGATTTTTTGTTTTGAGATGGGTGCTTTTCTAAAGTTTGAAAAGGTCACTAATTAACACCTAAAAATAATATTAATAGCTTGAACAGTACCGGGAGCTTTAAACGAGTTAAATTGAACAGAAAATATCATATTAACTGAATAATTAATATGAACATATGTAGGATTGTTTTAAATCGAATCTTTTGTTGTTATGCGCTGAAATATTTCCAGCTTATGGAAAACAGCGCCCTCACGAAAGAATGACTAATTCCATTATTTGGAGGCTAGTATGAACACGAAATTAATTAATACAAGAAGTGCAGTAATTGGTTTGGTCTTGTTGATGTTGAACGTAGGCTCAGTATCGGCTGGCTCGATAACCTTAAGCGGGGTAACGGGGAATTCATGTTCTTATTCCACCTTTACTGTTGATTCCAACGGCAATCTGACGGCTGCTTGCAATACATCGCCACCACCAGCACCCACATTAACACCAACATGCAGCTTGGTTGCCTCACCATCTACAATTAGTGCAGGATCAATATCTACATTAACCGCAAGTTGTAGTCCTGCCGCCACTTCGTATGCATGGACTGGTGCAGGGACAGCTAACTTTACATCAGGCGGCACCGTTACGCCAACAGCAACCACCACCTATACGGTAATAGGTACCAATGGAGATGGACCTGGAAATACAGCTTCAGCAACTGTGACAATCTCGGTGCCAGCCCCAACAGGTTCAGGGCCAGCTCCAACATCAACTTCGCCTCTTACAGAAATTGTGCGATGGAATAGAGCTTTTGCAGCCCTTAATAAGTTCCCTTTTGATGGTAAAGCTGAACAGGTATCGTATATGGCATATAACAAACAAATGCAGGCGGCAAAACCTATACAATATCATTTGCCGACTACTTGGTAAAATTCAGCTCGGCCTGAATGAGTTATTGTGTATTCCTCCCCCATCTTGAAGATGGGGGAGTTTTTTATTTGCAATTATCAGAGAGGCTAAAAAGACAATGAGATATATGTTTTTAAAACAATATGTGGCGATAGTCGCGATGGTTTGCTGCACTGCCCCAGCATTAAGTCAAGAGCAGGTATTGGTCGAGTCCAAACAGACCCGAGTTACTAGCTTGGATTTTGAAGCAGAATTGATGCGAATTCCACTTGAACATCGCGCGGAGGTACTGGCGAGCAAGACCCGTATTGCCAAATTACTGGAAAATCTGCTAATTAACAAGACGCTAGCTGTGCAAGCGAGGAGCGCCGGCATCGATCGAGAGCCCTTGATCAGCAAGCAGATAGAGCTGGCATCTGACAAGCTTCTGGCGCAAGAGCATATCAATCGGGCCACCAAGGCGGTTATGATGCCAAACTTTGACGCGCGTGCTCGCGAGCTTTACCAGACTGATATCGAAAAATATACTTTGCCAGCGAAAGTACATGCCTCGCATATTCTGGTAGACACCAAAGCCAGAACACCGGAAGAAGCGTTGCAACGCATTCGGCAAGCGCGCGAACAGGCGCTTGGTGGCAAAAAATTTGAAGAGTTAGCCTTGGAGTACTCAGATGATCCAAGTGCTAAAGGGAACAAGGGCGACCTAGGTTTTTTTGAAGAGGGGAAAATGGTTAAGCCATTTTCAGACGCGGCTTTTGCTTTAAGCTCCCCGGGCGATATCAGTGAACCGGTAAAGACAGTCTTTGGCTTTCACATAATCCAGCTTCATGAAAAGCAACTGAAACAGGTGCGTTCATTTGAAGTAGTAAAGGAAAAAATCATACAGGGGGAGCGCGAGAAATATCTTAACGAATTCCGCGCAACTCTTTTTGGAGGCATACTAACCGATCCGTCGCTGATATTAAATGAAGAGGCCGTCAATCGCTTTTGGACAAACATTGATGCGAAGTCAGGTGATGTTAAACCATCCGAGACAAACAAGCCCGAGGCCGCAAAGCTCTAATCCATGCAGATAAGAAATCTGTGGCCGTACCGTTGGCTGCTGCTTAATTTTCTATCACGAGATATAAAAAGCCGTTACGTAGGCAGCGTCAGCGGAATCTTCTGGGCGCTGCTGCACCCGTTGGCGCTACTGGCGGTGTATGCGGTGGTATTTACAGCTATTTTCAAGGTGAAGTTTCCAGAGCTGGAAGGCCACAGCTTTATACTGTTTGTCGCGGTAGCGCTATGGCCTTGGTTGTGCTTTCAGGAAGGTACGCAGCGTGGTGCGCTGGCTGTGCAAAATGGCGGGGGCCTTATCAAGAAGGTCGCTTTCCCGCACGAGCTGCTGGTGTACGCTGCGGTTCTTTCCACATATGCTGTCCATGTGGTCGGTTTTCTATTGGTGCTTGCGGTGCTTGCCATTACTGGCAATGAGCTGAGCTTTTCATCTCTGCCCTTGGTATTGCTGCTATTTTGTATGCAGCTATTGTT
>JAIOPT010000103.1 GCA_021413765.1 Betaproteobacteria bacterium
AGCCCGCAAGTTCGCTATTCAGCGTGAAGCAGGGCACATGGTTTTCACTCTGTTGGGTAAGAAGAGGCACTTACTTACCGAGGATGAAATGCTAGTCTTGCCGAAAGAACACCGGGCCGAGATAGAGCAGGCCGAGCAGGATCTGCGCGCGAAGATTACCAGCTATTTCGAAAAGATCCGGCCGTTGGAACGCGTTATGAACGATGCCTTGGCGGCGTTACGGCGCCAAGTGGTGAAGCCGTTGTTGAACCATGAATTACAGGGAATCCGAGACGGATTGAAACAGGAGGTCAAAGATTACGTCAAGCTTAGTGCATATCTGGAGCAGGTTATGCAGGACGTACTCAACCATCTGGAGCAGTTCAAGGTTTCAGATACCGATGAAGAAAGTCGGCAGGAGGCATTAAGCAAAGTATTGTCCCGTTACCGGGTGAACCTGGTGGTGGACAATGATGGCCTGAGCGGTGCACCGGTAATCGTCGAAGATAATCCATTATTCCGCTCACTGTTCGGCAGCATTGAATATCAGACCGAAAACGATGTGTTGGTAACTGACTTTACCCGCATCCGCGCTGGCAGCCTGCACAAAGCGCACGGGGGCTTTCTCATGCTGCACCTACGCGATCTGCTGACCGATGATCTGGTATGGGAGAAGCTGCGGCGTTTGTTGCGTAGCGGCAAGCTGCAAATCGAAGAGCCGGGTACAGGTCTCACACCGATTGCAGCCGTTTCGCTCGAACCCGAGGCGGTGAATGTTGAAGTCAAGATCATTTTGATCGGTTCGCGCGAACAGTATTATGCGTTGCAGGAGGAGGATCCGGATTTCGCACGCCGCTTTCGGGTCAAGGTAGACTTTGCCGAAAGTTTTTTATCCAGCGCTGAAACCCGCCGCGCTTCATCAATTTTTATCGCCCATGCTTGCCAGGAGATGGGGCTGCCTCATTTCTCCGCCGCCGCCGTAGCTCGTCTGCTAGAAGATTCCCATCGCGAAACGGACGATCAGTCTCGACAAAGCGCGATCTTCGCCCGCGCCGAGGCGCTGGTAATGGAAAGTGCTGCGCTCTGCCGCGCTCGTGCCGGTCTTCTGGTCGAGGCAGCGGATGTGGAGGCTGCACTTCGTGCGCACATCTTGCGTCACGATTACCCCGCTCAGCGCTTGCAAGAATCCATTGCAGAAGGCGATATGCTGATCACAGTACACGGTGAGAAGGTGGGTCAACTCAACGGTCTTTCCCAAATAGATCTGGGCGATTACCGTTTCGGCTTTCCGATACGAATCACGGCGCGCACCTTTGCCGGTGAAGATGGTTTGCTCAATATTGGACGCGAGGTGGAAATGTCCGGGCCGATCCACGATAAGGGCGTGTTCATTTTGCAGAACTACATGTCCGCCTTATTTACCCATATTGCACCGCTCGCGCTTAATGCATCAATTGTATTTGAACAGGATTATTACGGTGTAGAGGGTGACTCTGCTTCATGCGCCGAACTTTATGTTTTACTTTCATCCTTGTCGGGCCTGCCTCTCAAACAAGGTATCGCTGTTACCGGCGCAGTCAATCAGCATGGAGAGGTGTTGCCGGTGGGTGGCATTAATGAAAAAATTGAAGGTTACTTTCGTGTCTGCGAAACTGCCGGACTGGACGGCAGCCAGGGCGTGCTGATTCCACACCGTAACCGCCGACACCTGATGCTGGAACACAAGGTCATTGAAGCAGTCGCCAAAGGTTTATTTCATATCTACACTGCAGAGCATACGAACGAAGGCATTGAGCTGCTCACAGGTTTCTCGGTCGGCATCGCGAACGGGATAGGTAATTATCCTTCTGACAGCGTGCTGGGCCATGCCCAAAAAACCTTGCTGGCCTATCGCCGCGCCTGCCAAGCACTGGATCATCCGAAGGAAGGACGCAAGCATTTGCGCTGAATGATGGGAGCAGGCTTCAATTTGCAGCATTGAGAGCTTGCGCCGCATCCATGAAAGGCGAGTTGCACCAGCCACCCCAAAAAAAGCACACCCCATGTAAAGTCGTAAATGTGTGAAAATAGCAACCGCAAATCGGGCATTTAAATAAATCCTATTAATAAAGGCGATAAATTGGTACAACCTAATTTTCAATTCGAAAAGCGTCAAAAAGAATTAGCCAAGAAAAAAAAGAAAGAAGAAAAAAAGCAACGCAAATTAGACGATAAAACCCCGCCTGCCTCTGACCAGTCCGGTCACGCTAACGATGAAAGCCCGTCCACCTAAATCAGTGCATCATTGCTTTCGGCAAGTCTGTGGCTGGCTTGCCGCCAGTAAAGCGTGAATTTAATGCCTGATACCTACTCTGACTGCCCCAAGTGCGGATACAAGTTTCCGCAATCTTTACCGAGCACTGCCGCATGCCCTGCCTGCGGCATTTATCTTTTTAAGTGGCAATCACCGACAGAAGCACCCGTGATTTTCGATGACGAGCCGGACACGATCGCTCGCAATTGGCACGAACGCATGCAGGATTTTCTCACTCCCAAGGAACAGATGGATACGCTATCTTTCTACGGGCGTTGTCTACTACTCGTACTTCTTGCATGGTGGAGCTGGAAACTGTTTGCTTACGATTACCGTAGCGGCGAGATAGGCGGCTCCTTCATGCACAATATCCTGCTCCCCATTCACGAGGCCGGGCATGTGTTGTTTATGCCCTTCGGCCAGTGGCTCACCATTCTCGGCGGGAGCCTGTTCCAGCTGGCATTACCCGGCGGGATTGCCATCGCTTTTATTTGGAAAAATCGCGACAACTTCGGTGCCGCGATCGGGCTATGGTGGACAAGTATCAGCTTGATAGATCTTGCGCCTTACATTTATGATGCACTGCGACCGCAATTAATTTTGCTCGGAGGTAGCGTCGGCGAAGACGGCCCGCACGATTGGATATACTTACTCGACAGCTTGGGTCAGCGGGCCAATGCTCAGCACTGGGGCGCGCTGGCGCATACGCTGGGCGGCTTGGTTATGCTTGCCGCGCTAAGTTGGGCAAGTGCTGTGTTGTGGCGGCAGCGATTGAAATTAAGCAAGTCATTGAGCACCGACTAGCTGCGCTCAATGCCCACGAGTGGAGGGTACTTTTAGCAACACCCGTTCCACTTGCGCACTGTCATTCCCATCGCTCAACCATACCTGCCCATCCTGAATGGTGCATTGCAACTGCATGTTGCGCTGAGCCAGCTTGGCGATGGCACGCGTGCTTTCCATTGGCAGGTTAATCACGCTTAGATTTTTGAGTCGTTCGAATTGACTGCTGTTTTGTGCGAACCACATATCCGCGACGCGGCCGCCATAGGTGTAAACAATCACTTGATTAGAGCGGCCACAGGCTTTACGTATTAGTTTTTCGTCGGGAAGCCCGACGTCTATCCACAACTCAATCGCACCCGTTAAATCTTTCCGCCACAAATCCGCCTCATCATCAGCGGTCATCCCCTGGCCGAATTCCAGATATTCATGGGCATGCAATGCAAAGGCCAACAACCGCACCATCATGCGCTCGTCTGTTTCAGAAGGGTGTCGTGCAAGCGTAAGCGCGTGATCTTGGTAATAGTGACGTTCCATGTCTGCGATTTGCAGATTGGCTTTGAAGATGGTTGCTTTAATAGCCATATAACTCCTGGATCCATCTCATGCAGATAAAAGCCATGCTTGCTCCTGTCAAATTATTCCACCACCCGGCCACGCATACTTTTAGTTGCGCCATGCTTGGCTTTGCTGTCCATACGCTTTCTCTGCGAACTGCGCGTAGGTTTTGTTGCGCGACGGACGGTGGGCAACACCGCGATACTCTGCACCAACTCTTTCAAGCGTCGCAACGCCTCACCACGATTCATTTCCTGACTGCGAAATTCCTGCGCCTTGATAATCACCACGCCGTCTTTGGTGATACGGTGATCATGCAGTTCAAGAAGCCGCGCTTTAAATGCTTCCGGCAACGATGAGGCATTGATGTCGAAACGCAGATGCACAGCACTGGAAACCTTGTTGACGTTCTGTCCGCCCGCTCCCTGCGCACGTACGGCGGTTAACTCGATCTCATGATCTGGAATGGTAACGTTGTGGGAGATATACAGCATGAAAATTATGCAAGCACTGTGATGCGCACGTCGCCCAGGGTCACCACTGACCCGGCACGTATTTTGCATGTTTTACGCAATTCCACGTGCCCGTTTACCGACACCACACCTGCCGCGACCAGCACCTTGCCTGCGCCGCCGCTATCGCACACGCCAACCATTTTAAGCAATTGGTTGAGTTCGACAAATTCGCCTTTAAGCTTGAATTCAAATTGTTGCATGGCAGTCTTTATGGAAGAAAATCAACTAGAGGGCACCTCTAAAAATTTAGAGTTCTAAACAAGACTAGGCGCGAATAAAAAATGTTGACGCAGCATATAATTGATATGTAAGGAAACATTTTTTGTGAGCAACAAAGTATTGTGACGAAATCTGAATTTTTAGAGGTGCCCTACAGCTTCACCGCATGTTCGCGCGTAGTATGGAAAACTACTTTTGGCCAGCGTTCCTGGGTGAGCTTGAGGTTGACGCTGTTCGGTGCGAGATAGGCCATGTTGTTGGCGGCATCGTAGGCGACGTTGTGCGATAAGGCCTTTTCAAAATCGGCGAGCATTTTTTTGTCGTCACACGTAACCCAGCGCGCGCTCGTGGTATTAGTGCCGTCGAATACTGCATCCACGCCGTATTCGCCCATCAAGCGGCTGGCCACCACATCAAACTGCAGTACGCCGACCGCGCCCAGAATTAAATCACCCCCACTCACTGGCTTGAATACTTGCACTGCGCCCTCTTCACCCAGCTGCTGCAAACCTTTATGCAGCTGCTTGACCTTGATCGGGTTGCGGATGCGCACGGAGCGGAAGAAGTCTGGTGCGAAATAAGGAATGCCGGTGAATTGCAATAGCTCGCCTTCAGAGAAGCTGTCGCCGATCTGCATGTTGCCGTGGTTGGGTAGGCCGATGATGTCACCGGCGTAGGCTTCCTCTACCTGCTCACGGCTAGAGGCCATAAAGGTGACAACGTTGGACACACGAATTTCGCGGTTAATGCGCAAATGTTTGATCTTCATGCCACGCTCGAAATGCCCGGAGCAAACACGCAAGAAGGCGATGCGGTCACGGTGATTCGCGTCCATGTTGGCTTGTATCTTGAACACGAAGCCAGTAAAAGGCGCCTCGTTAGGTGCAACAACACGTACAGTGGCATCGCGCGCACACGGCGCCGGTGCCCAATCCAACAGGGCGTTGAGAATTTCGCGCACGCCGAAGTTGTTGATAGCGGAACCGAAGAAAACGGGGGTTTGCGTGCCGGCCAGGAACGCGGCCAGATCAAAAGGATGAGAAGCTCCATGTAGTAGCTCAACTTCTGCTTTAAGCCGTTCTATTTCCAGTGGGAACATTTCTACAAGGCGCGGGTTATCGATGCTTTTAACTACTTCAAAATCCTGATCGGCGCGTTCTTCGCCCGCCGCGAACAGTAGAATCTCATCGCGCAATAAGTGATAGACACCTCGAAAAGTCTTGCCCATCCCCAGCGGCCAAGTCACCGGTGCGCACTGGATATTAAGGACCGACTCAACCTCATCCAGCAATTCCACCGGGTCGCGTGTTTCACGGTCCATCTTGTTAATGAAAGTTATGATGGGCGTGTTGCGCATACGGCACACGTTGAGCAATTTGATAGTTTGCGTTTCCACGCCCTTGGCCGCGTCGATAACCATAAGCGCGGAATCTACAGCGGTGAGCACGCGGTAAGTGTCTTCTGAAAAATCCTGGTGGCCGGGGGTATCGAGCAGATTAACTACATGGTTACGATATTCAAACTGCATCACTGAGCTGGCTACAGAAATGCCGCGTTGCTTCTCGATATCCATCCAGTCGGACGTTGCGTGGCGACCACTCTTGCGTGCCTTCACCGTACCCGCCAATTGAATCGCGCCGGAAAACAGCAGTAATTTTTCGGTCAGCGTGGTTTTGCCCGCATCCGGGTGGGAGATGATGCCGAAGGTGCGACGGCGCGCCACTTCGCGCGTGATTAAATCACGCGCAACAGGTGCGGGTGCGTCAACTGCTTGTACTACAGGCTCTGTTACAGAATCCGTTGCCATGATGAATGTTCTCGTAAAAATATGTATACCAATAAATTAAATACTTCTAACCAGCTCTAAAATAGCGGAACTAATTTGGGCAATGCTGAACAAGTCCCTCAGTTCGGGCTGAGCCTGTCGAAGCCATTTGCAAGTTATTAATTTGCAGGGAGTGCGTTTCGACAGGCTCAACGCGAACGGATTTGTTCAGCGTAGCCTTAGCGAATGTCTCCATCCACATAAAACCATTGTTCGCCTTCGCGCACGAAGCGACTCACTTCGTGCAGTCGATATGCACGACCACCCACTTTATAGCGCGCCACAAACTCCACTACGGCGCGGTCCGGCTCCTGAAGATTGTACTCATGGCGCTTCACCTCCAACCCCAGCCACTTTGTCTTAACTTTATCAGCCGCATCCTGCGGGGCGGGGCGTGTAGATGGATGCCAAGTTGCCAGTATGTAATCCTCGCATTCCAATGTGTAAGCGACATAGCGGGAGCGCATCAATGCTTCTGCGCTTGGGGCAGGCGTGTTGCCCCCGATATAACACCCGCAACAATCTGCGAAATTTTTATTGCTGTTGCAAGCGCAACGAGTTTGCATATCAGGATCCATCCATCAAACCGTCCATAACGGCGGCTCGTCCATTAGCGCAATCTGCTCGCGCAATTCCAGAATGCGATCTTGCCAATAGTGTTGAGTATTAAACCACGGGAAGGCTTGCTTGAAAGCTGGGTCATCCCAGCGCTGTGCCAGCCAGGCGGAATAATGAATCAGGCGCAAGGTACGCAGTGCTTCCACCAGATGCAATTCACATGAATCAAAATCGTAAAAATCTTCATACCCCGCCAGCACGTCATTTAGCTGTCGCGCCATGTCAGCACGCTCGCCCGACAACAGCATCCACAAGTCCTGCACAGCAGGCCCCATGCGGCTATCGTCAAAATCAACGAAGTGTGGACCATCGTCCGTCCATAGCACATTACCCGCATGGCAATCTCCATGCAGACGTAGCGCTCTTACCTTGCTGCCGGCACGATCAAAGCAATGACGCACACCCACCAGCGCTTGCTCTGCTACGCTGCGATAGGCCGCATCAAGATCAGCCGGGATAAAATTATTTGTCAGTAAAAAATCAAGCGGCTCTAAACCGAAGCTCTCTAAATCCAGTGTGGGGCGATGCTGAAACGGTTTGAGCGCGCCAATGGCGTGGATGCGCCCCAGAAAGCGGCCCATCCATTCCAACGTGCTTCGATCTTCAAGTTCAGGTGCACGCCCGCCATGCTTGGGAAAAACGGCGAAGCGAAATCCTTCGAAGGTGTGCAGTGTTTTGCCACCCAGCACCAAAGCAGGTACTACCGGGATTTCGCGCTCGACCAGCTCTTGCACGAAAGCGTGTTCTTCGAGTATGGCCGCATTCGTCCAGCGCTCCGGCCGATAGAATTTTGCGACCAGCGGCGAGCCTTCTTCCATCCCTACTTGATAAACGCGGTTCTCATAGCTGTTAAGTGCCAGCAGGCGGCCATCGCTGTAGCAGCCCAGGCTGTCCAACGCGTTCATGACGCAATCAGGGGTAAGTATAGAAAAAGTTGGCGATGTCACCGCTAAATCTCTTTGCGCAGTCATTCATTTTCCAGGGGAGCGCTGACCTTAACCAGCCCCAAGTCATTCCAGCCTGCGTGACCCAAGCGGCGCAGTGTTTCAATGTTCTTGTCGAATATTTTCTCGGACTCAGGAAAAGCCGACACCGCCTGCACGACGCTAGCTTCGCGCAGCAGATGCATCATGGGGTACGGCGACCGGTTGGTGTAATTTTCTATATCGTCAGGCTGCGTCCCGTCAAACTGATACTGCGGGTGAAAACTGGCCACTTGCAACAAACCTTCTAAATCCATGTCTTCCAGCGCCGCATCGGCCACATCGAGAAAATCGTTGTATTCGATAAAATCAGTGAGTACATAGGGATGAACAAGCAAGGTTGTGTCGATATTTGTAGCTGGCGTTTCGGCCAACAATTCCAGCTCTCGCATGAGGTCTCTTAGCAAGTCTTCATGCGTTGCTGCACTGCTCACCACATAGCGTATCTGATTTTTTACATGAACGGCCTTGGCGAACGGACACAGGTTGAGGCCAATGACGGCCCGCTCCAACCACAGTTTGGTCGCAGCTATGATTGTTTCGTCTGTTGTGATATTCATTTTAGTAAAAAAACTAAACAACCACCGGCTAAAGCCGGAGGGTTTGAATTACGGACTGAAAGTCCGGATACGCGTCGCCTAAACGACGCGTCCTAATCGGGTTCCATTTTAAAATCATCGTTCGGCTTAGGCTCAAAATGATGCTCCA
>JAIOPT010000116.1 GCA_021413765.1 Betaproteobacteria bacterium
CTGGCGCATCATCCACACAGGGGTATAGTCAGTTGGTTGACGCAGCAAGGCACGCAGGAAGGTATCGTTTTTTAATTTGAAATTCATGTTGCTCTCTTATAATTTATGTTGCTAAATTGGTGACGCAGATAAACGCTAAAATCGGGAAAATAATATCGTCTCCAAGCATCAATATTTTGAAGTGAAGGGATGCCTGCGTTATTTTGTTGCTGCATCATTTGCCCCAAATGGGGATGGGTTATTGGGTGCCAAGCATAAGAGCAGTGAAGACAATCCATGTGTTCCATAGCCCAATCAGCCCGCAAGTACCTAGCAGGGTCCCCGGAGCGGCGGCTATTACTTAAGATCAGTGCAGCCTGCTGATTGCAACCCGCGTCATTCAGCACCTGATGTGGACTGCTCAATTTAGAGTGGTAAACTGGAACTGCCCATCAAATACTCATCCACTGCACGTGCCGCTTGGCGACCTTCGCGTATTGCCCACACCACTAGTGACTGGCCGCGCCGCATATCGCCAGCAGCGAACACCTTAGCCACCGATGTCTGATAATAGCCCGCACCTGCAGTGACAGCCTTGGCATTGCCGCGGCCATCCTTTTCAACGCCGAATGCTTCCAGGATTTGCTGCGTCGGGCTGACGAAGCCCATTGCCAAAAACACGAGATCGGCCTTCATCTCAATTTCGCTGCCAGGCACTTCTTGCATTTTTCCGTCTTTCCATTCGACGCGCACGGCATGCAATTTTTCGACTTTGCCATTTTTGCCGGTTAATTCCTTGGTCGCCACAGCCCAATCACGCTGACAGCCTTCTTCATGAGAGCTGGACGTGCGTAGTTTCATTGGCCAGTATGGCCAGACCAGCGGTTTATTTTCTTGCTCGGGAGGGCGCGGCATAACCTCAAACTGGGTCACCGAAGCCGCGCCTTGGCGGTTGGATGTGCCTACACAGTCGGAACCAGTGTCGCCACCGCCGACCACCACCACGTGTTTGCCAGTCGCACTAATTTGATTGGGCACCACGTCTCCCGCCACTATTCTGTTCTGCTGTGGCAGAAATTCCATTGCGAAATGCACTCCCTGCAACTCGCGCCCGGGCACGGGCAAGTCGCGTGGTTGTTCAGCTCCACCCGTTAATACCACGGCGTCGAACTCATCCTTCAATTTCTGTGCCGACACCTGCACGCCGATATGCTGCTTGACGCGGAATTCCACACCCTCGGCGCGCATCTGTTCAATGCGACGGTCGATGTGCGCTTTTTCAAGTTTGAAGTCGGGAATGCCATAACGCAAAAGGCCACCAATTCGATCATTTTTTTCGAATACCACCACGTCATGTCCGACGCGTGCCAATTGTTGGGCACACGCCAGACCAGCCGGGCCAGAGCCGACCACGGCAATCTTCTTGCCGGATTTGGTCTGAGCTGGTTGCGGCAGCACCCAACCTTCTTCCCAGCCTTTGTCGATGATGGCATGCTCGATTGACTTTATGCCTACTGCATCGTCATTGATGGCCAATGTGCAGGCCGACTCACACGGTGCAGGGCAAATACGTCCGGTGAATTCTGGAAAGTTGTTTGTAGAGTGCAGCACATCCAGTGCCTGCTTCCAGTTGCCGCGATAAACCAAATCATTCCAGTCCGGGATGATGTTATTAACCGGACAGCCTGTAGTACAAAATGGAATGCCACAGTCCATGCAGCGCGAACCCTGCATAGCAGTCTGCTGGTCGGTCAGACGCGACATGAATTCCTGATAGTTATTCAGGCGTTCCGCGACCGGCAAGCTGTGCTCGCTTAAGCGGCGGAATTCCATAAACCCGGTAATCTTACCCATTTATACAGCCTCCAATTGCTTGGTTTGTTCCGCCGCGATTTCCTGCAAGGCTCGGCGATATTCGGTCGGCATGACCTTGACGAATTTCGGCAAGTAGCGCGCCCAATTATTTAAAATATCCTGAGCGCGGACACTGCCGGTGTAGCGCAAGTGCGCACTCACCATGTCGCGCAAAACCTGTTCATCAGCCTTGCCGAGGTGGTTGAAATGCACCCGGCCATGCGTCTCGACTTCGCCCAGTTCGCTCGCAGCAGCCTCATCGGGTACGGCTTCCAGTTGTACCATCGCGAGATTGCAACGATGTTCGAAACCGCCATCCTCATCCAGAACATAAGCAATACCGCCGGACATGCCAGCTGCAAAATTACGCCCGGTCTGGCCCAGCACAGCCACTATCCCGCCGGTCATATATTCGCAACCGTGGTCGCCCAAGCCTTCCACTACCGCAATAGCGCCAGAATTGCGCACCGCGAAACGCTCGCCAGCCACCCCTCGGAAATAGCATTCACCACTGGTCGCACCGTACAACACGGTATTGCCAACGATAATATTTTCCTCGGCCACGATGTTGCATTCCTTGGGCGGCAGCACCACGATACGCCCGCCGCACAACCCTTTGCCGACATAGTCATTGCCCTCTCCAGACAACTCGAAGGTAATGCCATGCGCGAGAAAAGCGCCGAAGCTCTGTCCTGCCGTGCCTTGTAATTTCACCGTAATGGTATCGTTCGGCAATCCCGTTTGACCATAGCGCTTTGCCACTTCATGCGACAGCATTGCGCCGACGGTGCGGTTAACATTGCGAATGCGGCCTTCTATTATTACCGTCAACTTGCTTTCCAACGCAGGCATGGCTTCGGCAATGAGCCGATGATCCAATGCCTGAGTCAGCCCATGATCCTGTTCTTCAGCATGGCGGCGCGCCACGCTAACGGGTACGTCAGGCTGATGGAAAATTTTGGAGAAGTCCAAACCCTTGGCTTTCCAATGTGCAATGACATGCTTTGCATCGAGCAATTCGCTACGACCGATCAGATCATCGAACTTGCGAATACCGATCTGCGCCATGTATTCGCGTACCTCTTCGGCCACAAAGAAGAAATAATTCACCACGTGCTCAGGCTGACCGGTGAATTTCTTTCGTAGCTCGGGGTCTTGTGTAGCCACGCCCACTGGGCAGGTATTGAGATGGCACTTGCGCATCATGATGCAGCCTTCCACTACCAGTGGTGCTGTGGCAAAACCGAACTCATCTGCGCCGAGTAACGCACCAATTAACACATCGCGCCCGGTCTTCAACTGGCCATCCACCTGCAAAACAATACGCCCACGCAACCGGTTCAACACCAGCGTTTGTTGAGCTTCCGACAGCCCAAGTTCCCACGGGGTGCCGGCATGCTTAATAGAAGACAATGGCGAGGCACCCGTGCCGCCGTCATGGCCAGATACAGTTATATGATCCGCCTTGGCCTTGGCCACACCGGCTGCCACCGTACCAACGCCCACTTCAGATACCAGCTTGACCGAAATGGAGGCACGCGGATTAGCGTTTTTCAGATCATGAATAAGCTGCGCCAAATCTTCGATGGAATATATATCGTGGTGCGGCGGCGGTGAAATCAACCCGACACCAGGTATGGCGAAACGCAGTTTAGCGATGTACTCTGACACCTTGTGGCCGGGCAGCTGACCGCCTTCACCAGGCTTCGCGCCCTGCGCCATCTTGATTTGAATTTGATCGGCGCTAGTCAAATATTCCGCTGTCACACCAAAGCGACCGGAAGCCACTTGTTTTATTTTGGAGCGCAATGAATCACCCGGCAACAAAGTTAGATCAGCTTCAATACGTCCCTTGCCTATAATTTCAGATAATTTTTCGCCGCCTTTAATTGGCTTGAAACGCATCGGGTCTTCGCCACCTTCGCCCGTGTTGGATTTTCCCCCGATACGGTTCATTGCAATGGCCAAAGCGGTGTGCGCCTCTGTGGAAATAGATCCAAGCGACATTGCTCCAGTAGCAAAGCGTTTAACGATTTCTTTCGCCGACTCGACCTCTGCCAGCGGCACTGGCGCGCCGGCCGGCTTGATTTCGAACAAGCCGCGCAATGTCTTCATGTGCTGAGTCTGGTCGTTAATCAGCTTTGCATATTCTTTGTACGTCTGCCCATTATTGGAACGCGTGGCATGTTGCAACTTGGCGATGACATCCGGCGTCCACATATGCTCTTCACCACGCACACGATAGGCATATTCACCCCCCGCCTCCAGCGCATTGGACAGCACCGGATCGTTGCCGAAAGCGGCTTGATGAATACGCATCGCTTCCTCTGCCACCTCAGGCAGGCCAATGCCTTCGATCTGGGTCGCCGTGCCGGTGAAATATTGCGACACAAAATCAGCGTTGAGGCCGATTGCCTCGAAAATCTGTCCGCCGCAATAAGACTGGTAAGTTGAGATGCCCATTTTGGACATTACTTTGAGCAGCCCCTTGTTAACCGCCTTAATGAAACGCTTATTCGCATCCTTGCTCGATACGCCAGCAGGCAAATAATCGCTCATGGCAGCAATAGTTTCATACGCCAGCCACGGACATACCGCCTCGGCGCCATAACCGGCAAGTAACGCGAAGTGATGGGTTTCACGCACTGAACCGGAATCCACTACCAGTCCGGTGCTGGTGCGCAGCCCTTCGCGTACCAAATGATGGTGCACTCCCGCACAAGCCAGCAAAGCCGGAATCGCCACGCGTTTGCTTGAAACTGCACGGTCGGACAAAATCAGTACGTTGCAGCCATCCGCCACCGCCTGATCGGCTGCGGCACTCAGCGCCTTGATCGCGCCTTCGCAACCCGCCGCGCCTTGTGCCGCAGGATAAGTGATATCCAGAACAAGCGCCTTGTAACGTCCTTGAGTTAATGTGCTGATGTCGCGCAGTTTGGCCAAATCTTCATTGGATAGCACAGGCTGATGCACCTCGAGGCGCAGCGGTGGATCAGTCTCGTCGATACCGAGCAGATTGGGCTTTGGCCCAATAAACGAGGTGAGCGACATGACGATCTCTTCACGGATCGGATCGATAGGCGGATTAGTCACCTGAGCAAAAAGCTGCTTGAAATAGCTGTACAGCACCTTATTTTTATCCGACAGCACAGGCAAGGCGGCATCATTGCCCATAGATCCAGTTGCCTCTTCCCCTGCGGCAGCCATGGGTGCAAGAATGAATTTGATGTCTTCCTGCGAATAGCCAAATGCCTGCTGAGTATCCAGCAGGCTGGCGTCAGACAAGCTTTCCTTGGGTGTTTTCTCTACATCCACACTTGGCAGATCGCCGAGGAAATAACGTGATTTTTCAATCCACTCGCGGTACGGCTTTGCGGTAGCGAGCTGCTGCTTCAATTCGGCGTCGTCTACAATGCGGCCGGCTTGCAAATCGATGAGGAACATCTTGCCCGGCTGTAGCCGCCACTTTTTCACAATCTTGGATTGCGGAATATCCAGCACACCCATTTCAGAAGCCATCAGCACCAAATCATCATCTGTAATCAGATAACGCGCCGGACGCAGGCCGTTGCGATCCAGCGTCGCGCCGATCATGCGACCATCTGTGAAAGCCACGGCAGCGGGGCCATCCCACGGCTCCATCAACGCAGCATGGTATTCATAAAAAGCGCGGCGCTCTTCATCCATCAATGGATTGCCTGCCCAAGCTTCAGGAATCAGCAGCATCATCGCGTGCGGCAGTGAATACCCGCCTGCTACCAGCAGTTCCAGCGCATTATCAAAACAGGCGGAATCGGATTGGCCTTCCATAATTAACGGCCACAACTTTTCCAGATCTGCGCCCAGCAGCTTGGATGACATCGCTGCATGACGCGCTGTCATCCAGTTTACGTTACCGCGCAAGGTGTTGATCTCGCCGTTGTGCGCAATCATACGGAATGGATGCGCCAGATCCCAAGAGGGGAAAGTATTAGTGGAGAAACGTTGATGCACCAGCGCCAATGCGCTGACCATAGTCTCATCTTGCAGGTCGAGGTAATATTTGCCAACCTGATCGGCTAACAACATACCCTTGTAAACGATAGTACGTGCAGAAAAAGATGGTATATAGAACCCTCGCCCTTGTTCATTTGGCAAGCTGCGCACGGCATGTTCTGCGGTCTTGCGAATGACAAACAACTTACGTTCGAAGCTATCGGTGTCTGTGCAATTGGTACCGCACCCAATGAATACTTGGCGGACCACTGGCTCCACCGCCTTAACGCTCTCACCCAAGCTGCTGTTGTCCACCGGCACATCACGCCAGCCCAATAAAATCTGTCCTTCCGCAGCAATCTTGTCGGCAATCACCTGCTCACAGGCGGCACGCGCCGCCGCATCGCGCGGCAGGAACAACATACCAACCCCATATTTGCCTGCCGTCGGCAGTGACATCCCCTGTGCAGCGCACGAATTGCGCAAAAATGCATCTGGAATCTGGATAAGAATACCTGCACCATCACCCGCCAAAGGGTCAGCGCCCACCGCGCCGCGATGAGTAAGATTTTTCAGTATCTGCAGACCTTGACATATCATGTCATGGCTCTGCTTGCCTTTGATATGTGCCACAAAGCCCACTCCGCAAGCATCGTGCTCATGGCGCGGGTCATACAAACCCTGCTGGACCGGCAACGAAGAATGACTCACACGTTGTTCCTCATTAAAAATCACTAACCCCAAAAAAAGTGGCGACACACATCGCCACAGCGCTATTTAAACAATCTATGCCCACAAAAAACACAAGGCGAAAGGGCGGAAATATTACCTTGTCTCGGGACGAACAGCAACCTAGAACCTATCCCGATATGAAATTTAGGCTAGACAGCGGTGTATTTCCACCGAGGAGAAGGCCGCGGCGACTCGTTGACAAATTTTTTTGGCCCGCATATCAGGTATATACAGCGTAGCAAATTTGCTTGCATAACTTGAATTTGGGCAAGCACTGAATTTCCAGAAGCTCCAGCCAGTTGATGATAAAATTACATTGCGGTTTGCAGTGGAGTTTTGTGTTGCAATTGCTGCTCAATTTTTAAAGATGCCTATACAACATAATATGCTAGGAAATCTCTTTGTCGTCAGTGCACCATCGGGTGCAGGAAAAACCAGCCTGGTCCGTGCGCTGCTGGCCAGCAATCAACAGGTTGATATTTCTGTTTCCTACACCACGCGAGCGCCACGCCCAAGTGAGACCGAGGGGGAAGATTATCATTTTGTTAGCCGTGAAACTTTCTTGAATATGGCAAAGCATGGCGATTTTTTGGAAAGCGCTGAGGTATATGGCAACCTCTATGGCACTTCACAGTCCTGGATTGAAGCTGAAATTTTGAGCGGGCGCGACATACTATTGGAAATTGATTGGCAGGGCGCAGCGCAAGTACGACGCGCATTTCCGGATTGCATCAGCATCTTCATCCTGCCGCCCTCTTTGCAAGCGCTGGAGGATCGCCTGCATGCACGCGGACAAGATGACGTTAGCGTGATCGCACAACGTCTGCTCGCCGCGAAAGAAGACATCGCTCATGTCGTAGAGTTTGACTATGTTATCATTAACAATAAGCTGGACATTGCCTTGCAAGAGCTTAATGCCGTTGTCGTTGCCGCAGGACTTCGCCGCGACAGACAGCTTGTGAGCCAGCAAACTTTAATCAATCAATTGCAACAAGGAGATACTCCACCATGGCCCGCGTAACGATAGACGACTGTTTGGTTAACATCCCCAACCGATTTGAGCTCACTTTGGCTGCTGCCTACCGCGCACGTCAGTTGGCTAATGGCGCCAGCTATCTAGTGGCAGAATGTAAAGATAAGCCCACTGTAATCGCCCTGCGCGAAATCAGCGAAGGCAAGGTAGGGTTGGAAATGCTCGCTCGCGGGGTAGCAGCTTAGGAATTGCATCTTCCAACTCCGTGCCTGTAATTTCAACTGCAACAAATAAGCGACCGGAACAAAAAAAGGCCAATAAAATTGGCCTGGGTTGCGCATCAAATTTAATTTCTCAATTCTGTTGTACAACAATGTATCTCATTATTCACCCAAGCTCACGTTTCGCCGCTATCACTTGCTAAATCAATTGCCAGCTTGAGTCTGTATGCTGGCTTTTGCTGACCGAGCGGTACTGCGAAGCGATACAAGCTTTCCTCCCCATCTACCACACCGATGCTTTATAGCACCCCTCTTTCCTATGCTGCCAATGCTGCCGCTTACTTCGCGGCCATCGCGGATTTGCCTTGGGCGGTGTGGCTGGACAGCGGTGGGCGAGGGCGTTACGACATTCTGTGCGCACAACCCACTGCAACGCTGGTCACACATGGCATAGTCACTGAAATCACAAATGCAACCGGTGTGCAGCGCTTAACCGCAGATCCATTTGACCTCTTGCGCCAGCAATTGGGTGCACCCGTCGCAGCAATACCGGGCATTCCATTTATGGGCGGCGCATTAGGCTATTGGGGCTATGATCTGGCGCGTCGCTTCTTTACGTTGCCCGCAATGGCAAAGGATAGTGAACATCTGCCGGACATGATGGTTGGTATCTACGACTGGGCGATAGTGCTGGATCATCATGAAAAGACTACACATCTGGTATCACAGCAACGCGAACAATCAACGGTGCGAGTGTTGCCGCAAATCCTTGCTCGATTGCAACAGAACAACAACGCGCCTCAGGAAAAATTCAAAGTACACGGCTACATTCAGTCGAATTTTAGCCGCGCGGGGTATAGATCAGCATTTGATGTCATACAACGCTACTTGTGCGCGGGCGATTGTTATCAAGTCAATTTGGCGCAACGCTATGCAGCACGCGCTTCCGGTGATTCGCTACCAGCATATTTAGAATTGCGCCGCCTGAGCCCGGCACCTTATTCCGCTTTTCTCAATTTTCCGCACGCGCAAATTCTATGCACCTCGCCGGAACGATTTCTGCAAGTACAGCAGGGATGCGTCGAAACCAATCCGATCAAAGGCACGCGACCGCGTCACAACAATCCGCACGAGGATTCGAAGATAGCGCAAGAGTTGGGCCATAGCGACAAAGACCGCGCAGAGAATCTAATGATTGTTGATTTACTGCGTAACGATCTGGGCAAGAGTTGTATATCTGGTTCAGTGCAAGTACCCAAGCTGTTCGAACTGGAAAGTTTTGCCCAAGTACACCATTTAGTAAGTACCGTCACCGGGCAGCTTGCGCCAGGGCGTGACGCGCTGGCGCTGTTACGCGACAGTTTCCCCGGCGGCTCTGTAACTGGCGCGCCTAAACAACGCGTCATGCAGATCATCGAACAATTGGAGCCGCATCGACGCGGGGTATATTGCGGTGCAATTGGTTATATCGGTTTCGATGGCAACATGGATAGCAACATCGCTATCCGTACTTTGGTATTCGCCGATGGCGAAATCCGCTTTTGGGCTGGCGGCGGCATCGTAGCGGATTCAAACGCAGATGCAGAATATCAAGAGACATTAGACAAAGCGGCAGCAATGCTGAGGCTCGTGCAACAGTTTGGCGGCGAATATGAGCGAGAATCGTGACGCTCAGCAATTTACTTTTATGCTCAAGCGCCATTAGTAACAATGGTCGAATAACATGATAAAAGCAGTGAGCTGCACCTGTTGGATTTATTCATCGGGAAAGTTTCGGGTAGAATGCGCGCTTCAAATTCAAACTTGTTAAAGGCGTCGCCATGTATAAAATTGCACCTAGCATTCTCTCCGCCAATTTCGCCAAGCTCGGTGAAGAAGTCATCAATGTCATCGCTTCCGGTGCAGATATTATTCACTTCGACGTGATGGACAACCATTATGTACCCAATCTAACCATTGGCCCGCTGGTGTGTTCTGCCATTCGTCCAGTTACCCAGGCAGAAATCGACGTGCACCTGATGGTCAAGCCGGTGGATCGTATCATCCCGGATTTCGCCAAAGCCGGCGCCAATATCATCTCTTTTCACCCGGAAGCATCCGAGCACATTGACCGCACTCTTAGCCTGATCAAGGAAAACGGCTGCAAGGCCGGGCTAGTGTTCAATCCCGGCACACCATTGAGCTATCTCGACCATGTCATGGATAAAGTCGACCTGATCCTGATCATGTCAGTGAATCCCGGCTTCGGTGGCCAGAAATTCATCCCCGACGCGCTGAACAAGCTGCGCACTGCGCGCCAAAAGATTAATGACAGCGGGCGCGACATCATGCTGGAAATCGATGGCGGTGTGAACACCAGCAACATAGCGGAAATTGCTGCTGCGGGTTGCGATACCTTCGTAGCTGGCTCCGCTGTATATGGTGCAGGCAAGGATACTGACCCACACCGTTATGATTCAATCATTGCCTCTCTGCGCGCCGAACTGGCCAAAGTGAGCAAGTAATGATGCAAGCGCGTTTTCCGCTAAGTATCTCCGCCATCCTCATAGATCTGGATGGCACATTGCTCCACACTGCACCGGAACTGGTGGCCTCCGCCAATCGCATGTTGCGTGACTTGGGCCGTCCTGCCGTATTGCAAGACTTGCTGACAAGCTACATTGGTAACGGTGTCAGTTGGTTGGTGAAACGCGCGCTGACCGGCGATATGCATGCCGAGCCGGATGCAAATCTATATGAACAGGCGCTGCCGATTTTCGAGCTGCACTACAATGAGTTGCTGTTACAGAGCAAACCGTTTGAGGGAGTGATTGCCGGGCTGGACGCCATGAAAGCGGCGGGTTTTCGCCTAGGCTGCATAACCAACAAGGTAAAACGCTACACTGAGCCCCTACTTGAGGGTTTAGGACTCGCGCAATATTTCGAGATCGTGCTGTCCGGCGACAGCCTGCCGGAAAAAAAGCCACATCCGCTTCCGTTACTGCATGCAGCTAAGTTTTTCGGCGTTCCGGTGGAGCAAGTGCTGCTGATTGGCGATTCACTCAATGACTCGGTTGCGGCGCGCGCCGCCGGCTGTCCAATAGTCTGCGTGCCCTACGGTTACAATCACGGCGAGCCAGTGGATAAACTTGATCTGGATGCTGTGATTAACACGCTGCCAGATGTGATAAAGCTGATTCAAAAAGCATGATCTGATGACACACGAGAATTTCAAAACCTGGAGAGAAGCTAGCGCATGGCGATGGTGATCACCACCCCGATCGGCGTGGCTGCCCCGTTTTAGTGCTGCCGTCTTCCCATTTTTTGAGTTAGGAGCAATTCGTGTTGAATCCCATATCTGAACAATCTTTTGATCAACTTGCCGAGCAAGGATATAACCGCATCCCGCTGGTAGTAGAAACCTTTGCTGATCTAGACACGCCACTGTCGTTGTATCTCAAGCTCGCCAATAAACCTTATTCCTATTTGCTGGAATCAGTGCAGGGTGGCGAACGCTTTGGCCGGTATTCCTTCATCGGCCTGCCCGCCGATACACGCATTACGGTGCGCGGCAAGCACATTACGCTCACCACTCCGACTGGCGAAACCGCTCAAAATGCAGACAATCCTCTGGACTTCATCAAGGACTATCAGTCGCATTTCAAAGTCGCACCGCTGCCCGGCCTGCCGCGCTTTACGGGCGGATTGGCTGGTTATTTTGGCTATGACACCGTACGCTACATCGAGCCGCGTCTGGCCAAAACGCAAAAGCAGGACGTGCTCGGCACGCCGGATATACTGCTAATGCTCACCGAGCAGCTGGTGGTCGTGGACAATCTGTCCGGCAAGCTCATCTTCATCGTATATGCCAATCCGGAACTGCCGAATGCATATGCTCTGGCACAGCAGCGTCTGCAAGAGCTGACACAGTTGCTGCGCCAGCCGGTGGAAATACCGCGTGCCCCGCAATTTCCCCCGCAGCAGGCCGTATCCGAGTTTGGTGAGGAAGCCTACAAACAGGCCGTAGAAAAGGCCAAGCGCTATATTTTCGATGGCGACATCATGCAGGTTGTACCTTCGCAGCGCATGAGCCAGCCATTCCCTGCGTCACCGCTCAACCTTTACCGGGTACTGCGTTCCATCAACCCCTCACCCTACATGTTTTATTACGACATGGGCGATCATCATGTGGTCGGCGCTTCGCCGGAAATTCTAGTGCGGCTGGAAGGTGACAACGTGACCGTGCGCCCCATCGCCGGCACCCGTCCGCGCGGTAAGACACCGCAACAGGATGCCACGCTGGCGCAAGAGCTTCTGGCCGACCCCAAGGAGCTAGCGGAACACCTGATGCTCATAGACCTCGGGCGTAATGATGTTGGCCGCGTCGCGCAGCAGGGCACGGTAAAGCTCACCGAGAAAATGGTAATTGAGCGATATTCGCACGTGATGCACATTGTGTCCAATGTCGAAGGCACGCTCAAACCGGGGCTGGATGCAATTGCGGTTTTGAAAGCCACCTTCCCGGCTGGCACGGTGAGCGGCGCACCCAAAGTACGCGCGATGGAAATCATCGACGAACTGGAGCCTACCAAGCGTGGAATCTATGCGGGCGCAGTCGGCTACCTTGGCTTCAACGGCGATATGGATCTTGCTATCGCCATCCGCACAGCAGTAATCAAAGCAGGCATTCTCTATGTCCAATCCGGGGGTGGCTTGGTAGCCGACTCGGTACCAGCTAGTGAATGGACAGAAACCCAAAATAAAGCACGCGCCGTGCTACGTGCCGCCGAGATGGTATTGGCTGGGCTGGATAATGCTGATGAAACAGAAATTGGCTTATAGCTTGCGCGGCAAAAATTTACGTTTTTCAATAACGAAATTCGACTAAATTTTTTTGTTTGCCGACAAAATTCACTGAGGCAGACCGCGATGCTGTTATCTTGCTTTGCTTAAAATATCACCTAGATTTATGTGCTGCCAGGTATTTAAATTGTGTTATGTCTACCACAAGAAAATATGAATAATATCGTCGTCCGCCAAGCTGTTCTATCCGACATCGAGGCACTTGCGCCACTCTTGGATAGTTACCGTCAGTTTTACGGTCGCGCCAGCGATGTTTCCGCAGCAACCAATTTTTTATTGGCACGCTTTAATCACGGAGAGTCGGTAATATTTGTCGCGTACAAATATACAACCCCAGTGGGTTTTGCTCAGCTTTACCCCAGTTTTTCTTCTGTGTCGCTTGCTCGGACGTTCATACTTAACGACCTTTTTGTTAGTGAGCAAGCACGTAGAAATGGTGTCGCTTCAAAGTTAGTGCGAGCGGCAACCGAGTTTGCAGGTTTGTTGGGCGCAGTTCGCGTTTCCTTATCAACTGCTACCACAAACGAAACAGCTCAAGCCCTTTATCTTTCTGCTGGCTGGGTGCGCGATGAACAATATTTTGTCTATCATTTCAGCATAATTCATCCACCAAGTGGGACGCGCTAACGCGCGCCCCTTCCTAATGCCAAGCGATATCCGCCACCACCGGCACATGATCTGATGGACGTTCCAACTTTCGTGGCGTGCGGTCTATTGAACAGGCAGTGCAACTCGGTACCAGCACCTCACTCACCAAAATGTGGTCAATGCGCAATCCCATATTGCGGCGGAAGGCCATCATTCGGTAATCCCACCAAGTATAGGATTTCTCCGGCTGCTCGAAGAGGCGGAAACTATCGCGCAGTCCAAGTTGTTCGAGCGCCCTGAACGCCGCGCGCTCAGGTTCGCTAACCAGCACATTGCCTACCCATGCCTGAGGATCATGCACATCACGGTCTTCGGGTGCAATGTTGTAATCGCCAAGCAGCACAAGTTTAGGGTAGCGAACTAACTCATCCTTTAACCATTTCTGCAATGCAGCAAGCCATGCCAATTTGTATTTATATTTGTCTGAATCTACGCTCTGACCGTTAGGTACATAAATGCATACCACACGCGTGCCGTTGAGCGTGGCAGCAATCACACGCCTCTGCTCATCCGAAAAATTCGGTATGCCAATCATTACGTCTTCAGGCGCAGCCTTGCTGATAATGGCAACACCGTTATAGGTCTTCTGTCCGCTGAATACGGCTTGATAGCCAGCCTGCTGCAGCTCAGCCAAGGGAAATTTACTGTCCTCCTGCTTGGTTTCCTGCAAACACAGCGCATCCGGCTGATTAGCCGCCAGCCAGTCCAATGTATGAGGCAGACGCACCTTAAGCGAATTCACATTCCAGGTCGCAATTTTCATACAGATTTAAATACCTTACTTGGTTTGTTGCTCCACATTCTGCTTTAAATCCTCAGCGCTTTTTACCCCGGTCTGTCCTACTTTTTTGGCTTGCTCAAGCTCTGTATGTTGCTGCTGGAACAAGTTGGCGGGCTCGGTCTTAGGTAGGGGTGATTTCGAAGGTTTTTCGCCACATGCGGTGATGGCCAAGGTTGCGGCGCCCAAAATACTGACCAGTGTCAGTCTTCTGATTTTCTTAAACGTGTTTACGATTGATCCCATGGTAACTCCGATTTTGCTAATGTTTAGTTTCAGTTTTATCAGGTTTGGTAGTTATCGGGTTGGCGGGTGGTTGCGGTTGATGGGATGGAGTTTGAGGATAACCCGCCGTATCCAGACCACCGCCCCACTGTTCAGCCTGAAAACCCTTGAACCAAGTTTTCCCCACTAAGAGTGTCGGTACGCTCGTGCTACCAGATAACTTATTGAAAGCATCGAGCTCTTCTTTGGTACGCACGTTGTTTTCGGCAAATGGAATTCCGCGCTTATTAAGGAATTCACGTGCTTGTTTGCAAGGATCGCCACAATTATCGGCTATATACAGAGTGACCGGAAAATTATGTTTGGCTTGACGTGCTGCATAAGGTAAATCATTCACATCAACTGTTGGGGCAGCGCCGAATTTCTTTTTCTCGACCTCTGCCGCATCCTCAGCCGGGGCATCGCCGTAATGTACTTTGCCGGATTTATCCACCCAACGGTACAGCTCGCTCGCCTGTGCACTGCCACACGCTAGCGCTATCAATCCTGCCCATAAGAAACGTCTTCTCATATTGCCCTCCTGGAAATTGAACACAAACTTAACTTGCCGTGACCAAACCACTGTGGCGCAATAGCGCATCAATTGTCGGTTCACGACCTCGAAATGCCACAAAGGATTGCATCGCATCGCGGCTGCCCCCCACTGCTAGTATCTCTTCGCGGAAACGCAGGCCTGCCGCCAAGTTGAGCACGCCACTTTCCTCAAACAAGCTATATGCATCAGCGGACAATACTTCTGCCCATTTGTAGCTGTAATACCCAGCCGCATAGCCACCGGCGAAAATGTGCGAAAAGCTATTAGGGAACCGGTTGAATGCGGGCGGGATAAGTACCGCCACCTTGCTACGCACTTCGTCCAGCAATTGCTGAATAGTCTGCGTACCCTGTGGATCGAAGTCGCTATGCAGTCGCATATCGAACAAAGAAAATTCTATCTGGCGCAAGGTTTGCAAGCCATTCTGGAAATTTTTCGCCGCCTGCATTTTGTCGAATAATGCACGCGGCAATTTTTGCCCTGTATCTGCATGCCTTGTTAAATCTTGCAGCACATTCCACTCCCAGCAGAAGTTTTCCATAAATTGGCTTGGCAACTCTACTGCGTCCCATTCCACACCGTTGATGCCGGACACACCAAGGTCTTCTACTTGCGTTAGCAAATGGTGCAGGCCGTGACCGAATTCATGAAACAGGGTAATAACTTCATCGTGCGTGAAGAGCGCGCGTCTGTCTCCTACCGGTGCAGCAAAATTGCAATTGAGGTAGGCGACGGGAGTTTGGATGCCAGCTGCAATGCGGCGCCGTGTGATGGCATCATCCATCCACGCGCCGCCGCGTTTGCTGCTGCGCGCATACAAATCGAGATAAAACTGACCCACTAAACTGCCATCACTGTCCAGAACATCGTAAAAGCTAACCGTTGAATGCCACAGCGGTGCTGGTGCAGAGCGAACGGTTAGGCCATATAACGTTTCCACCAACTTGAACATGCCATCCAGCACTCTATCTTCCGGGAAATATTGTTTCACTTCCTGCTCGGAAAAAGCATAGCGCTGTTGGCGTAAATGTTCACTGGCGTAACTGACATCCCATGCCTGCAAATCCGTTATATTGAGTTGCGCGCGGGCAAATTCACGCAACTCTGCCAGGTCTCGTTCGGCCAAAGGTCGTGCACGTTGCGCCAATTCACTCAAGAAATCTTTCACCTGTTGCGGCGTGTTCGCCATCTTGGTTGCCAGCGACAACTCTGCAAAATTGGAAAATCCCAGCAGATGCGCTTCTTCATTGCGCAGTTTCAGAATCTGCTGCATCAGCGGTGTGTTATTCCATTCCGGTTTGGATTGATCATCTGTTGCAGCATTGGGAGAAAGCTCGCTGGCGCGAGTGCTGCTTGCTTTGTACATACGCTCGCGTAGCGCACGGTTATCTGCGTATTGCATAATCGGGCCATAAGAAGGGGCTTTCAGGGTGAATAACCAACCCGTTTTACCTTCCTCATGCGCTGCTTCTGCAGCAACCTGACGCTCGTCTGCTGGAATGCCGGACAACTCCGCTTCGTCTTCAATCAGCCATGTGTAAGCGTTAGTGGCATCCAGAATATTATCGGAAAAGCGCGAGCACAACGTAGAATGCTCCTCCTGAATGGCGAGAAAGCGGGTTTTTTGCGCTTCCGGTAATTCAGCTCCGCCAAGGCGAAAATCACGTAGTTGATTTTCAATAATTTTCTGGCGTGCCGCATTTAAAGTTGCAAATTCCGCGCTGGAACGTATGGTTTTTACCTTCTGAAACAATGCGAGATTTTGCGCCAGCTCGGCGTAGTACTGCGTAATTTTGGGCAAATTAGCGTTGTATACTTCCCGCAGCGGAGCCGAGTTCATCACCACATTCAAGTGCGAGACCTGTCCCCATGATCGTGACAAGCGTTCGTTGGCATCCGCCAATGGTTGGATGAAATTATTCCAGGTGGGGGTGGCACTATCGGCCAATAGGCGCTGGCATAGATCACGATTTTCAGTTAAAAGTTGATCAAGCGCCGGTGCAACGTGCTTGGAGCGGATTTCCTCAAAACGCGGTAAACCGGAAAAATCAAGTAATGGATTCATAACCTTAAAACAACCTTTCATTTTTAATCTGTTAACAGGCAAATTCAAGTACGGATCGTAGCAGATCAACATTAAATATCACGTTAATGTTTTATATTGAGTCGGATTACTTAACCCTGCGCAAAGCCAGGCAACGTTTATCTCTGCATGCGCTGAGTAGAAATTATCACAGCAAAAAAAATGCTCAGCCGATATATCAAATTCAAGAAAGGCAGTTGTGCTAACTCAAAGTAACTGCGGTTTCGCCATCGCCATGCAGCATCTCTCCTTGAGCAGAATTTCGAATTCCTCGGCCGGGATAGGTATGCTGAAAAAATAGCCCTGCATTTCGTCACAACGATGCAAGCACAGGAAAGATTTCTGCTCCTCGGCTTCGACCCCCTCGGCGATGACCCTGAGTCCTAGATCATGTGCCATGGAAATGATGATTTTGGCGATGATCGCGTCATCCTGGTTGGTGGTAATGTCGCGCACGAATGACTGGTCTATTTTAAGAAAGTCTATTGGAAAATGCTTGAGGTAATTCAGGCTTGAATAGCCGATGCCAAAGTCGTCAATCGAGAGTTTTACCCCGATTGCCTTGAATTGATTGAGTGTAATTATGGCCGCCTCAACATTCTGCATGACCATGCTCTCGGTCAGCTCCAACTCAAGATAGGAGGGGTCCAGTTCAGTCTCTTGCAAAATACGGGAAACCAGTTCAACCAGATCCTGCTGCTTGAATTGGCGTGCCGAAAGGTTGACTGCGATGCTAACTGGCGTGAGTCCGGCAAGCTGCCACGCCTTATTCTGTTCGCAGGCGGTGCGCAACACCCATTCCCCGAGCGGCACTATCAGGCCAGACTCCTCCGCTACCGGGATGAACTGGGTCGGATAAAGCAAGCCTTGGACTGGATGTTGCCAGCGCACCAAAGCCTCCATGCCGGTTATTTTGCCGCTAACCATATCTACTCGCGGCTGGTAATGGAGTAGAAACTCTTGGCGATTAATTGCTTGTCTCAACTCATTTTCCAGCGTTAGACGTTCCAGTGCTTTGGCATTCATTTCGGCGGTGCAGAACTGGGCGTTATTGCGCCCTTTGTTCTTGGCCAGGTATAAAGCGCCATCGGCACTCTGAAGCAGCGCTTTGGCGTCCTCGCCGTCCTTGGGGTAAAGCGCGATGCCGATGCTGCATGTGACGAACAGCTCGCGAGCTTCAATGGTGAATGGCTCGGTCATAAGTTTGAGGATTTTCTGAGATACCATCCAGGCCTCGTCTTCTGATGCCATGCTGGCCAGGATCACCACGAATTCATCCCCACCCAGGCGCGCCACAGTGTCGTCCTCGCGCATGCAGGCGGTAAACAGGGCCGCAACCTGTTTCAGCAACATATCGCCGGCATGATGGCCCAAACTGTCGTTTATGTTCTTGAAATGGTCCAGATCAATGAACAGTACTCCTAATTTATCCCCGTGACGATGCGCGTTAGTCACCGCCTGGACGAGTCGATCATGGAACAGGGTGCGGCCGGGCAGTCCGGTCAGGACATCGTGATAGGCCAAGTAATTGAGCTTGTCTTCCTTTTCAATGTATTCCAGTGCATATGAAATATTTGCGGTCAGTTCGGTGAGTAGTTTTATTTCTTCCCTATCGAAGAAATTCGGCTCTGAAGCATAGAGGGTGAACAAGCCGACCGGCTGGTCATTTCTCATTAAGGGGAATATGCCCATGGAACGGTAACCACGCTGCAATGCATCTAGACGCCAATACGCGACTTTGGGGTCGGAATCAAAGTCGTTGCAGACGATGGGCATTTTGTCTTGTAGCGCCCGCACCACAAGCAGTAATGAATTTGTCCCGTTGTCCCTGATATATGAATTCATGATATCAAGATATCCTTCGTCAACACCCGACCAGGCTATGGGTGTCAGCTCCCCTCCATTGATGTCTACCGATCCTATCCAGGCCATCCTGAAATGACCTTGCTCGACTGCGATACTGCAAGCTTCAGTAAACAATTCCTGCTGGTTCCGAATACGGACAATGGCCGCATTGATGCCGCTCAATATTCCATAGAGGCGGTTGAGTCGAATGATTTGAGTCTCCGCGCGCTTGCGCTCCGTGATTTCCTCGTTTCGCCCGCGCACAGCCTGCTCGAGGAGCTGATTATGTTCGGCGAGGATGTCACTGTATTCTTTCAAGCGTAGCAGGTTGCGCACGCGTACCCACAATTCGACACGATCAATCGGCTTGGTAAGAAAGTCTTCTGCCCCGGCGTTCAGTCCGGCTAGCTTGGAGCCGCGGTCACCTAACGCGGAGAGCATAATGATGGGAAGATTGCGGGTATCAGGATTGGCCTTGAGCTTAGCCGCCACATCGTAGCCATTGATGCCGGGCATCATGACATCGAGCAGAATCAAGTCTGGGGGTGTCTCCGCCACCATCGCCAATGCCTCCTCACCGTTGTTAGCAGTAACGGTAAGGTAGCCTTCCGGTTTAAGCAAAGCCTCCAGCAAGTCCCTATTTCTGGGCTGATCATCCACGATCAGGATTGTTGCTTGATGGGGTGTCATGGTGGACCTTCTTGTTTGTTCGGCTCTATTGAAAAATTTAACGAATCACGTTTCGCCAGCTGTGCCTTGATCTCTGCCAACAATTCCTGATAGCGCAGCGGCTTGGTGATGTATCCGTCACAACCGGCGCCACGACAGCGTTCATCATCACCTTTCATAGCCAGGGCCGTAAGTGCGATGACCGGAATGGCGCGCGTGGCGAGGTTCTGCTTGAGCAGTGACGTAGCGACCAAGCCATCCATGCCAGGCAGGTGGATATCCATCAGAATCAAGTCAGGCTGCTCAGTTTGTGCTATCGCCAAGCCAGCCTCCGCATCCATGGCGCTAAGCACGCTGTAACCCGCCTTTTGCAAGAGAAGGACTGCCAGTTTCATATTCGCGGGGTGATCCTCGACCACCAGTATTTTGGTCATGTCAGTCTTCCTTCCCGCGAGACATCATTGCCAACCGCACTTCGCTGAGGAATTGGGCTTGGCTCAATTCAGTCTTTTCCATGATTTTCTTTACCTGAGGATTAAGCGCGGCACGATCCTCGGTAGTGATTTCTTTGGAGGTAACGACCAGAACCGGGATACGGGCAGTGTCAATTCTGTTTTTAAGCGCCAGCACCACGTCAAAACCGTTTACTTCCGGCATCATCAGGTCGAGCACGATCAGGTCGGGCAACAAACGGTATGCCGCCTCAATCGCCTCACGCCCGCCATAGGCCCGCACTATCACATAGCCAGTATCCCGCAGGTGAATGGCAATGACTTCCACCGCCTTGGGATCGTCGTCCGCCACCAAAATTGTTAATCGCTTTCCGGGTAATAGTGACGGATGCAGACCAATACCGGCCAGCGCGCCATGCAAATCCACACGACTGATTGGCTTCTGTAGTACCGCCGATGCACCAAGGGACAGGCCCATACTACGGTCTGCCATAGTTGAAATAATTACCACCGGAATATGAGCCAGAGCTGGAATTTGCTTGATGCGAGTGAGGAACTCCCAACCAATCATATTTGGCAATAAAATGTCCAACGTGATTAACGCCAGGGGCTGTTGCATGGCGAGATTGAATGCAGCCTCAGCGCTAACGGCACGCACTGTCCGGATACCTAACAATTCCAGTTGGATGCGGATTAACTCGGCCGCCCGGTCGTCATCTTCCACCACCAAGGCAAACCGCTCTTCTGAATGGTGGAGCGCCATCAATGGTGGTGGGATGTCCGGATCGGCTGATTCTTCGGTCAGTGCGGGAGCCACTTCTTCCGTCGTACATAGCGGTAGCCAGACTGTGAAGCAAGTGCCTTGACCCTTGGCGCTTTCCACCGCCACCGTGCCGCCGAGCAGTTCAGAGAGATTCTTTACTATCGCCAAACCTAATCCTGTCCCTTCGAATTTGCGCGCCAGACCACTATCAATCTGGCTGAACGGTGTGAACAGTCGCTCAAAATCTTCATGAGCGATGCCGATGCCGCTATCGGTGACGCTGATTTCGATGAAATCCATAATGTTGTCGTTACTCCAAGGTAAGCTCAGTCCTGCCCATCGACCGTTTAGCTGTCCTACTTGGGTGCGTGACACGCGGCTGGCGCGCAGGGTTACATCGCCGCCTTTGGAAGTAAACTTGACTGCGTTAGATAGTAGGTTATAAACGATTTGCTTGACCTTGCGCACGTCTGTCTGGATATCTTCCAGTCCATTGGCAATATCCAAATTGAGGTGGATGTGCTGGGCAGCAGCTTTCTCCCTGACCATAGACAGGCTGTTGGAGAGCAGCAAGGCCAGATCGACCGGTTCTAGGTGAAGGGCCATTTTGCCCGCTTCCACTTTTGATAGATCCAAGATATCGTTGATCAGAGACAACTGATGCTGGCCGCTACCTAAGATGTCACTTATATAGCCACGCTGTTCATCAGTGAGATCGCCAATCAGGCCATCCTTGAGCACTTCTGAAAAACCGATAATGGCGTTAAGCGGCGTTCTTAGTTCGTGCGACATAGTAGAGAAAAACTCCGATTTCATCCGGTTAGCTGCCTCCAACTCAACGTTCCGTTGCTGCACCTGCTCATGCTTTTTCTGTTCTACCTCTGCTAGTTTTCTGGCGGTCAAATCCCTTGTTACCACAATATGAAGCTGCCCCATATTGAAATGGATATCACGCGTTTTGAATTCTAGCGGAAAATTTGTGCCATCCTTGCGCACGCCCACCGCTTCTCTGCTCAATCCAGGAGCCGTGGATTTGCTCAACAGCTGACGTTGTTCAAGTGAGACATTCTGCTGACCTTGGCTTGAACCTAGCGTCAGCAGAATGGCATTTTTACCAACAATCTCGTTTCTTTTGTAGCCAAAAATCTGCTCCGCGGCCGGGTTGAAGATTTCAATCATCCCTCCTTCGTTGATTGCAATGATGCCTTCATCCACGTTGTCCAGTACTGCACGGGTACGCGCCTCGCTGTCGCGTATTTGGCCGATGACCTTCACCAAATTATCGTGAATTTCCTTCAGGGCTTTCATCAGTTGGCCAATTTCATTTGTTGAGCGAACTTCGATTTTCTGCGTCAAATTGCCTGCGGCAACGCCCCTGGCAATCCTTACTACATCTTCCAGCGGCCGGGAAATGGCACGGACAAGAATAAAGCCAATCCAGATAGCCAATCCCAAGCCAATGATAGCTGTAGCGAAGACAATGTTACGAATAACATCGTAGAGGCTCTGTACCTTTTCATATTCCTGCTTGGTTATACTTAATTGCAGCTTGCCAAGTGCCTTGATTCCTTGCCCAACAGGTTGATACAGGGGCCGGACATATTCCACGATGATTTGGATCGTTTTCTTTAAGTCGTTTGCCCGTAAAGCGGCGGCTGCAGGATCCAGACCCTGAGTAACGAATTTATTTCGGTCATCGGCAAATTTAGCCACCAGTATCTTTTCTTCGGGCGTTAGATAGGTGGCCGTGTAGGCATCCCAAATCTTGTCAATTTCCGCTAGATTCTTTTCCAGCTTTGCAACATTCATTCTGATTTCATCGGGCGTCTGCGCCACCAGGCTAGCCGTTATGGCGATACGGTTTTGCAATATCAACGATTCAATGTCCGTCAATTGATCGAGTGCAATGATGCGGTCCTCATAAACAGTTTTCAGACTGTCTTTCGCCTTGCTCATTCCAAATAGTGAAACCGACGCAATTCCTAACAGGGTGATTGCAATGAGAAAAAAATTAACGATCAAGCGCGATTTAATGGTCAAATTTTTAAACATATTTTTTCTAGGGTAACGGCGTATGCAGCGGCGAGGCCTCTTTATGATATGCCTAAACACACTGCTTCCCAATCATAATAAACTTGATGTACTGCCGTCTGAGCGAAATGCCAGACACTAATGATTCAGCCAGATATAACGCTGTGAAATTTTTTTACGCCTTGTTCTGGGCGAATTTTAACTACTTCAGAAAAGCCAGTTCTTGAATTGCTAACTTAAATCTACAGATCGCCGCACAACCATGGTCATTGACAACTTTATGATTGACCAGCCTTTGATTGATAAACAAGCTGCCCATCAACCAAGGTATAGCGCACGCGGCCCTGCAACTCCATACCAATAAATGGCGTATTTTTGCCTTGGCTTTTCAATGCCGCTGGTTCAACCTTCCAGTACACTTCAGGATCGAATACGCACACATCGGCAGCGGCTCCGACAGACAGGTGTCCCGCGTCCAGGCCTAATATGCGCGCAGGCTGAAGCGTTATCTTGGCGAGCCCATCAGCAAGCGCACGACGGCTCTGGCTCGCCCATTTGAGCGCCAGCGGCAGCAGCAATTCCAATCCGGTCGCACCTGCTTCGGCCTCGGCAAAAGGTCGTTGTTTGGCGTCCTCATCCACGGGCGTGTGATCAGAACAAATTGCGTCTATTGAGCCGTCGAGCAAACCGGCATGCAATGCATCGCGATCGCGTTGACTGCGCAACGGTGGTACCAAATGGCAGTTGGCATCAAAGAATCCGATATCCATTTCGGACAGGTGTACATGGTTGGCAGACACATCGCAGGTAAGTGTTAATCCCTGTTGTTTGGCGGCACGCACCTGCGCCACTCCTTCTGCACTGGAGATGCGACAGATATGCAGCCGCACGCCGGTCTCTCGCGCCAATTGCAACATGGTGGACAGCGCAATGGTCTCCGCACACGCCGGAATGGCGGGCAAGCCCAAACGCGTCGCCACTTCGCCATCGTGCGCCACGCCG
>JAIOPT010000106.1 GCA_021413765.1 Betaproteobacteria bacterium
GTGCGCGCCAATCAAATACTTACCGTGCCTGAGATGAATAATATCCTGCGTGAAATGGAACGTACAGAGCGCTCCGGCCAGTGCAATCATGGTCGTCCGACTTGGTTCCAAATGAGTATTGCAGAACTGGATATGCTGTTCATGCGGGGAAAATGAACACACTGCCTCCCGCTCTTTTCCTTATGGGTCCTACCGCCAGCGGAAAGACCCAAGTGGCCGTTGAACTGGCACAGCAGCTACCAGTAGAAATCATTAGCGTTGATTCCGCGCTGGTGTTTCGGGATATGAATATCGGCACTGCCAAACCCGAGGCTGCGGTCCTCGCTCATGCGCCGCACCACCTGATCAATATACTTGACCCAACTAATGTCTATTCCGCCGCCGCTTTTCGCCAGGACGCACTGCGCCTGATGACTGACATCACCCAGCGCGGACGCATTCCTTTGTTGGTGGGCGGCACCATGCTGTATTTCCGCGCCTTGCGCTTTGGCCTGAATGAATTGCCGCAGGCCGACCCAAAAGTGCGTGCCGCTTTAGACAAACAATCCATACGCATCGGTTGGCCTGCACTTCATGCCGAATTGGCCCAAGTTGACCCGGAAACAGCTGCTCTTCTAAAGCCCAACGATGCGCAGCGTATCCAGCGTGCGCTGGAAGTTTATCAACTCTCCGGCCAACCGATGTCCGCGCTGTTCAAACAGCAAAACAAATATCCGCTGCCTTATCAAGTCATGCAGATTGCGCTCATTCCGAGTGAACGTAGCAAGTTGCATGCACGTATCGCCACACGATTTGCCGCCATGCTTAAACTCGGCTTAGTAGATGAATTGCTTGCGCTTAAAGAAAAATATTTGTTGCATCCCGACCTGCCCTCCATGCGCTGCGTAGGCTATCGTCAAGCATGGCAATTCCTCGCCGGAGAAATTAACGAAACGGAGTTATCGGACAAAGGCAATGCTGCTACGCGCCAACTGGCTAAGCGTCAGCTTACGTGGCTGCGCGGCATGCCGGGAGTCATCGAATTTGATTGCTTAGCTCACAATCTTGCGCAGCAAGTATTTACCGCCGTGAGTCAGCACCACGATATCTGAGCCACAGAGAGAGTGAAGGATTTTGCATTGAAAAATCAGGGGTGCAGTTTGTCAGGTACGCATAGGTCTTTCTCTTGCGCACCGACCATAATTTTCACTTCTTCCGGCTGCATGTGCAAGAGATTGCCGATGTCAGCATAGTCATCGGGCAGAGCCGCATCGGCCCAGCCATTGGCAGAATGGCGCGCAAGATTAACGGCGAGCAAAACATTACGCACTCGCTGTTGATCGGCACACTCGGCATCCATCAGTGCGATCAGCAGCTTGGGTAGTGACCATTTTAATGCCAATGCAGATTGCAAATGAAACAGTGTAAAGCCCAACACCCGTTCTTGCGCATCACTGCTACGCAATGTTTTATCCTGTTGCTGCATAGCACGGATCGTCAGCATATCTACCGGTGCAAAACACCACATTAGCAGTTCAGCAATATCGAATAACAACGCAGCAATACGTACTTCCTCATGATGCATATCATTCAAGCGTACCGCCCAATCCACAGCGAAAGTGGACGCGCGGTTTGAACGATGCATCACTCGCAACAAGCAGCTCAACGCATCCATCTGCCCGCTTAGCACTGTTTCCGCCAGCGGCTCTGCCGGCACTTTTTTAAAAAACATATCGAGGCCCAGCATCATTAATGCTTGATCCACCTCCACCACTTCATGCTCTTGACTGGCACGCTTTAGCTGTTGCAACTGACGCAGCAGCTTGACGGTCATCATTGGATCGTGCCTGATAACATTGGCAATACCCCGCGCACTAAGGTCTCTTTCATTTTTACGCAATGCAGTCAGACTGCGTGCGGTTTGTTTCAATACCGGAATATCAACTTGACTGAGGAAATATACCCACTCGGCCAGCCCCAACATTTTCTGATGTTGCATAGCAACCCCTTACCTTTACTAACCCATCGGATATCTCGACACCCCAGAGGAAATCTTTAGGAATCAGCTATACCATTAATCTAAATAGATAATTAATCTTACTGTGGACGGATTCAAAAACCAACCACAACAGTTAATGTTTAGTCGCGGATTTAATGAATTCCGTATTGGATGACAAGCGTTCCGGGCAGCATTTCCATCACAGATCAACTTTGTTTTCCCAAAGACTAAGCGGGCGACGTGAAACTTTGAATGACGAGTGGGGTTCCTGAGGAAACTGCGTTCGCGGCCAAGCTCGATATTGCCTTGGCGCAGATGCTTCAGACCATCGTTGCAGATATACACATGAATTTAGTGCTGGCACAAACGTTCGATATTACGTTTGTGACATCGTGAGACTAGTAGATCGTTGAGTTAAAACAATTATAAATAATCCGTTCGGACTGAGATTCTATGGTTCGCGTCAAGCATTTTTTGTAATCCTTTCCGGGTCGAAAGTTGACTGGTAATGATGAATAGACCAGGCTGCGCGCGCGATTTTGCGGGCGATAATTACCAGTGCTGCGGTAGTGCTCCAGCCTTGGGCGCGGTAATGTTCATAGATAAGCTTCCAAGCTTTGGATTTGGAGGCGGCCATTGCAGCGTTAAACAGCAGGCGGCGCAACTCGGCGGGGCCTCGTTTAGATAGGCGC
>JAIOPT010000136.1 GCA_021413765.1 Betaproteobacteria bacterium
GCTTGAGTACAGAACGACTGGGCGCTTCATAAGGCATCTTCATGCGCAGGATGCCCATAGCGGCGGCGGCGCTGTTGCGCGGATCACTTGTACCGATCAGTGCACGATTTTTGTCTGGAAAAAAGATATGCAGGCGGGGCAGGTGGGGGTCTTCAGCCATACGTCCGCCGGCGCGCAGTTTTTCTTCCAGCAGGGGTTGAAAACGCTTGATAAAACCGGACAGGGTTTTGCCATCGTTGGTGTCCGGCGTTTCCAGCCACAGTGCGCTGAATTGCTCGGGCGTATCGGGTATGGCTGCAAGCAGGGGGGTGAGGCGGTCGCGGTCGGGCAGCTCGCTCACTTCGGCTAGCAGGGTGATCAACTGGCGGGTAAAGGTAAGTTGGTCATAATTCAGGCGCGGTTTTCCCTGAAGGATGAGAAAGCCGCTGTTGGCACTGGCTTCGAGTGGCGATGCCTGAGTTTCCTGCAGGCAGTCTCGTTCAAAGCCGGGGCGACAATACAGTAGCCATTGTTGTAGTTTTGTTGGATTTGGTGTGCTCATGGCGCACATGTTAGCAGCCTGTAGGTGATTTCGGCTGACCAGTTATTCAATCAATTACAGGAAGTATGCAAGGTCAAGGGTGGAGGTGCTCGCTAGATTGGTTATATCTTTTAGAACATGTATGTCCATGACTGGATGTGCCGATTGCAAACGCTCCTGCCCGGTAAATTCTCTGCCACGTTGTAGGACATTCATTTAAAGTAAGCCTTGGCGATGTACTGGTTCAGCATGCGTTCGGTGTTGAAAAACGAGCCATTGATCGCGATGGCGCTGCGCATCACCTCGGCATATCTATCTTCTTCGTTGTAAAACATTGGGATGATGATCATCTCGAGCTTGCTGTAAAGGGATTGGGCGTCGACTACCCGCTTATCTATATTTTCCATGTTTTCCAGGCCGCGATCCTGGCTGATGGCCCATCCGGTTACCCCTTCGATACACCCTTCTACCCACCATCCGTCCATCCCGCTAAGGGATGGCACACCATTGAGGGCGGCCTTCATGCCGCTGGTGCCGGATGCTTCAAGAGGTGGTTGCGGCGTATTCAGCCAGAGATCCACGCCAGCGATCAGGGTTCTGGCCAGATCGATGCTGTATTCTTCCAGATAGACGATCTTGATTTTATCTTTCAGCATCGCTTTCATTTGATAGAGGTGCTTGATGATGTCCTTGCCGGCCTGGTCGTGAGGATGTGCCTTGCCAGCGTAGATGATCTGGAAAGGGCCAGATTTTGCGGCGATGTCCACGAGCCTTGCGCTGTCCAGAAACAGCAGGTCGGCACGTTTATAGGGTGTCATGCGCCTGGCGAAACCAATAGTGAAGACATCAGGGTTCATGCCTACGGGGTCGATCAGGTTCACTCTTGCGATGAGTTCCTGCTTAGCCTTCTGGTGCACCATCCGAATCTCCCGCTTGGAAAAATTGACTGCGTGGCGCAAGCTGATGTTGTCTTCTCGCCAGCCCGGGATGTGCCGATCAAAGAGATCGGCCATGGGTTGCGATGCCCACGTGGCGGCATGTACGCCATTGGTGATGGAATCTATTTTGTATTCCTGAAACATCTGTTGAGTGACTGTGCCATGCCGCTTTGCGACTCCGTTAATGTAGTGGCTATTGTCCACGGCGAGAGAGGTTAAATTCAGTACACCATCAGGACAAAATTGTTTTTCGCGCTCGACGAAGGCGCCGTGGTAATCGGTGAGGACGCGATTCACCAGATCCAAAGGAAACTTGTCATGTCCGGCTGGTACGGGGGTGTGGGTTGTGAAAACGCACATGGGCTTGATCAAGTGGACGAGTTCCGGCGTAATGATTTGTTTGATTGGTTCATAGGCCGCTTCCCATGCTTGGCGTGCAAGCTCGTAGGCGAGCTCCAGGGTGAGCAAGGCGGCATGGC
This sequence comes from Betaproteobacteria bacterium, assembly GCA_021413765.1. Classification (GTDB taxonomy): domain Bacteria; phylum Pseudomonadota; class Gammaproteobacteria; order Burkholderiales; family Gallionellaceae; genus Nitrotoga. Next base: position 1,938 of record JAIOPT010000136.1, read on the forward strand.
CTTCGTTCATGTGGTAGCGCTTGATAACACTATAGCCCAGGGCGCGTAGCATCCTCACCCCGCCTATCCCGAGAATGATTTCCTGGCAAAGCCGGTAATGCTCATCCCCGCCATAGAGGTAATCCGTCAGCGTACGATCCCACTCTGAATTTTCCGGTAGCGCGGCATCCAGGAAATAAACGGGAACAACATAGCCGTTGACGCCCTTTACCTCATACTTCCAAGCCCTCAGGTAAATGATGCGTCCTTCGATTTCCACCTTGCAGCGTGGCTCCATTTCGAATAACCACTCGGGTACTGGCCATGAAACGGGTTCTTCGGTTTGTGTGCCGGATGCATCCAGCTTTTGGCGGAAATAACCCTTGCGGTGCAGCAAGGTCAACGCAACCATGGGGATTTCCAGGTCGGCTGCAGATCGCACCGTATCCCCGGCCAATATTCCCAACCCCCCGGCATAAGTGGGCATGGCATCCGCCAGCCCGATCTCCATGGTGAAATAAGCGATGTAGTCCTTGCTGCCCATGAATGACTCCCTTGGCAATAAAATTACTTCAATGAAACCGTTTCATCAAAGTTGCTATGTGCAGTCATCTCGCCGACTGACGCTTTGCAATTACTGCGACATGCTTTCCCTGAAAGCGTGCAATGCCAAGTTCATTGGCTGATGGCATACGCTTGCCGTCTGCACCGGTGATGGTGCCAGCGCCATAGGGCGAACCGCCGGTGATTTCGTCGGTGCGCATTTGTTCAGTGCAAGAATAAGGCACGCCTACGATCACCATGCCATGGTGCAGCAGTGTAGTATGGAAAGAGAGGATGGTGCTCTCCTGCCCGCCATGCTGGGTGGCGCTGGAAGTGAATACACTGCCGACCTTGCCGATCAATCGGCCATTCGTCCACAACTTGCCGGTATGATCTAGAAAGTTGCGCATCTGCGCGGTCATGTCGCCGAACCGGGTCGGTGTGCCGAAGATAATCGCGTCATAGTCGGGAAGCTCTTCGACGGTAGCAATTGGGGCGGGTTGATCAATTTTTACGCCCATCGCCAGCGCTTGGTCGTCAGGAAGGGTTTCCGGCACGCGCTTGATTACGGCTTCCACTCCCTCCACCTCGCGCACGCCTTCAGCCAAGGCTTGGGCCATTATTTCGATATGCCCAAACATGCTGTAATAGAGAATAAGAACTTTGGTCATAACTACCTCCTTTTGTGAGGGTGTCCCGGATATTGTATAAACAAGAATTCTTTATTGCCTTGGCATCCGGCTATCGATCTGGATAGTAAACCCATTTAGCGCAGCTTTCCAATCGCGAATTGGCATCGGTTTTTTCTTGTTGACGTTGTTGATTGAGCTCCCACTGAAAAATAGTTTTTCAAGGGTGACGTAAAGCTAACGTTACTTATGTAAGGGATACGATGAAAAAGATAGTGAAGCTGGGATACACTGCCGAGTTCAGTGAATTGGTGGTCAAACAAGTTAAGGCTGCGTATAGTGGACCCCAATTTTCAGACAGTAAATTAAGATGGTAGCCTGCTGTAAAAAGGAGCAGGTTATGAGTGAGACGAAGCGCAAGATT
>JAIOPT010000120.1 GCA_021413765.1 Betaproteobacteria bacterium
AGGATGTGCACGTGATCTTTACTCACAACGCCTTTGACAATCCTAATTTCAAAGGCTTCGCATGTCTCTCTCACCAAGTCTCGGATTCGCTCCGCCACCTCTCCATTCAACACCTTGTAGCGATACTTCGTTACCCAGACAAAGTGGTACTCAATTTGAAACACCGTATGACTGCCATATCTGTATTCCATACCACATCTCCATTCGTGTGGCATATTGTCGCAGCTAAAGCTGACCGGCTAAAGCCGCTGGTTTAAACCTTGTGATTGATAATGAAGAATTTATTAAAGTGGTGCCGCGTTGCACTTAGCGAATTCCGCATTAATTCAAGTAGTCCACAAAGCACGCTATACATCATTTTCTACATGCCATATTTAAAGATGGCCTGCTGGTTATTCAGTTGTAGCCACATACCCAAGATATTGATGCAGATTAGTTTTCTCAAGAAATTAGCGTCGGCTCTTCCCATTAACCAAATTTACGAATGGCAAGGGGCATGATTGATGACATCAAAATTGCTGAAAGTCGACTTAACGAAAAATTATGATCATCATTAATCGACTTTTTACATAAAGTTGCAAAATTGTCCTAAAGAATGAGCAAATTTTGCCGCTAATAATATTAATCTACCAATACAAGCTCTAAATCATCAGAGAGTCGATAAATAACCATTTTTTCTATCAGAATTATGGAGGGGCCACTCAAAAATAACGCAATAATCACTGCGTGTCTTGGGAATAAGAAGTACATTTAAAAATTTCACTTTCACAAAATTATAAATAATTTTAATGTGCAATCAAATAAGTTCACGAAAAGGGCAAAACCGCCGAAAGACGGTGACGCAAAGCTTCCGGTCTAAGGGCGAGAGTCTAAGATAGCGGAGTTGCCGGTAAACGGCCTTGCGATGAATATTTAAAATATTTCAATCAGGAGGTGCTATGAACAGAATATTTGTTGTCTCGGTTACTTTGGCTTCCCTACTTGCTTCACCTTCGGCAATTTCCGCCTCATCTACTCCGGCCACAGTTCCGGCCATAAACACCGTCAAGATTGGTGCTGATTCAATCGAATCGTTAAACGCTGCCTTTTTGAGGTCCGTTGCCAAAAACAAAATAGTTTCCCTATCGCTCGATGGAAAATCATACCAATACCGAGTGGTATATAGCCATCTCGATGGTAACGATGGAGAAGTAACGCTTGAGCTGGTTGCTGACCCATCAAAAAGGGCGACATTTGGTATTCGTGGCAGCTACGTATCCGCTTTTATCCAGACGCTGAAGGCTACCTATGCGATAGGATACTCTGGCGACATCCCTATAATCGGGAAGGCATCTACAACATGGACGACACCGTCGCTATCCGAACTGCCCGCAGCCAGCAAAATCCGCATCGCAGAAAAAAATGAAAAAGCGCCCGTATTCGGTGCCTCGCCAATGACGCTCGACACAAATCTGCTCGCCAACATGAAACCCGGCGATGAGGCCTCCTTAGTCTTGCCGGGATTAGGAGCTGTTCGTGTTGTATCCGAATCTTCTAAACTAGGAGCGGAATCCTCTTCATGGCAGGGATACCTGTCCGATTTTGGCAAGACTTATACCGCGACCATTACTTGGAACGACGAGGGGTTGTCGGGCTACATTGTATCGCCGCAAGGTGATTTTACGGTCAGCAAGACGGCAACCACGGGTACGTTTGTCTGGAACCCGACTGCGCTCGGACTAAAGCATAGCGAAAATGCGGCCTCATGTGCGGCAGATGCGCCGAAAGAGGTGAAAGTTACGCACGAGGCCGCGCAGGCGGCAACCGGCACAACGCAGCAACAGGCTGTCATATCATCGTCCGTACAAGGACAGGGTGCCACCATCGACATCCTTATTTACTATACAGGCGGAATGTTGACGAGGTACGGCAGTGTCGCAGCCCTGACTGCGGCTATCGACAACTACATCGCACTCACTAACCAGGCTTACACAGCCGGAGGCCTTACTTATAAAATGAGGCGCGTTGGCTTGAAACCGATCAATGTATCGGACACCACAGACAATGGCACGCTCTTGTCGCAACTCTCTTCCGGCAGTGCACCCTTCTCTGTGGTTAACAGCGATAGGACAGCCGCGGGCGCGGATCTGGTTACGATTATCCGGCCGCTGCATGCAAACTCGCAGAAAAGCTGCGGAGTCGCATGGGTGGGGGGATCAAACAACGGTCTCGCACAATATTCGAAATACAAATCCTACATGATGTCCGTATTAAGCGATGGCGTTGATTTGGACACCGGAAAATACTATTGCGATCAACTGGTTCTGGCCCATGAAACTGGACACAATCTCGGTCTGATGCATGACCGCGCAACGGTTGCAACCCAAGGTGGCGGGTTGGGTGTCACGCCGTATGCCTTCGGGTACGCCGTACCGCAAAAGTGGGGCTCAATCATGAGTTATACTTTCCCACACGTCGTTCGGTTCTCTAATCCGAACGACACCCACTGTGGAACAACTGGCACAGAGATTTGCGGTATACCGGAGACAAGCCCAACTAGCGCAAACAACATCAAGGCGCTGAATCTCACTTTGCCGATCGCATCCGGATTTTACACAGCAGGAACTCCACCGTCCTCACAACAGCCGGCCACCTACAAGGTCACTGGCAGCGTAAAACTGAACGGGCAGCCCGATGCCGGTCTGTCGATCATTGTATCGCCTCCAACTGCAGCATCCTGCACAAAAACACAGGCCGACGGTAGCTTCATCTGCTCCATGCCGACGGCCACCTCCGCCCTACAGCTAAGAGTTGCTCAACCTACTGCTCCGAACGGTGACTCCATCATATGGACACCAAATTCCACCTCAATCATTCCGAACGCTGATCAATCGGTAACTTTTAGTGGAACCTCGCAACCTGCCGCGAAAGCCACGTTGAGCTTTTATTTCAAATACAACAATGTACCCGTTACAGGCAAAGTCAATCTTTCGTCTGGCGATGCATCACAGGTATCCTGTTCAATCGGAAACAACGTGACGATCTGCTCAATGACTCCAAACTTGAGCTATACGTTCTCTCTGGGTTATACGAATTCGGCCAAAAAAGCTGCTCAATGCTCACCTACAAAGATCATTGGAGTTTTTGCTCCTGGCGCTAAATATACGTTGGGCGTAAGCTGCATTTAACTCAGAGCGCTGTTAAACTTGGAATAAAAAGACCACTGTTCAAGATTAGTCAAAAACAGTGGTTTTTTTCATAGGATCAGTCGGTATGTCATCCAGCCAAATATTTCGATGGAATTACAGAGTCCGTGATTATTGAGTCTGCCGAATGGATATCGGCAACATAATAAGCCGTAGGAACCTAAGTCGGTTAGCCAATATTACCTAAGAAATCCTGTTTGCCGACCTCCACTCCGTTATGCCGCAAGATCGCGTAGGCGGTAGTTACATGGAAATAAACATTTGGCATCACATAATCGAGCAAAAAACGCAAACCTTTAAATGTGAGTGTTTTATCGTGCATGGGCAGGCTGATGGTTTTATCCTCAGTGCTATCAATTTGCTCTGGTTTAAAGGTTTCAAGCAAGGCAATCGTCTTGTCTAGACGTGCCATTAACTCTGGGAAGGTGGATTCGTTATCTTCATGCTTCGGCGGCTCAACGCCTGCAAGGCGGCAAGTGCCGCGCTTGGCAATGTCTGAAGCAATTTGAACCTGGCGTGAAAGCGGGAGCATATCCGGGTAGACTCTTGCATTGATTAAAACCGATGGGGCAATTTTTTTAGCCTCGACGAACGCATCAGCTTTTTTAAGTATTGCCCGTAAGTTACTTAAAGTATGAATCATGGGTGGAACAGAGGCCTGATACATGGAAATAGACATGGTAATTCCTCGTTAAAAGTTACAGATCTCATCTAGCGTAGCTTTACTCTCTCAAGTCGCCTCCATTAATTAAATGGCAGTTCAGTCAAGATAATATTGAGCAGTTAGCGAGAAGTTAAGCCCACCGCACTTAAAAGAAACGCATAGAAAATGGCGCGACGCGAAGTAGAACTCATCTAGCGATTTGTCGTCAAGTAATGAATGCGGCCCTTCGTGGTTAAAGAACTGGGGATAGCTATAACACGCCACGCTCTATCTCTTGTAGATAAATAAAAGCCGGGGCTTTTACGCCAGCCTTTTTTCTGATTTCAACCAACGCTGGAGACTCGAAGAAACGCCGGGCGTCCTCCAGTGATGACCACTCCGAGAAGTGTACGATGTTGTTTGCATCACTGTCGTATCGCAGCAACTGGTAGCTGATTTCTCCGGCGCGCTTTCTAATATCTGCTGCTTGGTCAAAAACCACCTTCCATGCCGAATAAGCCTCGACCTCATGAATGATTAAAACGTGTTGCATATAAATTCCCTTGATACGTAGTGCATCGAAAAAAACCGGTGCTACACAGCATTATCAGCTGCATTAACACGAATTCAATATGGTGAGCCATCTTTGTGTGCAAACTGCCATTTGCCTTCGACCAAAGCTGCCTGTAAGTCATCGTCGGGATACACGGCCGAATCTCCTGTGCTGCGATCACCGACTTCAAGGTAACTCACTTCTTCACTTGTGCGATTAACCAAGTGGTGCCCGTCGCCCGTACCAGCTTTGAATCCCGCACACATTCCTGGAGAGAGTTGCGTTTCTCCAGCATCGGTAAGCAGCACGGGATGGCCGTGCAAAATATAGATGAATTCGTCCTGTTTGGAATGGGCGTGCCGTAAAGCTGAACAGGCACCGGGCAATAGTCGGGTTAGATTTACCCCGAAATTTGAAAGACCAAACAAATCCCCGAGCGTACGCTTCTCTCGACCCGCCATTCGTGAAGCGAAAGGTTCTGGATAATTCGATGGTTTAATACGTGGCGTGACTTGTGTTGCCACCACGGCTACGGTAACGTTTTGATCGTTCATAGTGACTCCTGGTTTATTGGTCGCTTGTCTAGCGCGTCCCGCTTGACCGTAATGTCAGACCGCTTTTCCAATATTTCGATTTTTAGATCGGGATGTTTTGGAATGCCAGCACCTGCTGACAGCGGATAGTCCATTATTGAACCTGTTTTCTGATAGCCACGCCTCTGATAGAAAGAAATGAGTTCACTTCTGGAGGATACAACGACCATAATGAATTTATCGGAGCTGAAATTTTCGCTTGCGTACCATTCAGCATAGGCGAGCATTTGTTTTCCAACCCCCGCTCCTTGCAAAGTTGGATTAACTGCGAACATTCCAATGTAACCACTGCTGTCGTCTTTCTCGATATGAATACAAGCCGCAATCTCTGATCCCTTGATGCCCAAAAGAATTACGGAATCTGGCTTTGATATTATGTCTACAATTTGATCGACGTTTGTTCTGCTTCCAGACACCAAGTCAGATTCATGCGTCCAGCCGGATGCACCTGATTCTGGGCGATACGCCATATTGACGAGATTGGCTATTACCTCAGCATCCAGCTTACTAGCCGTTCGGAATATATCAATGCTCATGTGCGAGATTACTACCTAACGATATTGAATAGATTCTTCCAAGGGTTTGGGCTCGGCTTCCTTTAGCCCCTGCCTCGCGATCGCGCTCTTGCACTCCTGGCTAGCCTTTGGCTCTGCGAAAACCTGACACCAAGATCTCCGCCGACATAGTATGGTTACATGCTGTGCTCGTAGCAAATGACCGATGACCAAGTACGCTAATTTTATATTACCCAATAATCTATCGGGTATCTGTTTTTTGATTCAATATTCATTCGGCATTCATAAACTTGCTACTTGTTATGTCTGTCATGTTACGGTAAGGTTATTAGCGCGTAATTAGCCCTGTGCATAAGCCCAAAAATCTAGGAGACTCTTAATGAATAAAATTGTGATTGCTGCTGTACTGAGTATGTTTGCCGCCAACATTGCTATCGCTGCTGGTGGCAGTTGCGATGACCAGGCTGCTGAGAAGAAACTGGCTGGTGCCGCCAAGAACAGCTTCTTGAAGAAGTGTAACAAGGATGCCGCGCTTACCGCCTGTGGCACTCAAGCCACCGAGAAAAAATTGGCTGGTGCAGCTAAAAACAGCTTCCTGAAAAAATGTGAAAAAGACTCTGCTGCCAAATAATTTAAAGGCATAGTTCACATAGGGCTACAGACTTTGCAGCCCTATGTTTACTTTGCATGTCAATTTCATCTATCAATTCAAAAAATCACAACCCCAAGCTACTGATCCAATCTTGCAGTTATTGCATGCATCCGCCACAAATTACCATAACGCAAATCAATTCTCATGCGCCCTGTATGGCCACCATTAGCTGATGCACAATGAGGTCACCAATGAAACGACTACTATTCTGTATATTTACTGCGTTACTTTTGAATGTTGGTACAACCTGGGCGGATCCATTCGAAGACGGCTTAGCTGCATATAAGAGCGGTAACTACATAAAAGCAGTCAGGTGGTATCAAGTAGCAGCAATGCAGGGGAATGCGCATGCGCAATACAATCTCGGTTTGATGTATTACAGCGGGCATGGCGTGGCGAAGGACAACGCAAAAGCATTGAATTTGTACCGTCTAGCCGCAGTGCAGGGGAATACGAACGCGCAATACGATCTCGGCTTGATGTATGAGAAAGGGATAGGTAATTCCCAGGATTACGCAGAAGCAGTTAAATGGTATCGACTAGCAGCAGCGCATGGTGATGCGCGGGCGCAAATAAATCTCGGCCATAGATATAAAAATGGGCAAGGTGTTACGCAGGACTATGCAGATGCTGTGAAGTGGTATCGTCTGGCTGCAGAGCAAGGAAATGCAGATGCGCAATACAATCTCGGCTTGAACTATGCCAACGGGCAAGGCATTGCGCAGGATTACGTAGAAGCAATCAAGTGGTGGCGCCTGGCAGCTGCGCAGGGGAATGCGAATGCGCAGTACAACCTCGGCATGATGTATGACGAAGGGCACGGCGTCCCACAAGACTATGCTGAAGCGGTCAGATGGTATCGCCTGGCAACAGCGCAAGGAAATGCGAATGCGCAATACAATCTTGGCTTGAAATATTCCAACGGGCAAGGCGTTGCTCAGGACTACGCTGAAGCCCTCAAATGGTATCGCCTGGCTGCAACACAAGGGAATGCGAATGCTCAATACGAGCTTGGTTTGAAATATGCCAAGGGGCAAGGCGTTGCTCAGGATTCCATGGAAGCCCTCAAATGGTGGCACCTGGCAGCAACTCAGGGGAATGCGAACGCGCAATTCAATCTTGGCTATATGTATGACAAAGGGAAAGGCGTTTCGCAGGACTATGCGGAAGCAGTGAAATGGTATCGATTAGCTGCAGCCCAAGAGAATGCGAATGCGCAATACAATCTTGGCTTGAAGTATTCCATCGGGCAAGGTCTTGCTCAGGATCCCATAGAAGCACTCAAGTGGTGGCGCCTGGCAGCAGCACAAGGGCAAGCAGAGGCGCAATTCAACCTCGGCGTGATTCATATGAAAGGGCACGGCGTCCCGCAAAACTATGCTGAAGCAATCAGGTGGTATCAATCATCCGCAGCGCAGGGAAATGCACATGCACAAAACAACCTCGGCTTGATGTATTACAGCGGGCAAAACGTCCCGCAAGACTACCTTGAAGCTGCCAAGTGGTTTCGTCTGGCTGCAGCGCAGGGGGATGATCTAGCGCAATATAACCTTGGCTATATGTATGGCAAAGGTATGGGCGTTACGCAGGACTACACAGAAGCAGTCAAGTGGTGGCGTTTAGCAGCAGCGCAAGGGCAAGCGGAGGCGCAATTTAACCTTGGCGTGAGTTTTAAGGCAGGGCAAGGCGCCCCGCAAGATTACGCTGAAGCAGCAAGATGGTATCGCCTGGCAGCAGTGCAAGGGAATAAGAATGCGCAATACAATCTCGGCGTGATGTATGAGGAAGCGCAAGGTATTGCGCTGGACTATGTTCGCGCACATATGTGGTTCAATCTTAGTGCAGCGTCTGGATATGAGGACGCAGTGAAGAGTCGCGACATTGTTGCAAAAAAAATGACGTTACAGCAAATCGCAAAGGCACAGAAGATGGCAAATGACTGCCATCAGAAAAATTTTAAAGTATGCGACTGAATCTTATATCAGTCCGATACAGTCCGAAAAAAATATAGAGGTGTCTTGTGGGTCTGCGTGCTATGCCATGTAGCCTTTACAGGCAATTATCTCAAGATCCGCATTTCGTAAACCACACTGTATGATGAGCTGGCCATCGTTTTGGAATGGTGCATTAGTATTAGTTGTGGCAGGTGGTATATCGGTACCCTTCCCGACCCAAGCCATTCAAGATCGGGCTGATATCGAACCAAACGACCCGGTCAGCGTGGAACATGCGATTGCTTGGAAATTGACTCCAAACGTCTACCATGAGACCGCTGGCCGTTCAGCGGCAGACATCAATTTACGTGGTAACCGGGAAGAGGATGTTTTCTGGATCGGTCAATACCAGCGAGGCACTGAATTTCAGCAGACTCGCGTCGGCTATGAACGTCAATACTCGTTGCCTTTTGGGAGAATTATTGCATCAGGGCAATACGCATCGCGCGGGTTCGTGGGCGCCAGCGCCACCCTGGAATTAAGCAGTGGCAAAGAAGCACCCTACTTCGGGCTGCTCGGTTTTGGGCGGACTAACCTCAAACCCTACTACAACCTCAACTTTGATCCCAATGACTCGATATTGCTCGGCGCTGGCTGGCGCCCGGATAACGCTACTTTAATGACCCTGTATCAGATCCACGATGACCGACTCAGGACCGAACAACGTGTCACGCACCTCGTGTTGCGCAGACAAACAAGCGCACTGTCCCGACTGACGATTGATCTGTTTCGGCGCACAGGCCGTAATGATCCGGATTCCGAGCTCTTCCACGCCACAGGCATTGCGCTAACCTACGATCAGGAACCGTGGTTCTTTCGTCTTGCTTTGGATCCCCATGCAAACTTCACTGCCAGCAATATGACCCGTTTGGCGGTGGGAATCCGATTCTAGCGCCAGCCCTGATTCAAATGGAATCAGACATCTCCACAAAATGAGCTCTTCTATTTCGCAATATCTTTAACTTGGAACGCATCGGTCAAAAAAGCCATGCCCTCATCCCACGAAGCCTTGTCCGCCGCAGCGTTATAGGCTAACGGCAGCTTGAACTCCTGCCCATACTTATCTGCGTCTGGATTGGTAAAACTGTGCTTGGCGCCGGGATAGGTCACCACCTTGTAAGTCGCTCCGGCCTTCTCCATCTCCTGCCTGAAGGAGGCAACCTGCGTAGCAGGAATCATCGGGTCGTCTTCGCCAGTGAAGGATGCGACGCGCGCCTTGATCTTGCCCACCTCTGCCGGAGATTCCGTTCCCAAACCTCCGTGGAAACTTATCACAGCCTTAAGTGGCTCTCCGGTGCGCGCCATGTTCAATACGACCGAACCACCAAAACAATAGCCGATGGCTGCGATTCGGTTGGAATCCACGGTCTTTTCCTTTCTGATCAGGCTGTATGCACTATCGAATCGAGCCTTGGCGAGTTTAGTGTCCTTTGCCACCTCGCTGGCAAACTTACCTGCATCGTCCGGGTGATGCGCCTGTTTGCCGTCGCCATACATATCAATTGCCAGCGCGGTAAAGCCACGCTCTGCCAACATACGAGCGCGTTTTCGTGCATATTCGTTGTGCCCCCACCATTCATGCACTACCAAAACACCTGGGCGCTTGCCCTTTATAGCATCGTCATAGGCGATATAACCCTTTAGATTAGTACCGTTGGCGGTATAGCTCACTTCCTTACCTTGTACGGTAGCATACGACGCAGAAGTTGCGAACATCAGGCTCGCGAACAACAGAAATTTATTCATACTTCTCTCCAAAAAATTAGCGCGTTCATAAAAAATACAATCCTAAATGTACGGACGCATGCATAGCGAAGTTGATTCACCGGGCAGCCCAACAAGCATCCAGATCACCTATCAAATAGCATCTCAAATACCTGCAGGTACAATATTATGTTATTGCAGTATATACAGATAATAATTAGTTAGTTACAGAGAAACTGACTCCTACTGCTTTCCAATCCTTAATCTCTGCCTGTAATGCATTTTCAGTGAGCGGATTTTGCGCAATCCATTTTTCATCAAGTTTAATACGATACTCATTGCCGCTTCTTTTCAATTGCATTTTAGGCAAAAGCACATCTGTACGACTACGGCAAAACAAAACTGCCAGGCGCAAAGCTAGTATTGCGGTCCAATCTTGTATTGTCCCCGACAACTTTTGCACGTTGGAAAGCGACCCGCGTTGCGCTCTTACTTGCAACCCAAGCTGAAACTGCTCCATTTTAGAAAAACCTGGCATGTCAGCGTTTTCCAGAATGTAAGCTGCATGCTTGTGATAACCACTATGTGCGATGGAAATACCTATTTCATGCAACCTAGCCACCCATTGCAACTGCTGCTGCACCGCCTCAACATCAACGTCAACGCCCTGCTCCACTTGCTTAAAAAGTGACAACGATAAATCCTCCACACGCTTGGCTTGTAATGGATCGATATGGTAGCGTCGCATGAATTGGCTCACAGTGACATCGCGTATATCCTGATGATGCAAACGGCCCAACAGGTCATATAACACTCCTTCTTTGAGGGCGGCGCTCGCTATGCTCATATACTGAATATTTAATTCAGTGAAAATTGCCGACATAATAGCGAATCCACCAGGCAGGACAGGAATGCGATCCGGTTTCAGCCCAAGTGTATCGAGCCGCTTGCATTCCCCTGCTTTCAGTAACATGGAACGCAGTTTTGCAAGCCCCTCTGCCGTTATACCTTCTTTGCTCCAATCATTTTGCTTTAACAAATCTGCCAATGCACGTGCTGTGCCAGATGACCCGATCGATTCTTGCCAATTTACGCTGGAAAACTCAAAACGAAGTGTTTGTAGCTCCATGCGTGCGGCGAGTTCCGCCTGCTGCATGGCATCTTTAGTAATTTTACCGTCGCCAAAAAAACGTTTGCTGTAGCTGACGCATCCCATATACTAGCTTTCCATTCGAAGCGGCTCCAATCCCTCGCCAATAACGCATTCGGTAGAGCCACCGCCGATATCAACTACCAACCTATGATTATGAGATGGTGGCATGCAATGTGCCACACCCAAATAAATTAGCCGTGCCTCCTCTCGACCAGCGATTATCTCGATCGGAAAACCCAAGGCATCTTCTGCTTTTTCAAGAAAAGCGAATGCATTTTTAGCCAGCCTGAAAGTATTTGTGCCCACCACCCTTACGGCATGGCTTGGCAAGCCACGCAAACGCTCGCCAAATCGCTTAAGGCATGCAAGAGCACGTAGTTGGGATTCGTCGTCTAGAAAGTTGTCCGGCGTTAATCCTGCAGCCAGACGAACTGTTTCTCTCAAGGAATCGAGTGGATATATCTGATCTTCCACCACTCGCGCGACTTGCAGCCGGAAGCTATTGGAACCTAAATCAACTGCGGCAATGGTATCGTATGCTTGCACAGTAATTACCTATCAATACGAGGTTAGCCACTTACTCAGTATGTAATATATGGTTGGTATATTCCACCACGAAGGATCGCAATCATTTTACCATCGCCTACACTTTTTTCCGCCATTTCGATAAGGCTCATCGAGTCCATAAATTTCCAACGGCAGCATCTGAAAATGCCGCGGCTGCTCAATGAGAATACGATAAAACCCGCTGAACAACGACCCGTCGCTTGAAATATAAGAACATCATGACAACCACTCAATGTTTAGGTGGCCGACCTGTTTTGAGTATTTCCACTTGCCCTACAACATTAACCAACTCAGGATCAGACAGCTTTAACAAGCAAATCAAACCAGCTCGAAGCAATTCACTTTTCTTCACATGAACGCCAGCCAGCAGGCACCTCTTCTTTAATGCAGCGAATTGCGAATACTCATTTTCCGGCATGCTGAAACTATCACGCACCATTTTAATTTTTTTAGGCTTATCTGCCTTTGATAACTTCCCCGCTTTAATTACTTTAGAAGTTGTTACATCAGATTTAACTACAGGATTTTTATTTGCCATTTTGGTCACTGCCTTTGTAGGAGTCACTGCTTTAACTGCTGGAGCAGGCTTAGACCTATTATTTGCTACCACTTTAGTTGGCAATGATCCCGTAGCAGTTTTAGGTTTAGCAGCAGGTTTGGCTTTCACAGCATTTTTTGCTTTTGTCGTCATGGCTCGCTCCCAATTAAATATGAATATAAAAATTGCTACCTGTGCAGATTAGCATGATCATGCCACACAATAAAGATATAAACAGTTTATATCAATGTAAAAACATGAGCGACAATCTGGTCAGCTATTGTCCGTTTTCTCTTTCAATGCGATAAATCGCCATAGAGCGGCGTAATACCGGAGGAAACTTCAAGCGGCATGCAGACATTCGTTGCTTTGCATGTAACAAAATTGTCACAGTGTGCGCGTAGTATCACCACTAACCTCTTTTCGAATGGCTCTCAATCATGCTCTCCACTGAACATACCTCTAAGCAATTTGATGCCGAGCTGGAAGCGGTGCGTGCCCAAGTATTACAAATGGGTGGATTGGTGGAAAGTCAGATCCAGCTCGCTATTGAGGCGCTGATTAATGACGATG
>JAIOPT010000151.1 GCA_021413765.1 Betaproteobacteria bacterium
CTTTCCAACATGCTTTCGTCCACAGAACAAGCGCGTGCGGAAAGTGGTTACAGCATTGCGCTTGATAATTATTTTGCAGACTTGCTTGCGCAATGGCGCAGCATGCGTCCCTCGGCGCAAGTAAGTTATCGCTGGACGGGCCCATCACCCGCACCGCAGATTGTAGCGGAGCAAGTGTTGGGGCAAGTTATCACCAATATTCTGAATAATGCCGCCGATGCTTCGGAGGACAGTGTTGAGGTGGAAGTCAGTTGCGATGCAGAGCAATTGAAGATCGAAGTCTCCGACCGCGGGTCAGGCTTGACTCCCTCTGCGGAAACTCATGCCGGTAAATTATTTTTTACCACCAAGGAAAGCGGGCAGGGACTTGGATTATTTCTGGTTAATGCCGCACTGCGCCGGTTTGGCGGCTCACTCTCATTGTCGAATCGGGATGGCGGAGGGGTGTGCACGCGCGTGACACTGCCCCTGGCTCGTTTACGTGTGACGAATTCAATATGACTTTACCAGCACTGGAAAAATCACTTCCCCACAAGCTGCTGCTGGTGGACGATGACGTCACCTATTGCACGGTGTTGGCGCAGGCCCTTTCCCGGCGCGGATTTGCGGTAAGTGTGTCAAACAATGTGAATGATGGCATTCAAATGATTGCGCAAAATCTGCCCACTCACGCAGTGATTGATCTAAAGATGCCCGGGCCGTCAGGTTTGACACTGGTGGCATATCTCAAAGAGCATAAGCCTGACGCGCTCATCGTGGTGCTCACCGGTTATTCGAGCATTGCAACCGCTGTGGAGGCAGTGAAGCTGGGCGCGACATACTATCTGGCCAAGCCCGCAGATGCGGATGAAATTGTCGCGGCTTTTGACCATCGGCCAGGCGTTGCTGAAGCTGCGATTATGACGAAACCAATGTCAGTGGATCGACTGGAATGGGAGCATCTGCAAAAGGTGTTGGCTGACTGTGGCGGTAACATTTCCGCTGCCGCACGCACACTTAATATGCATCGGCGTACGCTACAACGCAAACTGCAGAAACATCCGGCTCCTGAGCGTGGTGATTAGTTCAGGAAAAGAACAGCAGCCAGATGTTATTATTGATCTGCATCAAGATTGGAAAGCCGCTCTGAACCCGTTTAAAATGTAGTTTTGGTACGAGTCACACAGCGAACATTGGAATCAGCGAACATATAATCGGATGCAGTGCCGTACGCGCTCCGAACTTCGTGCTGAGTCATTGAAGATTTTATGCAGTCATCACATAAGTTTTAATAGAGTTAAATAATTCATGTCCAATATTGTTATTGCTGCACTATATAAATTTGCCAAACTCCCTGACTACCGCGAGATGCAAAACGGTTTATTCGATTTTTGCGTTGCGCAAGGGATCTATGGAACAATTTTACTTGCTGCGGAAGGTATTAACGGAACTGTCGCCGGTACACGCGCAGGGGTGGATGCATTGATGGTTTTCTTGCGGGCTGATGCGCGATTAGCAGATATCGAACACAAAGAGTCCTATTCTGATGCAATGCCTTTTGACAGAATGAAGGTACGCCTTAAAAAAGAGATCGTCACGTTAGGAGTGCCGGGCGTGGATCCGAACGAAAAGGTCGGAACCTACGTGGATGCGAAAGACTGGAATGCTCTAATTTCTGACCCGGATGTAGTGCTAATTGATACACGAAATGGCTACGAATACGATATAGGAACTTTTCGTGGCGCAGTTGACCCCCACACCACGACATTCCGCCAGTTTCCCGAATACATCAGCAAAAATCTTGATCCCGCCAAGCATAAAAAAATTGCCATGTTTTGTACCGGCGGAATTCGGTGTGAAAAAGCGAGTTCTTTCATGCTCGGGCAGGGTTTCGAGGAGGTTTACCACCTACAGGGCGGCATCCTCAAGTATCTGGAAAATATTCCTGCTGAAAAGAGCATGTGGGAGGGCGAGTGCTTCGTCTTCGACCAGCGAATTTCTGTAGGACAGGATCTGAAAGTAGGGACGCATGATCAATGCTTCGCCTGCCGTCATCCCGTTTCACAGGATGAAAAGGCGTTACCCAGCTATCAAGCTGGCATATCTTGCGTTCATTGCTTTGATACCCTGCCGCAAAAAACTCGTGACCGTGCGATTGAGCGGCACAAACAGAATGAACTGGCACGTAAACGCGGTGGCTCACATATCGGCGTGTCGCAAAAAAAGCAAACAGAAACGCAAAGCGAGAGTTGATGCGCTTGAAGAAAATAAACAAAATATATTCTCGACATCGGCGCGTAATTGATGACATCATTCGAAGGCGCCAGTCATTGTGAGATCAATGATTCTGACTTTTAAACTTATTCCCCAGCGTTAATTAGATTTGCCGCTAGCCACGATTAAAATAACGGAGAGAAATTATGAAGGCATCAACACCCGCTGCGGCGGTCACTAAAGATTTTGAGGATGGTGAAAAGCTTATATCCAGCAAAGACTATGCTAAGGCCCTAAAGTCATTCAAAAAAGCTGCAGACCAGGGACATGCACTGGCGCAAAACTATATGGGGCTCATATACGCAAAAGGCCTGGGCGTTACACAAGATTTTCAGAAAGCTGAGCCTTGGTTTCGCAAGTCAGCAGAGCAGGGAGAGCCATTGGCCCAAAATAATCTTGGGCTCATGTATGCCAAAGGTGAAGGTGTTGCACAGGATTATCAGCAGGCTGTGTTCTGGTTGCTCAAGGCCGCAGAGCAGGGAAATTCGGAGGCACAATATAATCTGGGGTTTATGTACGCAAAAGGTCAAGGCGTCAAACAGGACGACCAGCAGGCTGTATCCTGGTTTCGCAAGGCTGCTGAGCAGGGAGATGAAGTGGCCCAATACAACCTGGCCTTTATGTATGAAAAAGGAATTGGCGTTACTCAGGATTACGAGCAAGCTGTATTTTTATACAGCATGGCAGCAGGGCAGGGAAGTACAGATGCCCAATTAAATTTGGGTGGCTTGTACGACACGGGTGAAGGGGTAGAACAGGATCAAAAGCAGGCTGTGGCTTGGTGGACTAAGGCAGCAGACAAAGGGCATGCGGTTGCACAAAACAATTTGGGGCTTATGTATGCGCAGGGCCATGGCGTTGCACAGAATTACATCGAAGCACATAAATGGTTCAGTTTGGCCAGTGAGGCTGGTGATGAAAGTGCAAAAAATGGACTAGAGATTGCGGAATCGATTATGACGGCTGCCCAAATTACCGAAGCGAAGGAACTGGCAAAAGATTGGAAAGAGTCTCACTGATAAGCTTTAGTAATCAAGGGACTGCCCAGGATTGGTGACGTGTAGCAATATCCATCAACTATTTGCCTTCGCCTTACCGGCAAAGGCATTTGTGGCAGACCTTCTTGCTCAATCTGGATGCCAGTCATTTACGGTACAGGCGATGTGTTGAGCTTTTTATTTATTCATGACGATTTACCCCGCAGCAAAATTTTCTCGCATCTAACCTCGCTTAAACCTGGCCTTATTTAGAAATTTTAATTTTTGACAGCGCCAATTTTTCCTGTATTGCTTCACATAAAAGGTAATCATGGCGAAAGCAAAAATAATATATAGCTGCACTGAATGTGGCGGGCAGGTTTCCAAATGGCAGGGGCAATGTCCGCATTGCACGGCGTGGAATACGCTGGTGGAAAGTGTGGCGGAATTGGAAACTGGCGGAAAAAATCGCTACAGCTCGCTGTCAACAACAAGCATGATGCAGACGTTGGCCGAAGTCAGGGCGGAAGAAGTGCCGCGCACGCCGACCGGAATTGCCGAGTTTGACCGCGTGTTGGGTGGCGGGTTGGTGAGTGGTGGCGTGGTTCTGATAGGCGGGGATCCTGGAATAGGTAAATCAACCCTTCTATTGCAAGCGCTGGCCCATCTAGCGACACATAAAAAAGTTTTATACGTCAGCGGCGAGGAATCGGCGCAGCAAATTGCCTTGCGCGCTAAGCGACTATCGCTGGATGCGCGTGGAATGTACCTATTGGCTGAAATTCAGCTGGAAAAAATACAGTCTGTCATCAAGCAGGAAAAACCCGACGTGGTGGTGATTGATTCCATCCAGACCATGTATTCTGAACACCTCACATCAGCCCCCGGCTCAGTAGCGCAGGTGCGTGAATCCGCAGCGCAACTCACGCGCATGGCAAAGAGCTCAGCAGTGACCATGATTCTGGTCGGCCACGTCACCAAGGATGGGTCGTTGGCCGGGCCGCGCGTGCTAGAACATATCGTCGATACAGTGCTGTATTTCGAGGGCGATACCCACTCCAGCTTTCGCATGATCCGCGCGTTCAAAAATCGCTTCGGTGCAGTAAACGAGCTCGGCGTGTTCGCCATGACCGAAAAAGGTTTGCGTGAGGTGAGTAACCCCTCTGCGTTGTTTTTGTCCCAGCATGGCGCGCAAGTGGCTGGCTCATGCGTGATGGTGACGCAGGAAGGCACGCGCCCGCTGCTGGTCGAAATCCAGGCTCTGCTGGATGAGGCGCACTCGCCCAATCCGCGCCGCCTTTCATTGGGCCTGGAACAAAACCGTTTGGCCATGTTGCTGGCCGTACTGCACCGCCATGCAGGTATTGCCTGCTTTGATCAAGACGTGTTTATCAATGCGGTGGGCGGAGTGAAAATTACCGAGCCG
>JAIOPT010000137.1 GCA_021413765.1 Betaproteobacteria bacterium
GGAATAAAAGGGGTACGCAGCTCAACCTTTGGTGACCTGAACTGCCACGTAATGGTAGAAACTCCGGCCAAACTCACTGACCGGCAAAAAGAATTACTACGCGAATTCGAGCAAATAAACGAAGAAGATAGCGCACGCCACAGCCCACGCGCGAAATCCTGGATGGACAAGGTTAAAGAATTCTTCGGATAGTAAATAAATAATTGAGTTTGCCTCAGGATATTTTGAATGGGCGATATTGCCGATAATTTTTATCGGCTCTCCAACTCTTCCCAGCGCGCCATCAGTTGCAACAACTCATCCTCGATAATAGCGGTGCGTTCTTGTAGCTGTTTGGCGTGCGTGGGATTGTCACGGTAGAGATTGCCCGCGCCCAACGTGGCAGCAAGCTCTTCCTGCTCTTGTTCCAGGGACGCAATTCGCTGTGGAATCTGCTCTAGCTCACGCGCCTCTTTGAAGCTCAACTTGGTGACAGGTTTGGATTGAACTTCAGCCTGCGGCGATGGCTTGGCAGATACAGCCGCACTTACCGGCATTCGCTGCGCGGCCTGCTGCTTCTTTACGCGTACCCAATCTTCATAGCCGCCGACATATTCCATCAATTTACCATCGCCCTCGAAGGCGATGACCTGAGTCACCACGTTGTCGAGAAAAGCGCGATCGTGGCTGACAAGAAACAGCGTGCCATCGTAATCGGCAAGCAAATCTTCCAGCAACTCCATAGTCTCAATATCAAGGTCATTGGTCGGCTCGTCCAGCACCAGCACATTAGCTGGGCGGCTGAATAGGCGAGCCAGCAGCAAGCGGTTGCGTTCGCCGCCGGACAAACTTTTTACCGGTGAGCGGGCACGTTCCGGCGCGAATAAAAAGTCGCCGAGATAGCTAATGATGTGCTTGCGCACGCCTCCAATTTCAATGAAGTCAGCGCCCTGGCTGATGGTATCGGCCAGCGTGGCCTCCTCATTCAGTTGCGCACGCAATTGATCGAAATAAGCCACGGCCAACTTGGTACCCAGATGCACCTTGCCGCTATCCGGGTCTAATTCGCCCAATATAATTTTGAGCAGCGTGCTCTTGCCAGAGCCGTTTGGCCCCAACAGGCCAATTTTGTCGCCGCGCTGAATGCGGCAGGAGAAATCTTTAATGATTTGCCTGTCACCGAATGATTTGCTGATATTCGACAGTTCCGCCACCAGCTTACCTGATCGGTCGCCCGCCTCCAGACTCATTTCAACTTTGCCCACACGCTCACGCCGCGCACTGCGCTCGCGCCGCAACTGCTCCAGCCGCCGCACGCGCCCTTCATTGCGTACACCCCGCGCCTTGATGCCCTGACGTATCCATACTTCTTCCTGCGCCAGCACCTTATCGAACTTGGCGTTGAGCACCGTTTCGTCCTGCAACATCTGCTCCTTGAAGCGCAAGTAAGCCGCAAAATTTCCAGGGAAACTGGCGAGATTGCCGCGGTCCAATTCGACTATTCGGGTAGCGACGTTATCCAAAAAACACCGGTCATGGGTCACGAACAACACGCTGCCGCGAAAGTTGTTAAGCAAGCCTTCCAACCATTCAATGGATGAGAAATCCAGATGGTTGGTGGGTTCATCCAGGATCAACACATCCGGCTCAGCTACCAATGCCTGCGCCAGTGCCACGCGCTTACGCACGCCTCCGGAGAGATCACCCACACGACTGTCGGCATTCAGCTCCAGACGTTGGATGGCAGTCTCAATGCGCGCCTGCACCGCCCAGCCATTTTGCGCTTCAAGCTTTGTTTGCAACGGTTGCATTGCCTCCAGCAAACTTTCGTAATCGGCATCCGGTTCGGCAAGTTGATGCGACAAATGATGGTAGTCGGTAATAATTTGTTGTAGCTCACCCAGCCCGCGCGCAACTTCGTCAAACACAGTCGCTTCAACATTTAATTCTGGTTCCTGGCTCACATAACAGATGCGCACACCGGGTGAACGCCATACGAGGCCATCATCTAACACAGCCTGTCCGGCCAGCACTTTTAACATACTGGATTTACCGCCGCCGTTGCGCCCGATCAAGCCGACGCGCTCACCTTCGTCCAGTTGGAAATTAACATGATCAAGCAGTGGTACATGGCCGTACGCAAGCGCGGCCTTATCAAGAATAATGTATGGCATCAGATATTATATTTATGAATAGCGAGAAAGGATTGATAGATAAACGAAAAACGCACCGGCCATAGCGCAACAGAAAAAAACATGAGCGCCACAACGAGGGTCGGCAACCGCGATAGAATTACGACTGGAACAAATAACGTCGCAGTCTGAATGTTGCTGACAGGATTTCTCATCCCTTTCCAGCAGCCAATAATTTATTCAAATCCTCAATAATTTCTTTCGAATGACGCGACGTTTCTACCTTGTCATACACCTTGCTAATTTTACCTTGCGGGTCAATCAAAAAAGTATATCGACGCGCCACCTTGAATATCCCAAGATTCCGTAGCACGGCATAACGCGTAGTCACCTCGGCGTTCTTGTCCGCCAGCAACGGAAAGGGAAGAGAGTATTTCTTGGCAAAATCGGCATGGCTCTTACTGTCGTCCACGCTGATGCCTACCACCTGTGCACCGAGTCTAGTTAATTGATTCAGATCGTCACGAAAGTTGCATGCCTGCTCAGTGCAGCCTGGCGTATCATCCTTTGGGTAAAAATACAGCACTAACCACTTGCCGTGAAAATCCGCCAACGTAAAAAACTTTCCATTCTGATCGGGTAGATTGAAATTCGGTGCGACTTCTCCTATTTTCGGCAACTCGCCCGCTCGCGCCAACTGGCTTGCTATCAGCAATGCCAATATGCTTAACATACCAAATATTATCAATATCTTAATGCTACTCTCCTCATGTTTAATTTTCAGGCAAAATTCCGACGCCACAGCAATAACTCACTATTAGAGACGACATCTAGCCCAACACCGTAATGATACCAGCCGAACGCCATATCGCGCTTGTACTCAATACAACAGAAGCCAACGTTTAAAGTTGCTGTAGTGGGTAAATAGGCTGCCCGGATTTGTAGCACATGACTTGTCCGGGCAAAATTGCTACAGGGGATTAAGGAAATGAGATTTGAAGAAGCTCAGGATGGTTGGGCAGGCAGGGCGAGTGGCGCAGAAAGAAGCTACATGATTAGTCTTCGGCTCTGCGAAAACCTAGCTACCGGACTTTCCCCGGCATAGTTACGTGCCATGCCCGGTAAACACACATCGAGTTGAGTGGCGCGCTGTTTTTGGCACGTCCGCTCGAACGCCATGTTGGACAGACTATTTTCCAATGTTGGGTTGTCCAACGGTTAAATCGCCTGTCGCGGTAGCGCTCGATGCAGCTGAGCTTTTTAGTTCTATCACGACGCCCACAATTTTTCCCGCTGCGTCCCGAGAATATTTGATGTTGCCTACGCTCTCAATTCCGCGAAGAACAAGCTCTTCCATTCTCCTTCGCTCTTCCGCGTCAGCCTTTAGGTCATTTACCGACTTCAGATAGTAGAGGTGAGAAACACCCCACCCAAGTAACGCACCAAGAATGGTAAGCAAGACGTCCCTACGTAGAATGCTCCGCGACGCAAGCGCTCGAAATATTGAATTCATGGGAGTGAGCCGTTATGTATATGCCCAGCGTAAAGTAGACCCCAATAAAACACTAAACATCTTATCGGGTTGGTTTTTAAACATGGCAACAATTAACAATTTAATTTTAAATCAAAACCAAATTAAAGAATTAAAGGGGCCTGGCACGGATTATTCATGGAGCTTTTCATCATAATCAAAATTCCTCTTATCCTACATCGTGCTCTAACGATTCGTCATAATTCTTTTGCGGCCTGCCACGTGGCTTGGCCTCCCGCTTTTGCCCAGTCATGGCTTCGATCTTTGCATAGATGCGTGAATTCATCAGTCGCTCGCCTGCCCTACCTGCCCCGGCGCAGGAGCCAATGCATTTACTACCGCCAATGGCAGCGGCGACAATTGTCCACATGCAATCGCCGCGATCAATTCACCGGAAAGTCCGGCAGTTATCAGACCGCGCGTGCCATGTCCCAGACTAGTATATAACCCCGGCAATAATTCGCCCACTAGCGGCATGGCTCCGGGAACGGAAGCTCTCACTGATGCACGGCCATTCAGTTGCTCAACATCCAATGAATCAATTTTCATCGACTTGGCTAGTGCAGGGGATATGTCCACCAATTTGGACAAGTTCTCTGCGTGATCGGATGCCCGCAAATCCACTGCCTCGTCATTGAAATCATGTGTCGCTCCCAGCACGTGCATCTCTCCGGCGGATGGAGCAAGATAACCATTGGCAGATACAATCGTTCGCAGATTTCCGCTATGCGGTGTGGCAGACAGCATAGTGATTTGCCCTCGCACCGGAATCAGTGGAAGGTGTGACAATGGCGCAAACGATTTCACTTGATAACCGGTACAAACCACCACTACCTGAGCCTCATCTGACCATGTCTGTTGGCACTCGTCTTTTCCCTCCACCCGCCAGCCAGACTCAACCGCCGTCAAGGATTCCGCTCGATAGCCGGTACGCTGCACGATGGCTGGGCTCGCTGCCAATGCTGCGCACATCTGTGGCGGAACCAGCCAGCCACCGGCGGGAAACCACAGGCCGCCATGTGCCAACTCGATACCAGCCAGCTGGGATGATTCAATCGCATCCACGCGACGTAATACATGCGCTGGCCAATCCAGTGCCGCTAGCTGGTCGATACGTTTTGCTTCTCGATCAGAAAATGCCAGTTGTAGCTCTCCGCATTCCGCACGGGCGATTCCATCAATGGGAAGCTTTTCATCCAGCAAGACAAGCGCATGCCCATAGGATGCCAGCAAAAAGCGTTGCAACGAGTCTATGCCTGCGCTTAACCGAATATGCAATATTCCGCGCGGATTGCCCGATGCCGCCGCAGCCAATGCCGGCGCGCTTTCGATCAGGGTAACGGAGACTCCGCGCATAGCCAATGCTGAGGCAACGGCACAACCGGCCACACCTCCGCCGATCACGATGGCTTTTGTTACCTTAGTCCGCACCGGCGGCGAACCGGGAAGATGACCTTGCAGCATTTCGCGCTTGCGTCCGAAGCCTGGGGATTTGCTGACCTGAAATCCCGCTAGTTCCAAACCACGCCGTACCCAACCGGCACAAGTATAGGTAGCAAATGAAGCGCCTGGTTGAGAGATTCGCACAACGCTCTCGAATATAGACTGCGTCCACATTTCGGGATTGCGAGCTGGTGAAAAACCATCCAGAAACCATGCATCAATGCCACCGCAGATTTCAGTTAGCGCATCGGCTACGTCACCTATTACCAACGTAAGGCGTATCTTTCCACCGGCAAAACTCCACCGATTCCAGCCGGGTACGCGGCGACGCCAACGGGCAAGGAGTTCATCCGCATACTGCCGCAATACCGGCCACAGTGCCAAAACATCGGCCAGCTCTTTCTCATCAAGCGGATATTTTTCGACGCTAAAAAAATCGAGACTGCTATTGGATGGTGCGACCTTATCGAACAGTTGCCAAGCGCATAAAAAATTCAGCCCTGTGCCGAATCCTGTTTCGCCAATGGCAAAACTATCGCCGCTTGATAAAGATGCAAAACGCTCGGCCAGCCGATTGCCTTGCAGAAAAACGTGGCGTTTTTCCTCTAGTCCGGAATCGTTTGAAAAGTAGACATCGCTGAACCGGCTGGAAAACGGCTGCCCGTCCTGCCAGTCAAGCATGGAGGAAGAACTCAACAATCGTCCGAACTGGCTGCAGGCAGCTTTAACAGCTTAAGGCAATACTGAACAAGTCCCTCCGTTCGGGCTGAGCCTGTCGAAGCCATTGGCAACTTATTGAGTTGCAAGGAGTGCGTTTCGACAAGCTTAACGCGAACGGACTTGTTCAGCGTAGCCTTACCGAGGATGAATAAAATCATCTGATGCTTGCAAATAAGTCAGTTGTCATGAGAGTAAAACGGAATTGATTAGTCTGGCGGACACTCGCGCAAACTCAATAAATTAACTGGCTGTTCC
Source organism: Betaproteobacteria bacterium (assembly GCA_021413765.1). Lineage (GTDB taxonomy): Bacteria > Pseudomonadota > Gammaproteobacteria > Burkholderiales > Gallionellaceae > Nitrotoga. The sequence continues at coordinate 6,061 of JAIOPT010000137.1, forward strand.
CCATCGTGATCAGTTTTTAAATACTTGTGCCCAAGTGAACTGACGGCAACAACTACCCAAAATGGATGCCCCCCTACGTGAGCATAAAATCGCCATTTACCAACGGCAATACCCTCAATTGCCTCTGCCACAGAATATTTCCAGCGAACGCCGTCAGCATCCACTCCACCTATAAATTGAATGCGCTCATGCGCAAGTTGGCTGTTACTCTTTCTGACACAGGTAACTTTCAAGTCCATGCTTTATCTCCTTATAATCACCTTAGAAATTTTCCAGATAAATTTTACCAATTTATTGCGGAGTCCAGTTACTACGCACCGAACGGGCAATACTAAATACCTCTTCCAGCTTGGCGCCATCAGTTTCCGCAAGCGCTTTATGCAAGATTTCCAGTTCTTTCATGTAGCAGCCCATTTCGATCAACAGCGCATCGCGATTGGCCAGGCAGATATCGCGCCACATTTCTGGCGAACTTGCAGCAATACGGGTGAAATCGCGGAAGCCACTGGCGGCAAAAGAAAGTAACAAATCGCGATTTTCACGCTGAGCCAAATCGTGTACCAATGCAAATGAAAGCAGGTGTGGTAGATGACTGACAGCTGCAAACACTTCGTCATGCTGCTTCGGCGTTAATTCGCTCACCAACGCTCCACACAATTCCCATGCCAATCTTACGCGCGCCACTGCATCAGCGGAATTTTCCGGCAGCGGAGTCAGTATTACCTTTTTGTTTTGATACAGATCAGCACGCGCCGCGGTAGCGCCACTTTGCTCGCCACCTGCAATAGGGTGTGCCGGTATGAAGCGGGAAATATGTGCGGCTAAATGTGTATATGCATGATCAGCAACGTCGCACTTGGTGCTGCCGCCATCAGTAATAAGTGTATTAGCACCCAGATGCGGCGCGATGCGAGCCATAATATCGGCCATTTGACCCACGGGCGTTGCCAGCAATATCAGATCGGCATCGCCGAGCTCTGCCGCAAGATCTGAACCGCTGCGGTTGATAATCCCAAGTTGCTGTGCTTGTGCCAGCGTCTGCGCGCTGCGCCCGAAACCGACTACTTCATCCACCGCATTCATCCGCCGCAAAGCAAGCGCAAACGAACCGCCGATCAGGCCGACGCCAAAAATAACAACCTTGCGAAAAAATGGTTTTGTCACGACTTTCCTCACATCTCCACTGGCGTGAGACAGGATTAGAGTGTGCGTCCAATCGCTGTGGCGATACCACCCAACACGCCCATCAACTTCTTCAATTCTTGCGGAGTCAACGCCTGATCGGCATCACACCAAGCCTCACTCGGAGTGGGATGCATCTCTACCAATAATCCATCCGCCCCCGCCGCAATCGCTGCCTGTGACAGCGCCGCGACCATCCATGCCTTGCCTCCGGCGTGTGAAGGATCGACAATTATCGGCAGATGCGTTTCTTTTTTCATTACCGGGATGGCGGTCACGTCAAGTACGTTGCGGTAATACGTTTCAAAAGTACGGATGCCGCGCTCGCAGAATATAATGTTATGGTTGCCGCCGGCTGCAATGTATTCTGCCGCCATCAGCCACTCGGAAATGGTAGCCGACATACCGCGTTTGAGAATGACTGGTTTGTTGATACGGCCCACTTCTTTAAGCAGATCGAAATTCTGCATGTTGCGAGTGCCAATCTGGATTACGTCAACGTCATTTTCGAGGAAGGTGTCCAACATGCGGACATCCATTAGCTCGGTCACGATGGGCAGCTTGAACTTGCTGGCTGCCTGACGGAACATATCCAACCCCTCAACACCCTTGCCCTGAAAAGTGTAAGGGCTGGTGCGAGGCTTAAATGCGCCACCACGCATCAAACGGCAACCTGCCTCATTCACGTACTGGGCGGACAAGTCCATCTGCTGCTGCGTTTCTACTGAGCATGGGCCTGCAATAACCTGAATTTGCTTGCCGCCCAACTGGATGCCACCGATATCAATCACTGTGTTTTCGGGATGAGATTCGCGCGATACGATCTTATATTGTTTGACTATGTGCATCGCCGATTCCACCCCGGGTAATGGGGTAAACATTTCTTCGGATAGCTTGCGCTCATCACCAATGGCGCCGATCACTGTTCGTTCAATGCCTCGGGAAATATTGGCATCCAGCCCGGCGTCCTTGAGCTTTTTTACCACCAGGCCTATTTGATCGTCGGTAACATCCTTGTTCATTACAATAATCACGCTGCTTCTCCTAAGGCCTGCGCCAGCGCAGACAGAAATTTCTCATTTTCACTTTCCAGACCAATGCTCACACGCAAATAATCTGGCATACCATAGTTGGCAATCGGCCGCACAATTACCCCCAATTCCAGCAGGCGACGATACATCGGGCCAGCCCCTTTTCCCTCACTCTGGGCAGAATTCGCAATGCGGCAACATAAGAAGTTTCCATAAGAGGGAATGTACTCCAAGCCTAACCGAGTCAATCCCTGCGTAATCTGTTCCATGCCGGCCTGGTTCAATTCGCAAGTTCGCCTTACAAAAGACTCGTCCTGTAACGCTGCCACAGCAGCGGCCTGCGCTACGCTGTTGACGTTGAACGGCTGCCGCACCCGGTTCAGCATGTCCGCTACCAACTCACCTGCCAATGCATAACCCACACGCAATCCAGCCAAACCATATGCCTTGGAGAACGTCCTGGAAATAATCAAGTTGGGAAAATCGCGCAACCAGCTCACACTATCGTAACGCAAATTTTGCGGCAGATATTCGTTGTATGCCTCATCCAGAACCACCAAGACCTGCGGCGGCACTACTCGCAGAAAATCAAGTAATTCCGCCGCACCGAGAAAAGTACCCGTGGGATTATTCGGGTTCGCGATGAACACCATCTTCACCTTATGCTGCACTGCAGCCTGCAGCATTGCGGAAAGATCGTGGCCGAAACCTTTAGTAGCTGGCACGCTGATGCCGGTAGCGCCTGCCGCTTGCGTAGCCAGCGCATACACCGCGAATGCATGATCTGCATAAACCACCTTGTCGCCCGGCGCGAGGAAAGCGCGTGCGGCCAACTCCAATAAATCATTGGAACCATTTCCCAACACAATGCATGTACGCTCAATCTGATAGCGCTCGGACAATGCTTTCTTCAGATCGAAACCGCTGCCATCGGGATAACGTGCAATGTCGCTGATCGCCGCATGCATCGCGGCCACGGCCAAGGGACTGGCACCAAGAGGATTCTCATTGGAGGCCAACTTGACGATGCCACTGATGCCGAGCTCGCGCTCCAACTCGGCAATCGGTTTGCCAGGCTGATAGGGCGCTATGGCGCGGATATAAGGAGGGGCTAGCTCACTGTAGTTCATTTGAAACCTTATACGGAAGCCGGGTATGAACCAAGCGTTTTCACGAACGCGGCGACTTGCTTTAATTCAACCAGTGCGGTCGCCACTTTGGGTTCATGCTGATGTCCTTCAATATCCATATAGAACACATATTCCCACACACCGGAACGCGCCGGCCGTGATTCCAGCTTGGTCATGCTGACGCCATTTTTGGCCAGTGGCGCCAACAAATCGTAGACTGCCCCCGGGCGATTAGGTGCAGACATGACCAGTGAAGTTTTATCCTTGCCGGAAGGCGCCACATCCTGGTTTCCGATGACCAGAAAGCGCGTGGTATTACGCGGGTCGTCTTCAATATTTTCAGCCAATATTGGAATACCATAATTTTTAGCTGCTTTTTCACCTGCAATCGCTGCACTATCTGCCTGCTGTTCCAAAGCCAAAATAATCGCCTGGGTATTGCTGCCGACTGGTACGCGTTCGGCATTAGGCAGATTCGTATTCAGCCAGACTTGGCACTGCCCCAAAGATTGCGAATGTGAAAATACTCGCTTGATGGCAGACAGGTTGGTCGCTTGTGAAAGCAAACATTGATGCACAGGCAGCATCACCTCACCACACACCTTTAGCTGGCTTTGCAGCAACAAATCCAGCGTGCGTCCAATAGCACCCTCGGTAGAATTTTCCACCGGCACCACTCCATAATTTGCTTTGCCACTTTCTACAGTTTGAAAGACTTCATCTATCGAAACACATGGCTTACTCAGAATTGCTTGACCAAAACGTTTCTCTACTGCTTCCTGGCTGAAAGTTCCACTTGGCCCCAAATATGCAACACATAGTTGCGTCTCTAACGCGCGGCAGTGAGACATGATCTCGGTAAATAGCTGCGTAATGCTCTGACTAGGCAACGGACCGGGATTATTGCTGACCATACGCTGCAATATCTGCGCCTCCCGTTCTGGCCGCAGCACTGTAGTTTCACCCTTTAGATGACCGATTTGCCTTGCCAGCGCCGCGCGCTGGTTGAACAACTTGAGCAAATCCTCATCAATGGAGTCGATTTGTTCGCGGTAATTCTTGAGTTCATCACTCATTGCTCATACATCCATATTGCTTAAGCATCCAAGGGCAAGTCGCGCACCATGAGCACACCTGGAATGGCTGCAATCTGCTCGATCATCTCAGGAGGTGCAGCGATATCCGTATCGACCAAGGTGTAAGCCATCTCGCCACGCGACTTGTTTATCATATTGTGGATATTAATACCGGCTCCAGCCAAAGCGGTAGAAATCTGCCCTAGCATATTTGGCACGTTGGCATTTGCGATGGCAATACGGAAAGACGATTCGCGCGGCATATTAACCGTAGGGAAATTTACCGTATTGTTCAGATTGCCATGCTCCAGATAATCGCGAACTTGCTCCGCCACCATTACCGCACAATTGTCTTCCGCCTCTTGCGTGGAAGCCCCCAGATGCGGCAGAGCGATCACTGCTGGGTTGCTCTGCGTCTTCTGCATGGGAAAATCGCATACATAATAGCTAATACGTTTGGCGGCAATACCCCCCAGCACAGCGTCTTCATTCACGATACCATCGCGTGCAAAATTCAGCAGCACGCTTCCTGGCTTCATCGCTTGTACGCGCTGGTCATTAATCAAGCCTCGTGTGGCATCCAGCAATGGAATATGCAGAGTAACGAAATCGCTCTGCTTAAGCAGATCTTCTATACTGTGCGCCTTCTTCACCTGCGAAGATAGGCCCCATGCTCCTTCCACGGTAATGTCAGGATCGTAACCTGCCACTTGCATACCCAAGCCAATGGCGGCATCCGCCACCAAGCGGCCAATGGCACCCAAACCAATAATACCCAAGGTACGGCCACGCAATTCAATCCCAGCATAATTTTTTTTGCCATCTTCGACCAGCTTGTGCAACGTGGCGTCATCACCCTTCAAATTGGCGGTGAAATGCAGCGCAGCAATCAAATTTCGCGAAGCAAGCAACATACCCGCGATGACCAACTCCTTCACCGCATTGGCATTGGCACCCGCAGCGTTAAAAACTGGCACGCCTCGCGCATTCATCTTTTTAACGGGTACGTTATTAGTGCCTGCGCCTGCGCGGGCGATGGCTTTCACACTAGCCGGAATATCCATCTCCAGCATATTCTGCGAGCGCACCAAAATCGCATCTGGCTCTGCGATGTCGCTGCCAACAACATAATTTTCAGCTGGCAAGCGGCTTAGCCCAACCGTTGAAATTTTATTTAACGTCAATATCTTAAAAGTTTTAGCCATGATTCTTTGCAAAATGTGTTATGAAATCAACCAATGTCTGCACACCTTCCAGCGGCATCGCATTGTAAATTGAAGCGCGCATGCCACCGACGGAGCGATGTCCCTTCAGTTGCAACAGGCCGTGCGAATCCGCCTGTTTGAGAAACTCACCATCCAGACTGGCATCTTTCAGAGTGAACGGCACGTTCATGCGTGAGCGATCTGACTTGACCACCGGGCAATTGTAAAAACCATTGCTGGCATCAATCGCCTGATATAGCAGGTTGGCTTTTCTGATATTGGTCTGCTCCATCTGCGACAATCCGCCATTGCGCTTGAGCCACTGAAATACCAACCCGGCCATGTAAATGCCGTAAGTAGGTGGCGTGTTGTACATTGAATCATTGTCAGCATGGATCTTGTAATCCAGCATAGTGGGCGTGCCCGGTGACACATTACCAATCAAATCTTCGCGCACGATGACAATACACAACCCAGCCGGACCAATGTTTTTCTGCGCTCCGGCATAAATCAGGCCAAATTTGGAAACATCAATCTGGCGCGACATAATGTTGGATGACATATCCGCCACTAAAGGAATTCCACCGGTTTCTGGAACCCAATTGAATTCGACTCCGCCTATCGTCTCATTCGAGGTGTAATGCACGTAGGCTGCATTCGGATCACACTGCCAAGTATCAAACGCCGGCACATAAATAAAATTCTTGTCCGCGCCACTGGCAACTATATTTACATTGCTGAACTTTTTCGCCTCGGCTATCGCTTTCTTGGACCATTCGCCGGTATTCACGTAATCAGCTGAAGGCTTGCCACGTAACAGATTCAGCGGAATCATGGCGAATTGCAAATGCGCTCCGCCTTGCAGGAAGAGCACCTTGTAATTAGCCGGGATAGCGAGCAGATCACGCAAATCGCTTTCCGCCGCAGCTGCGATACCCATGAATTCCTTGCCACGGTGGCTCATTTCCATAACTGACATGCCACTGCCATGCCAGTCCAGCAACTCTTCACGTGCCTGTTGCAATACCTCGTGCGGCAATACTGCAGGACCTGCGCTGAAATTATAAATTGTCATAACTTGTTTATTCTTTAATCTGGTTTGATCAAATGGGAAAGGTCTTCCGGCTCAGGATCGGCAATGCGGCTCAAGCCCGCCAGTTTGTCGTCTTTGCCTAAATTAATCAGTGTCACGCCCTGCGTGGAACGGCTCATTTCGCGGATTTCTTTTACGCGAGTACGGATTAGTACGCCATTCGTACCAATCAACATGATTTCATCTTCCTCATTTACCAGTGTAGCCGCTACCACCTTGCCATTCCGGGCGGAAGTTTGAATCGCAATCATGCCCTGAGTACCCCGGCCATGACGTGTATATTCTGAAATCGGTGTGCGCTTGCCGTAGCCGTTCTCGGTCGCAGTCAATACCGCTTGGCTTTCGTCGCCCGCCACCAGCAGTGCAATTACGTGTTGCTTCGCGGCCAACTTCATGCCGCGCACACCGCGCGACACACGGCCCATGGAGCGCACATCATTTTCGTCAAAACGTACCGCTTTGCCGCCATTGGAAAACAGCATTACGTCATGTTTGCCATCAGTCAACGCCACGCCGATCAGATAATCGCCTTCATCCAGGTTAATGGCGATGATCCCGGCCTTACGCGGGTTGGAGAAATCAGACAACGCGGTCTTTTTCACCGTACCCTTGGCGGTGGCAAAGAATACATATTGATCTTCCGAGAACACTTTTACCGGCAGAATCGCATTGATCTTTTCGCCGGTTTCCAGCGGCAACAGATTAACAATTGGCCTGCCGCGGGCGGTACGAGCACCCTGAGGCACGTCGTACACCTTGATCCAGTACACTCGACCACGACTGGAGAAGCACAGAATGTAATCGTGCGTGTTGGCGATAAACAGGTTATCTACAAAATCGTCTTCTTTAGGAGGAGCAGCCTGCTTGCCACGGCCACCGCGTTTCTGCGCCACATATTCCGCTAATGGCTGCGCTTTCATGTAACCGCCATGCGACATGGTAACCACCACGTCTTCCGGCGTAATCAAGTCTTCCATACTCATATCTTGAGTATGGGTGACGATTTCGCTGCGGCGCTTGTCACCGTATTGCGCTTTAATCGCAACCAATTCGTCAACGATAATTTGCGTTACGCGCTCTGGCTTGGCCAGGATATCGAGCAAATCGATAATCTTATCCATCACTTCACGATATTCGCTGACGATTTTATCTTGCTCTAGCCCGGTTAAACGCTGCAAACGCAGCTCCAGAATGGCTTGCGCTTGCGTGTCCGAAAGCCGATATGCGCGCTGCTCGCCCTGCCCTGACATACCGAATTCCGGCTCCAGATTTTCCGGACGCGATGCATCACTAACCCGGCTTAGCAACTCTTCGACCAGTGAAGATCGCCATGTCCGCGCCATCAAACCCTGTTTGGCGATCGCAGGAGTCGCTGCCGCTTTAATCAGCGCAATAATTTCATCCACGTTGGAAAGTGCAACCGCCAAACCTTCCAGAATATGGCCACGATCTCTTGCCTTGCGCAAATCAAATATCGTGCGCCGCGTTACCACTTCGCGCCGATGGCGCAGGAAAGCATCCAGGAATTGCTTCAAGTTGAGCAGTTTGGGCTGGCCGTCGGTCAAGGCCACCATGTTCATGCCGAAACTGTCCTGCAGCTGGGTCATTTTGAACAATTGATTGAGTATCACTTCCGGCACTTCATTGCGCTTCAGTTCAATCACTGCGCGCATTCCAGATTTATCCGACTCGTCGCGGATTTCTGAAATTCCATCGATTTTCTTTTCGCGTACCAGCTCGCCAATCTTCATTAGCAAGGTGGCTTTATTCACTTGATAGGGCAACTCATCAATAATGATGGCTTGGCGGTTATTCCCTTTTTCGATATCTTCGAAATGAGTTCGCGCGCGCATTACCACGCGCCCGCGCCCGGTTCGGTAACCTTCCTTTACACCTGCCAAACCATAAATAAAACCCGCAGTTGGAAAATCCGGCGCGGGAATATATTCAATTAGCTGCTCAATATCCAAATCGGGGTTTTTCAGTAACGCAAGGCAGGCATCAATCACCTCGCCTAGATTATGCGGCGGAATGTTAGTCGCCATACCCACGGCAATACCGGTTGAGCCGTTGACCAACAGATTGGGGAAACGCGCCGGAAACACCAGCGGCTCATGCTCGGAGCCATCGTAATTGGGTCCGAAATCCACGGTCTCTTTGTCCAGGTCGGCCAGCAACTCGTGCGCAATACGCGCCATGCGAATTTCGGTATAACGCATCGCCGCTGCATTATCACCATCCACCGAACCAAAGTTACCTTGACCGTCCACCAAGGGATATCGCAGCGAAAACGTCTGCGCCATACGAACGATTGTGTCGTACACCGCTGTATCTCCATGCGGATGATATTTACCGATCACGTCGCCCACAATGCGCGCCGATTTTTTATAGGCCTTGTTCCAGTCGTTGGATAGTTCGTGCATGGAAAATAGCGCGCGGCGATGTACCGGCTTTAGGCCATCACGCACGTCAGGCAAGGCGCGCCCAACAATCACGCTCATTGCGTAATCGAGATACGACTTGCGCATCTCCTCCTCAAGACTAACTACCAGAATTTCTTTAGCGAATTGTTCCATAGGTATAGCGAATACTCTAAAATTTCTTGTAAAACAATTTACAAGTTTAACATGTCCGCCTCAGACGAGACAAAACATAATTTCTTTACTGCAAAGAACCTGAAATTAAGTCACCTGATTGGCTGGCGGTTCCAGACAAGTTTTGTTACATTCTGCGCTTCGCCCCGAATTTTATGAGCACATCATGACCAATGCTGATCCGCTTGAACTAGAAAAATTTAGTCAGCTCGCCCACCGCTGGTGGGATTCCAACAGCGAATTCAAACCACTACATGAAATAAACCCGCTACGCCTCAACTACATCAACCGTATCGCGCCTCTGGCCGGCAAGACTGTGCTGGATGTCGGCTGCGGCGGCGGAATCCTGTCGGAAAGCATGGCCGCACTGGGCGCGCAGGTGACAGGTATCGATCTGGGCGACAAGGCGCTGCAAGTTGCCAGGCTGCACTTACTGGAAAGTGGTCAACAGGTGAACTATCGCAAAATCGCCGTGGAAGACCTTGCGGCGGAACAGCCAGGCCACTACAATGTAGTCACTTGCATGGAATTGCTCGAACATGTTCCCGACCCATCCAGCATCGTAAGTGCCTGCGCGCAACTAGCCAAGCCGGGCGGTCATGTGTTCTTTTCCACCCTCAACCGCAACCCGAAATCCTACCTTTTTGCGGTGATCGGCGCGGAATATTTACTTCATTTGCTGCCGCGTGGCACGCACGATTATGCTAAATTTATCAAGCCGTCCGAACTCGCACAATTTAGCCGCAATGCAGGTCTTAACATAAGCGACATTAGCGGCATGAGTTACCACCCAGTTTATAAAACCTATTCACTCGGCCAAGACACTGACGTCAACTACCTGCTTGCCTGTTGTCGTGACTAGCGCAGTCCTGTTCGATCTCGACGGTACTTTCGCTGACACGGCACCCGATCTGGCCGCCGCCCTTAACCACCTGCTCAACCTCCATGGCAGATCACCCATGTCATTGGAAGCGATCCGTCCACAAGCCTCGCATGGCTCTCCTGGGTTGCTGAAACTAGGTTTTAACATCGAACCAGATGCGCCAAATTTTGCGGATTTGCGTGATGCATTCCTGGATTATTATGCTAACCATATTTGTGTTCACACCACCCTATTCCCTGGAATGGCGGAGCTGGTCGAAATACTGGAGCAACGTGGCCTGCCGTGGGGCATCGTCACCAACAAACCCCATCGCTTCACCCTACCGCTGATGCAAGCGCTGGGCTATGCGCAACGCACTGCCTGCCTGATCAGCGGAGACACATGCGCGCGTGCCAAGCCATTCCCGGATCCACTACTCAAGGCCAGCGAAATGCTGAAAATCGCACCACAGCTCTGCCTTTATCTGGGTGATGACAAGCGCGATGCGGAAGCAGCGCAAGCTGCCGGAATGCGCTGCATAATCGCCCGCTATGGCTACATCAGCTCTCCGGAGGAATTATCCAACTGGCCTGCGCAAGGCGGAATTGATTTACCATCCCAACTATTGCAATATTTAACAGTTTGATAAGCGGTTACCGTTCGCGCTTATCGAACCGCTAATACCGCGCCAATACCAGCCTTCAAATCAACGGGGGCACCCATTGAATTCCTGCCGGATTTTTTGTCCTTAATGTCGTCCGATCTGCATGGTGTTGCCGTCTTGGCGCACTTGAAAATTGCGCAAAATGTTCGAACCCAACAGGTTGGTATCCAGGTTGGGCATGACGGCTACGGTGATATTTTCCATGACGAAGTTACCCAAGGTCATGCGCGGTATCAGCGCAATGCATCCTGTTGTCGTCCCATTGGCTGTATGGAATTCCGTTTCATGGCAGTCACGGACGCCAGCCTGTCGAGCGATGTCGCTGGAGATAGAGGTGACGGTTGCACCAGTATCCACCACGAAGGTGATGGGTACATCGGCTATCGTACCGGGCAGATAGAAGTACCCGTTCGTTTGGCGCCGGACTTCCATGCTGCCATCGCCTGAAAAGATCGGCTTCGGGATAGGATTGTCTTGTGCGGCGGTTTTAATGAAGAGTTGGAAATCCTCCGCGTCCGCGCCGGAAGATTGCATGGCGAGCTGTATGGGTTTGCCCATCTGTACATTCAGGGGCTTGTCGAACTTCATGAGGTGGCCATCCGAAAAGCCGCTGTGCTGATTGCACCACGTGTGGCCGGTGCCGAACATCAGGTCGTATTCCCCCGCAGGTAAATGCAAAACACTACTTTGTCTGGCATGAACGAATATCGACATAACGGGGATGATGGTCTTGGGCTGCGTAATGATCAGCAGAAGTGGATAGGCGTGGTCGTTCTTCAGGGTGATTTCAGGATCGCTAGGGCCGTCGGCACGCAAACCATTTTGGGCAAAAATGGAGATACGGCCATTGTCAGGCAGCCCGTTTTCGCATGGATGCGTTGCTTCAGCATTATTGGCGACTCGGTTCAGGGCGGTAGTGCTGAGTGCCTGTGGCTGCATCCAGCGTTGTGCAGCCCAAACGCCAAGCAAAATAGAAAGAGTGACGACGAGCACGTTGCGTCGTAGGTGGCTTTTATTTTCTTCTACTTCATACGTGATGGTGGGCGCTTGCCTCGCAGGATGTGCGGGTGCCTTGGCGTTTATCGGGTTGCTTAAAAAAATGTGTTCGACAAGGCTGCCGACTTTGCTGAAAAGTTCGGAATGGTCTTGTGTATTACGCCATTCACCATTCTGCAAATGAAATTCGGAACTGCCTGCTTGCGAAGCCAGCCAGACCCTGTGTGAGTGTGCATCAAGATTAATGACGATCTGCTGTCCATCGACGAAGGATAGGCGCAAAGTTCTGCCACTCCGTGCATGCCGGATGTTTGCGCTACGCTCGACAGCCATCTTCTCGATTCGATCGAATAGGGCATTGCTTGGGTCGATGTCAGTGTTTTTCGTCATATCGTTCGCAATGCAAAAATTTGGGGAGAGTGTTGTTCGTGTGTATTGTCCGCATTATATTGCTGCTAATCACCTTGCAAGGTGATTAGCAGCAATATAAACCTACACAACGCTTAATCCGCAGATGACAAAGATATACGCGGATAAGTCAGCATGACAGAGGCTTTCAAACAAATAATCCATATAGCGATTGAACTCATTCACTACGTCCATCCACTGGTTCTCAACCTGCCTTCGCTCCAAGGTGCGAGAAATTAAACCCGCAGCACGAATAAATTGGGGTAAATTTGATGTTGAATCGCTATTTGCATAAATTCGACCCCACGTAAACCACACGCCGTGAAGTGAATCTCTAAAAGAGAAAACCACCCCCAACCCGCCGCTGGCGGGTTGTTACTAAGGAGAAGGGCCACTAACGCGGCTCTTCGTTTTATTTGTACGCGGTGGTTACCTGCCGCTTGCTGGTGTTGGTCTTCTTCGTTGGCGCTGACGCTGTCCGCGTCCGAGAAGTTGGGGTCAGGCTCTGAGGACTCCCCTCAAAGTTGCAACGCAGGATGATCATACCGCAAGGACTCAAGAGCTTCGCGAAACTCGCGCGGCGGGAATGCAGCCATCCCATGCTGTACCAGCTGCAACGCTAGTGAAATAACAGAGAGTACTGGGCGTGACCGCCGCGTGTTGCTCTGGAATT
>JAIOPT010000138.1 GCA_021413765.1 Betaproteobacteria bacterium
GAACACATCCTGGCCTGAAGTGGGACCGTTCTGAAATGCCGAATTGAGTGGGAAATGACGACGTCCGATCTTTACACCGGGTGTATCTGTAGGAATCAACGCAAGGGTAATGCCGCTTTTTGTTTGCTCGCCAAGCAGACCATCCGGGTCATACAATTTAAAAGCAAGGCCAAGCAACGTCGCTACCGGTGCCAGTGTGATGTAACGTTTTTCCCACGTTACCCGCATGCCGAGCACATTTGATTGCCCGTTGAATTCGCCGTAGCAAACGACGCCATAATCAGGGATCGATCCTGCATCGGAGCCGGCGAATGGCCCGGTCAATGCAAAGCAGGGTACCTCCTTGCCCTCTGCCAATCTGTGCAGATATTTCTCTTTTTGCTCAGACGTGCCATAGCGCATGAGCAACTCTGCCGGGCCCAATGAATTCGGTACCATCACGGTTACGGATGCAGTAATGCTGCGCGAAGCAAGCTTGGCCACCACGGCAGAATGCGCCAGAGCAGAAAATTCCAGCCCGCCATATTCCTTGGGAATAATCATGCCGAAAAAACCGTTGTCTTTGATGTACTGCCATACCTGCGGCGGCAAATCCTGGCGCACATGAGTAATATCCCAGTCATCCAGCATGGCGCACAAAACTTCGGTTTCGTTATCTAGAAAGGATTGCTCTACTGCACTGAGCGTCGGCTTGGGGTAACTCAACAACTTGCGCCAATTAGGGTGGCCGCTAAAGAGATCGCCATCCCACCAGACCGAACCCGCATCGAGTGCCTCCTGCTCAGTTTGCGAAATATGTGGAAGTGTCTTGCGAAAAAATTTTAGAATTTGACTGCTCACCAACAGGCGACGCAGAAAAGGAACGCCCAACACCGCAGCAACCACGGCCAGCACGATAATGGCAACTTCAAACAGATCAGCAGAAAGTTTGGTTTGGATAGCGATGATGAAAACAAAGACTGTCATAACCAACAACCACCCCCAGATGGAGGATCGAAAGAACGCCAACAACATCATTACGGCCAGCATCACTAGCAAAGTCAATATTACCATTACCGTCCTTTCTTGTTCTCAGGGCAACCTCAATAGATCCTGAAAATGGATATCTCCTTGACGCACGTCACATTACGTTTCAACGTTTCAGCAAACCAATTATCGTTCGCGGTGAGCTTGTCGAACCGCCAGTTCCGCATCAGCACTGGCCTTCGGCAAGCTCAGGCCGAGCGACGTCTTGTCACTTTTAGTGAATTGATCTGTTACATGCGTTACGTGGACACCCATTATCCTGAATTTCCCATCCCGGCAAAGGAACGGCCGCATTTTTAGAGGATCCTCAATTTCTGAATGTGCGGAACTGTAACGTCAGTATGCCTTGCTGACAATGCTTAACTTATTGCATGCGATTTTCCCGCACACTGCTTTCCGATATCCTTCACGCTAAGGCATGCACATCTACACGACCTACGTTTACTCAGCACGACTGAGGATGTCGCACCCGTTCTCAATCATCGAGAGCGAAACAGCAGGTGTCATTTTCTTGGTCTTGGTATAGAGCGTCCCCTGAAGTGTCCTGATCACATCCCAAGGTGGTTAGCAACATAGCATAGCAACCACCTAAACCTCTACTGTTCGGTTGCATGAACAAAGCACATTGCCCAACAAACAGGCGTTAGTTTGTATCAGTTAAACAGTGAAGCGGAATTATTGGAAGCACTTGCAGCATTGGATTTGTAAAAAAATTTGGTAGCAACAACAGAGTAGCCATACCCAAGCCTTAAACTCGCCGAAAATCGTGCAATAACAAAAACGCTACACTATGATGTGCGATTTTTTTTGTGGAAAAGGCAAGGAATGAGCGAGAAGATCGTGATTACGGGCGGAACTGGGTTTGTTGGAACTCACATGATTTTGGAATTATTGGAACAAAGTGATGCTGAGCTGTTTTGCTTGGTACGCGCGAAAAATTCAAGCGCGGAACAACGGCTGCATCAGCAACTTGCGCAGGTGATTCAGGGTTCAGACTATGCGCCAGAGCTGATCAATCAGGTCAAAAAACGTTGTCATGCGATAGAAGCAGATCTCTTGGGTGACATTACTTCACTGGCTACATTCATTCCGAGTGACATCTCACAATTCTGGCATTGTGCGGCATCTCTGAATTACGAGGAGCGTTTTGCCGCTGAGATTTATGACATCAACGTCGAAGGCACGCGCAAAGCGTTGACTTTGGCGCGTGCGCTGAATGTTGATTATTTCAATTATGTCAGCACTGCATATGTGGCGGGACGGAATACAGGTATCATTTTAGAATCGCCAATAACCAAAGTGCAAAGCAGCAATGTGTATGAAAGTAGCAAGGTAGAAGCAGAGCAGTTGATTTATGCTGAACAGGATATGGAGTACCGCATTTTCCGCCCCAGCATTGTTATTGGTCACAGCAGCACTTATCATGCGATTAACTTTAGCGGAATGTATGGTTTTTTGCGTCGTTTAATTCAGTTCAAAGGGATGATGGCGCGTGTCCAGCGTGGCTATCTTGAACGTGAATCCATCCGCATGAATGTCGATCCCGATGTGCCGATAAATTTGGTTCCTGTGGATAAAGTGGCAAAACAGGCTGTTGCCATTGCTCGCTCTGATTCTAGCAACACGATTTTCCATCTGACTAACCGGATTGTGCCGACTGTAGGCGAAGCGCTGAAAGTGCTGTTTTCAACGGCTGGGCTTCCACCACCAAAAATTGTGAACGACACTACGCAATACGCTTGGATTGACGAAAAGTTTAACGAAAAAATTGAGTTTTATAAATCATATCTGACCGGTTACAAACAGTTTGACCGTAGTGCCAGCAATGCGGCCTTGGGAGAGCATGCCAACACCACACGGTATGCAGTAACCGCTAATAATTTAAACGAGTATTGCAACTGGTACTGTGCGCAGCTTGCCAAAACGCGTAACCAAGTACCCGTATCTCGTTAATATTTGGGGGCAAATCGGAACTGGGCGCTGTGGTTCAACGCTTATTTCCAATATTCTCAACCATCACCCAGATGTACTAAGCCTGTCGGAGTTTTTCACTTTCGTCACAGATCTAGGCACATTGATTCCACAGGCATTTCCAGCCATGCAAATTAATGGCAAGCAATTTTGGCAAATTGTCAGCGGAGTCTACGCCAAGCAAAACATTATGTTGACGCACAACATTGCAATAAAAGAGGTGCTATATCCATTCAAGACGGACGTTCGTTTTAATGCCAGCACTGGCGTGCCCGCCCTACTGCAAACTACGCTACCGCATCTTACGCCTGAGTACCATGCGTTATTTGATCAGATTCATACGGTGATTGCAGCCCGTGGGATAGCTACTGCAGAAGCACATTATCATGCGCTATTTGACTGGCTTGCCGCACACTTCGGTAAAAGCATTTGGGTAGAACGGTCTGGTGGCTCCTTACGGGTGATCGAAAGGCTCTACCAACATTTTCCAAATGCAAAATTTCTCCATATTGTGCGCGATGGTCGTGATTGTGCATTATCAATGCAACGCCATAACGGATTCAAAATGGTCTTGTTGGTATTCCAGATCACCGAAATTTTAGGTGTCGACCCATAC
>JAIOPT010000113.1 GCA_021413765.1 Betaproteobacteria bacterium
GACAAAGTGGTACTCAATTTGAAACACCGTATGACTGCCATATCTGTATTCCATACCACATCTCCATTCGTGTGGCATATTGTCGCTGCTAAAGCTGACCGGCTAAAGCCGGTGGTTTAAACCTTGTGATTGATAATTAAAACCGACCGCACAAAAAAGCATCGCCTGTCCAATGTCTCCTAAGCGGAGTCGAAATAATAATATTAAACATTTTTATGATGTGTACTTTTCACCAAAAGAAATGGCAAGCTTGTGCTTGCCATTTCTTCAGCATAGTAAGTACCGATTAGTCTTTATATGCTTCAACTTCGAACACCAACTTTATATCATCGCCTATGTTAGACAGACCAAATTTCATGCCGAAGTCTGAGCGTTTAATCTGAGCAGTCGCATCTGCGCCGCAGAGCTCTTTTTTATTCATCGGGTGATTACCGCACTTGAAGGCAAGAATGGTGAGCGTTACCGGTTTGGTTACACCGAGCAGAGTGAGATTGCCTTCTACACTGACCGGAGTATCACCCTTGAATCTTACTGCACTCGATTTGTATGTAAGACTGGGGAATTCAGTGACATTGAAGAAATCTGGCGAGCGCAGATGGTCATCGCGCTTGCCAAAACCAGTGGTGATTGAAGCCGCTTCAATGGTGACATCCACCGACCCACTCTTTGCAGCACGATTTAAAATTACTTTGCCGCTACTTTTATCGAAACGTCCTTGCATGGTGGAAAAACCCAAATGATTGACACTGAAATGTGCGTAGGTATGTTGAGGATCCATGCTATAAGAATCAGCAGCATAGGTAGCAAATGGCAAACTTGCCAACAATAATATTGTAATGATATTTTGTTTCAGCATAGTACTCTCCTTTGTATTAGAAACAGTGGTACACAGGCCGCATGGCATATTAAATATAACGCCTGCCGCACACGCCTTAAAGCAACAACAGTAAAATTTTACCACCCGGCTAATGATGAAACAATCGTTTAATACATTCGTTTAAATTTTCAACCTCACTTGAATCAAACGCTCGCGAACAATATCTGACATTCTGTAATAGTATAAAACGGCACTCACATGTGGTAATGCATGATTACCTACTGCTTATAATAATATTGGTTTATTCGGCAATTCATTCACTGAAGTAGATTTTTTCGGGAAATGCTGCTGCAAATGGCTACTTACTGCGTGGATTCCCTTAATTACCCCAGCTTCGAACTTGCCCAGCCGAAATGCCGATTCCATTTCAAGACAAATTTCTTCCCAAGCAGCCTTGCCAAGCTTCGTGTGTATGCCACGGTCAGCGACAATTTCCACGTCTCGATCGGCGAGCAGCAAGTAAATCAGCACTCCATTATTGTGCTCGGTGTCCCACACTCTTAATTGCGAAAACATATCAATAGCCCGCTCACTCGCAGTCTGATTTCGCCAGAGAGCGGCGAAATCGAGCGACGCTTCAACAGCAAAGCGGACTTGCCCAGCATGTTTGGCTTCGGCTTCATTAATTGCCTGCTCGATGGCGCGCAACGAATGCACAGGGAACGCAGCCCTCACTGCCATGCTGCCCGTTATTAAATGCTTAATAATGCGTTGAATAGCCATTCACCATCGCCCCGATGCGCCACCGCCGCCAAAACCACCACCGCCGCCACCAAATCCACCCCCGCCAAACCCTCCTTGGCCGAAACCACCTCCTCCAAAAGTGCCACGTCCGTCACCGACCAAAGTCAAGATCAACGCAATGACGCCCACAATCCCCGCAATTAAAATAGAAGTGACGATGAACCAAGCGAGCATAGCTGTAACAAAACCAATGATAATCGCTGCGGGTAACCGTCCTAAAAACTTGCGCAGTACACCGCCCACCACCATCGCCAGCATAAAACCGATAAACAACAATGACTCAAAATTTTGAAAACTTCCTGATATTGCACTGCGCTCACGTGGCGGCGGTAAGGGTTCACCTTCAATTACTGCCAGCAGTTGTTCGACCCCCGCTGAGATACCCGCAAAGTAATTTCCGCGCTTAAAGTGCGGCGTTATTGTCTCGGCAATGATACGCTTCGCAATCGCATCGGGCAGCACACCTTCCAGTCCGTAGCCGACCTCAATGCGCAATGTACGATCGTCCTTGGCAATAAGCAGCAATACACCATCATCAATTCCCTTGCGTCCAAGCTTCCAAGCTTCAACAACTCGAATACCGTATTGTTCGATAGTTTCCGGTTGGGTAGTTGGAATCAGCAGCACAGCAATTTGCGCGCCCTTTTTCGATTCAAATTGGGCGAGGCGTGTTTCAAGTTGTTGCTTTTGGGCGGCATCGAGGGTACTGGTTAAATCAGTTACGCGCGCGCTTAGTGGCGGCACCGCTACTTCAGCGTGCGCTAAACCACCTAACCATATCAGTAGAAACAGCAGGGCGCGAGCCCAGACACGCACCATGTCACTTAGCAGGTATTTGCTGGCCAGGCGCGCTGAAATCAACTGTCGGCGGCTTGGAAATTTCTTTCTCGTTTTCGACTGTGAACGACGGTTTCACCTTGAATCCGAACATCATAGCGGTTAAGTTGCTGGGGACAGAGC
This sequence comes from Betaproteobacteria bacterium, assembly GCA_021413765.1. Classification (GTDB taxonomy): domain Bacteria; phylum Pseudomonadota; class Gammaproteobacteria; order Burkholderiales; family Gallionellaceae; genus Nitrotoga. The sequence goes on from JAIOPT010000113.1 coordinate 2,582, forward strand.
GCACAACGACATTGTAATCCTGCACCGATTTTATGTACCTGTTACGAGCAACTGTAATACGATTTTCCGTGCCCTCAAGCTGCGCTTGCAAATCGCGAAAGTTCGCATCGGATTTCAACTGCGGATAATTCTCGCTAACTACCAGCAAGCGGCTTAGTGCCGAAGTCAGTTCACTCTGGGCAGCTTGAAATTTGGCGAAAGCTTGTTCGTTATTGATAAGTTCTGGTGTAGCCTGGATGCTGCCGACCTTGGCCCGCGCATTGGTTACACCCAGTAACACTGCCTGCTCCTGTGCGGCATAGCCTTTGACAGTATTAACCAGATTGGGCACCAAGTCGGCGCGACGCTGATATTGATTTAGCACTTCAGCCCAACCTGCCTTGATTTGTTCGTCGGTAGATTGCAGTGTGTTGTAGCCACAGCCGCTTAAAGCCAGTGTGGAAAGAAAAGTCAGGAATAATAACCCAATACGCATAATGCTCTCCTCATCAAAAGATTACGGAAATAACCTGTTAAATTGTCCATCCCAAGCGGCACATCTTACGCTAGCGATTACTACATTGCTAATACACATCAATTGTGTTTATATTCAAAAAAGTTTACCTTGCCGCCTGATAGCTGTAATCATGCACAGCTTCCTGAAGCAAGAAATGAGCACATCAACAACATGAGGTGGATTATGAAACAATCAAGATTTGTTATTGCCATTACCATACTGATGTTATCGGCGTGCGGAAATAAAAGCGAAAAGGAGTCCAGTGTAGTCCCAGCATCGCCACCTGCAACGGATCACAGCACTACCGTTATCACCGATCCGTCAATGGCCTCCCCCGCGAAGGCTAAGGTACCAGAAATGACATTACCAGCGTCGACGGTCGTTACTCCATCTGCACCTGAAAAAACAGGCAAACAACCGAAGATGATTGACGGCATAAAGGATGAGTTGGCTAGCCATAATAAAGCACCAAACTTAAAACAAAACTCTCCAATTATTGCCGGCCAACCAATGCTCGCACCCACAAAGGAAAAGGTGACGGAAAAAGCATCGCTAGAATCTGCTGCATCCAAACCCTCCTCTCCGGAGAAAACCGAAATGCCTCTTACTGTGAAAAATGGCGTGGATGGCGGGGCGCTAAGTCGCGAGGAGGGACTGGCTTTAGCTAACAAAAGCGGCTGTCTAGCCTGTCACAAAATCGAAACCAAGGTAGTTGGCCCCGCATGGCGCGACGTAAGCAACCGCTACAAGAGAGATCCTGACGCCAAAGCGCGTCTGATTGCAAAGGTAAAGGCGGGAGGCAAGGGCAATTGGACAGATGTAACGGGTGGAATCGCCATGCCCCCGTATTCTCCTAGGGTATCGGATGAAAACATCGAGAAGTTGGTGACATTTGTGCTGTCCCAATGAGCGCTTGAGTGAAAGCGGCCCTCGGTGGGGCTGTGTTCAATCATCAAAGACTGCTCGGCCATGTCTGAGATACTATTATTTTGAATAGATTATTTGGATTAACAAATAATCAGCTTCTTTGCCGTTCCAGTGCCCACGCTACATGCTCGCGCACTAACGGAGACGCGTCTTGAGCACGGGCTTGCAGCGCGGCCAGCACTTCAATGCTATTGGGCGCATTTCCCAGCGCCACAGCTATGTTGCGCAGCCATTGCTCATGGCCAATCCGATAAATGGCACTGCCAGAAAATTTCTGATTGAACGTTTCCTCGTTCCATCCAAATAATTCTGTTAATGCGACATCATCCAGCCCGTGCCTTGCAGCGAAATCCGGTTCGAGGCTTTTGTGCGCAAAACGATTCCATGGACACACCATTTGACAATCGTCGCAGCCGTAAATGCGATTGCCAATAAGCGGGCGTAACTCTAAAGGGATACTACTTTTAAGTTCGATGGTCAGGTAGGAAATACAACGTCGTGCATCCAGCTTGTATGGCGCGATGATGGCCTGCGTCGGACACACTTGGATACACGCCTTGCAGGTGCCGCAATGATCCGATTCCGGCTCATCAATGGGAAGCGGCAGATCAGTGTAAAGCTCGCCCAGAAAAAACCACGAACCATGG
>JAIOPT010000029.1 GCA_021413765.1 Betaproteobacteria bacterium
GCGCACAGCTTGGCTTCCTTGGGGGTTTCGTTTAGTGTTGCTTCGAAGAAATCTGCCATTTCTCGTGATGAGGTCAAAGTGTCGGCGTCGTAGACAGATAGGCCGAGATCGGCAACATAGCGTGTTTGTTTGGAGAGTGGCAACTCGGGAAGCGAGCCGCGCACCTGCTCGATCCACTCATTATCAATTGCTAGCGGCAGCAGATCAGGATCCGGGAAATAGCGGTAATCGTGCGCATCTTCCTTGCTGCGCATGGCGCGGGTTTCACCCTTGTCGGAATCAAACAACACTGTCGCTTGCTGAATAGTGCCGCCGTTTTCCAGTGTATCTATCTGCCACTGTGCTTCATACTCAATAGCCTGCTGCAGAAAGCGGAACGAATTAAGGTTCTTGATCTCGCGGCGTGTGCCTAATTCGGCCCCCGGGCGACGCACGGAAACATTGGCATCGCAACGGAACGAGCCTTCCTGCATGTTGCCATCGCAGATGCCGATCCAGCGCACCAGAGTATGCAGCATTTTGGCATAGGACACAGCCTCAGCGGCAGAGCGCATGTCCGGTTCTGAGACTATTTCCAGCAGAGGTGTTCCAGCGCGATTGAGATCGATGCCTGTCATCCCATGAAAATCTTCGTGTAACGATTTTCCTGCATCTTCTTCAAGATGCGCACGGGTCAGGCGCACCACTTTTTTATACGTTTGTCCTGCGGTCGCTGTGGGAACCTGGATAGTCAACGAGCCTTGGCCAATTATTGGTAAATCAAACTGACTGATCTGGTATCCCTTGGGCAGGTCAGGGTAGAAATAATTTTTACGCGAAAACACGGAGCGTGGCGCAATATGCGCATCGACCGCAAGGCCGAACCTAATAGCACGTTCCACTGCGCCACGATTCAACACCGGCAATACACCAGGCAGTGCCAGATCTACCGCGCAGGCTTGAGTGTTGGGCTCCGCGCCAAATGCGGTCGAAGCGCCCGAAAAAATCTTGCTGCTGGTCGAGAGTTGAGTATGTACTTCTAGCCCGATAACTATTTCCCATTGCATGGTGCGGTTCCTTACACCTCGATATGTTGCGGAGTGCGGGTGTGCCAATCGGTCACCTGCTGATATTGATGTGCCACGTTAAGCATGCGTGCCTCGTCGAAATAATTGCCAATAATTTGCAAGCCCACGGGCAGGTCATTGCCGCCGAAGCCTGCCGGGATCGACATGCCGGGCAGGCCTGCGAGATTCACCGCGATGGTATAGATGTCGGAAAGGTACATTTGCACCGGGTCATCGTTTTTCTCACACAGATTGAAGGCAGTGGTGGGAGTGGTTGGTCCCATGATGACGTCACATTGCTTGAATGCTTCGACAAAATCCTGCGCGATCAGGCGGCGAATTTTCTGTGCCTGCAAATAATAGGCGTCGTAGTAACCGTGCGATAGCACATAAGTGCCTATCATAATGCGCCGCTTCACTTCCTCACCGAAACCTTGCGCGCGGGATTTTTCATACATGTCTGCAAGATTGGTGTATTCCGGCGCGCGGTAACCGTAACGCACACCGTCGTATCGCGACAGATTGCTGGAGGCTTCCGCCGGAGCAAGCACGTAATACACTGGAATGGACAGGCGCGAGTTGGGCAGACTGATGTCTACCACGCTGGCACCTAATTTTTTATATTCGGCAATGGACGCTTCGATCGCTTGCGCGACATCTGCACTTAAACCTGCGGCGAAAAATTCTTTGGGCAGGCCAATGCGCAGACCATTCAGGGGTTTATTTAAATCTCGTGAGTAATCCTCTGCTTCACGTTGCAGGCTAGTGGAATCACGTTCGTCGAAGCCAGCCATTACATTCAGCAGCAGCGCCAAATCTTCCGCACTGTGCGCCATTGGTCCGGCCTGATCCAAGCTGGAAGCAAAGGCGATCATACCGTAGCGAGAGACTGCGCCATAAGTTGGTTTCAGGCCTGAGATGCCACATAGTGCGGCTGGTTGGCGGATAGAACCGCCAGTGTCAGTGCCGGTGGCTGCTGCGCATAAGCGTGCCGACACCGCTGCTGCACTGCCGCCGGAGCTGCCGCCGGGGACGGCGTTGCGATTCCAGGGATTTTTTACAGGGCCAAAATAAGAAGTTTCATTGCTGGAACCCATGGCGAACTCGTCCATGTTGGTTTTGCCCAGATTTACCGCGCCGACGCGGTTGAATTGCTCAATCACATGCGCATCGTAGGGGGCAATGAAATTAGACAGCATTTTCGAACCGCAGGTGGTACGCCAACCCATTGCACAGAATATATCTTTCTGGGCGATCGGAATACCCGTGAGAGCGTGGGTTTTGGATTGCGCTAACAGGATATCGGCTGCGTGTGCCTGTACTAAGCTCATCTCCTCATTTATCGTGATGTAGGCGTTAAGTTTTGAGTTTAGCGCGGCAATGCGGTGGAGATAAAGTTGTGTCAACTCAACGCTGGAAATTTTCTTGCTGCGCAATGCTGCGCCTAGCTGAAGCAAACTGGAATTAAGCATGGTCTTGGAACTGGATAGTTATTCGATGACTTGTGGTACTAAATACAATCCATTTTTAATTTGTGGGGCTGCGGCTTGGAATAGCTCGCGTTGATTGTGTTCTGTGACCACATCTGCACGCAAGCGTTGGGTTATATCCTGAGCGTGCGACATCGGTGCAATCCCACTTGTGTCGACTGCCTGCATTTCGGCGATCAAGCCAAAGATATTCAAAAGCTGGACGTGCGCTGTTTGCGCTTCCTGCTCGGTCATTCCTAGTCGGGCTAACCGGGCAACCTTATAGACATCATTGATGCTGAGCGACATAGGCTAAATTCTTTATCTTTATTAAAAGTAGCGTAATAGGTTATCATTAATAGTCTTGTCAGACTAATTTTTTGCAATGTCTGGCGCTTTTTTTCTATTCCGGGACTCTACATGTTTGGATTTTTTGACAGCTATTTTGCTAATGATTTAGCGATAGATTTGGGTACTGCTAACACGTTGATCTGGGCACGCGGCAAAGGCATTGTGCTGGATGAACCGTCGGTGGTAGCAATTCGCCATGGGAGTGGCCCGAACGACAAGAAGGTGATCCAGCAAGTTGGGCTGGCAGCCAAGCAGATGCTCGGACGTGCGCCAGGCAATATTAATGTGATACGCCCAATGAGGGACGGCGTAATTGCCGATTTCACTGTCACCGAACAAATGCTTAAGCAGTTCATCAAGAGAGTGCATAAGTCTGGCATTTTCAGCCCTAGTCCACGCATCGTGATTTGTGTTCCGTGCGGCTCTACTCAAGTGGAGCGGCGCGCTATCCGCGAATCCGCTTATGGTGCGGGGGCGCGCCGAGTGGAGTTGATTGAAGAACCTATGGCAGCAGCAATAGGCGCAGATCTGCCAGTGGAGGAGCCTAATGGTTCGATGGTGGTGGATATCGGCGGTGGTACCACCGAAGTGGGTGTAATTTCGCTGGGCGGTGCGGTGTATTCCGGTTCCATACGCGTCGGTGGCGATAAGTTCGACGAGGCTATTATTAATTACATTCGCCGCAACTATGGCATGTTGATTGGTGAAACCACCGCGGAACAGATCAAGAAAGAAATCGGTTCGGCATTTCCTGGTAGCGAAGTGCGTGAAATGGAGGTGATGGGACGTAATCTGGCGGAAGGTGTGCCGCGTAGCTTTACCATTTCCAGCAATGAAATACTGGAGGCCCTTACTGATCCACTTAATAACATTGTCAGCGCGGTAAAAATTGCGTTAGAGCAGACCCCCCCTGAGCTGGGTTCGGATATTGCCCGAAAGGGCATGGTTTTAACTGGCGGTGGCGCATTGCTGCGTGATATCGACCGTTTATTGATGGAAGAAACTGGTTTACCCGTATTGATTGCTGATGACCCGCTTACCTGTGTGGTGCGGGGTTCCGGCAAGGCTCTTGACCGGATGGATAAATACAGTGGGATTTTCACCAATGATTAAATTTCAGATTTAACGGCATGTGGATAATTTTAAATTAATACAGTCCAGTAACTCCCTTCTCTTTCGCTTTTACTTCCGTAATCGGAAGAGAATAGCGTTGGTGTTGTAACTGAGAATTGTAAGCAGAAATGGCTGTTGAAACGCCCTAATGGAACATAACCAGCCCCTTCGCTTCTTCAATCGAGGCCCCTCTCCTGCCGTCCGGCTGGTATTTTTCGCGCTGCTTTCGTTGTTGTTATTGTTTGTGGATGTACGATATCGATATCTGGAATCCATACGTAGCGGCCTTTCAGTCTTGGTGTACCCTTTGCAACGGTTAGTCACGGCACCAAGCAATCTATGGCATGAGGTTGATGCTTTTTTTGTCTCCCATAACAGCTTAATTCGCGACAACGCTGAATTACGCCATCAGCACACTTTAGATGTCGCGCAGTTACTACAGCTAGAGGTACTGAAAACGGAAAATCAGCACTTGCGTAACCTTCTTATGGTACAGCGGCGTGCCGATTATCCAATACAGCTAGCCGAAATAATGTATGTCGAACGGGACATATTCAATAGAAAAATATTATTGGACAAGGGCACGCAGGCCAATGTGCTAGCCGGACAGATAGTGATGGATGATAGCGGTATCGTTGGCCAGGTTACACGCGTATATCCTTGGATGAGCGAGGTCACGTTAATTACCGACAAGGATCACGCGGTGCCGGTGCAGGTGCTTCGTAATGGCTTGCGGTCAGTGGTGTTCGGCTCTGGTGACACTGGTGAGCTAGCGCTGCGCTATATGCCCATTAGTTCTGACATTCAGAATGGCGATGTGTTGGTAACTTCCGGCATTGATGGCACTTATCCGCCCGGTCTGCCGGTGGCCAAGGTAATCCATGTTGAGCGCGATCCTGCCTATCCTTTTGCGCGCATTCTATGTGCTCCGATTGCTGGGGTGGATAAGCGGCGCCAACTGTTGATCTTGTCCGCGCTAGTGAAGTTACCGGAACGTCCGGAGGTAGCTGTGGAAACCGCAACCGACAAGCCTAAAAGTGGCAGACGGGGGAGCCGGTGAGAGATCACATTCAAAAAGACCAAGAATTCCAGTTGCCCGTTAGCCGTTTTTTCATCGCAGCGAGCCTATTTGTTGCGCTGATGCTCGATTGGTTGCCATGGCAAGGTATCTGGCTTGTGTTCCGTCCAGATTTTGTCGCGCTGGTACTACTCTACTGGTGCACGCACAAACCGTATCACGTCGGTATTAGTATTGCGTGGGCGGTAGGCATACTTGCTGATGTTGCTGATGCAAGTCTCTTTGGGCAGCATGCACTGGCGTACTCGGTATTAGCTTTCAGCGGCATTGTGTTGCATCGCCGGGTGCTGATGTTCAATTTGCACCAGCAGACCCTGCAAATCTTCCCGCTATTATTGCTTGCATATGCGATTTACGCCGCAGTGCATTGGCAGCTGCGCGGCAATATTGCATGGGAATATTTCATCGGCAGCGTAGTATCGGCCTTGCTGTGGGGACCATTGACCATATTGTTGCAGGCCTTGCGTCGTCCCCGTGATGCATCTGATCAGTTATGAAGCATCACATTGAGTTTAAAGACACTCAACGAGAAATCCATAATTTCCGGCTGCGTCTGGCGCTAAGTTTAGGATTTGTACTGCTTCTGCTGTTAATACTGCTGGTGCGTTTTATATATTTGCAGGTGATGCAACAGAGCCACTACCAAACGCTGGCAGAGAATAATCGCATTTCCATTGTGCCAATTGCGCCCAGCCGCGGCCTGATACTTGACCGCAATGGCGTGATTCTGGCACATAATTATTCTGCTTATACTTTAGAAATAACATTAAGCAAGGTGGCCGATCTGAAGGCGACGATTGATGAGCTTGCAAAGATAGTTGACATTCAGCCCGGAGATCGCAAGCGCTTTAAGAGGCTGTTGGCCGATAACCGTAAATTTGAGAGCCTGCCAATACGCAATCGCCTGACAGATGATGAGGTGGCGCGCTTTTCTACGCAACGCTATCGTTTTCCCGGAGTGGAAATTAAGGCGCGCCTATTCCGTGAATATCCATACCACGAGCAAATTTCTCACCTGGTCGGTTACATTGGCCGTATTAATGAGAGTGAAATTGCGCAGCTCGAGGAGGATGAAGTGGCCGCTAATTATCGTGGCTCTGATTACATCGGCAAGACTGGCATCGAGCAGAAATACGAGAGCGAATTGCATGGTAAAACCGGCTTCCAGCAGGTGGAAGTCGATGCGGGAGGGCGCGAGGTGCGAGTGCTGTCGCGCACCCCACCCGTATCGGGTAACAACTTGGTATTAACGATAGACGCCAAGTTGCAAGGAATTGCCGAGCAGGCGTTCGGCAATTATCGAGGTGCATTAGTGGCAATAGACCCACGCAATGGGGAGGTATTAGCCTTTGTCAGCAAGCCGGGCTACGATCCAAACCTGTTCATTGATGGCATTGATGAACAAAATTGGAATGAGCTGAACAACTCGCCCGATGTGCCACTCAATAATCGCGCATTGCGTGGCCAATATTCACCAGGCTCCACCATCAAGCCGTTCATGGCATTGGCTGGGCTGCATTACAAGAAGCGCATTCCTAGCTACGCTATCAGTGACCCGGGTTACTTCAGCCTGCCCGGTAGTCGTCACCAATACCGTGATTGGAAAAAGGGTGGGCACGGCAGCGTAGACTTGTTTAAATCTATCGTGGTGTCTTGCGATACTTATTATTATGGGTTGGCCACCGAATTGGGCATAGACAACATATTTAACTTTTTTTCAGAGTTCGGATTCGGTAAGAAAACCGGCATTGATTTGGAAGGCGAGGTTTCCGGCTTGATGCCGTCGCAGGAGTGGAAGCAGAAACGTCACAAACAAAAATGGTATGCCGGCGACACAGTGTCGGTTGGTATCGGCCAGGGCTACAATCTGGTTACCCCGCTGCAATTGGCTTACGCCACTGCGATACTGGCTAATGATGGTGTAGCTTACCGTCCGCATCTGCTGAAGGAGGTGCAAAGCTTGCGCACGAGCGAAAAACGCATATTGGGGATGAATCTGGAATCTAATCTCAACCTCAATGCTGAGCATCTTGCGCTGGTGAAAAGCGCTATGGGGGCGGTGACGCAACCTGGAGGGACGGCCGCAATGGCGGGCGCAGGTGCACTCTACGCTTTTGCCGGTAAAACCGGCACGGCTCAGGTGATCGGCATGAAGCAGGGTGAGAAGTACATCGAAAGCAAGATACAGGAGCGCCATCGCGACCACGCTTGGTTCATGGCCTTTGCGCCTTCCGACCAGCCCAAGATCGCGCTGGCGGTGCTTGTTGAGAACGGCGGACACGGCAGCTCCACTGCTGCGCCGATTGCGCGTAAGGTGTTGGACTACTTCCTGCTAGGTAAGCTGCCTCAGCCCTTGCTCACCGTAGAAGAAGCAGAAGGGGCGGAAGATGACTAGACGACTTCTGTGGCAACGCTTCGTCGCGCACCTTGACCCCGTTCTGCTGGCTGCGCTTGGACTGCTTCTGTTGGTCAGTTTGGTGGTGCTATATAGCGCCAGCGGCGGCAATTGGTCCCGTGTGTTGGCGCAGATGACAAATATACTGGTGGCGTGCGCCGCACTATGGGTTGTGGCCAACATGCCGCTTCATTATTTGATGCGGGCCGCTGTGCCAGTCTACCTGCTAGGTATGGTGCTACTGATCGCCGTGGCATTCTTCGGCGAAATCGCACACGGGGCACGACGCTGGTTGAACATCGGGGTAACCACCATTCAGCCTTCCGAGCTAATGAGGATAGCCGTGCCGTTGATGATGGCTTGGTATTTTGAAAAGCACGAAGCCATGCTGACCCTAAAAAATTATTTCGTCGCAACCTTGCTGTTGTTGCTGCCAGTGGCGTTAATTGCGCGCCAGCCAGATTTGGGAACAGCCATTTTGATCGCCTCAAGCGGATTTTATGTGCTATTCCTGGCCGGTATATCCTGGCGTGTCATGCTGATTTCCCTAGTAATTTTAATGGCAAGTATGCCGCTTGCGTGGTCCACGCTGCACGACTACCAGCGTCACCGCATTATGATGTTGCTTGATCCGGCGCAAGATGCATTGGGCAGTGGTTATCACACCATCCAGGCCATCATTGCGGTGGGTTCCGGCGGGATGTTTGGCAAGGGGTATCTCAATGGCACTCAGACCCATCTCGACTTTCTGCCTGAGCGCACCACCGACTTTATTTTTGCTGTGTATTCGGAAGAATTCGGCTTGCTCGGTAATATTGTGCTATTAACCTTGTACTCGTTCGTTATTGCGCGTGGTTTCGTTATTACTGCCAATGCTTCAACTTACTTTACACGTCTTATGGCCGGCAGTATTACACTCACTTTCTTCACCTATGCCTTCGTCAATATGGGCATGGTGAGCGGTATTCTGCCAGTTGTTGGTGTACCGTTGCCACTCGTTAGTTACGGCGGCACGTCCATGGTCATTTTATTGCTTGGTTTTGGTATGCTGATGAGTATTCATACTCATAAAAAATTGGTGCAAACTTGATGAACCACGTTTGTAGTTAAAGCATAGCGAATTCATGGCTTGATTGGTTTTGAGCCAGATTATTTATTAGAAACAAGAGGTTTATTCGGTTGTGGAAGCTGGCAGCTATAGCTATATTGAAGAATACATCATTTTGTAATATTGAGAATCTAATTTGATGAAACTACCATATGGTAGTGACCTGTGTAAAAAAATGAAGATAAAAGTATTTAAATACTACACTTCTCAAGCACGATGATTGAACTTGTCAAGATTGCTCTGCAGAGACCATACACTTTTATCGTGTTAGCGCTGCTAATCATTTTGTTCGGCCCACTAGCGGTGCTGAAATCTCCTACCGATATTTTCCCCGACATCAAAATCCCCGTGATTAGCGCAGTGTGGTCTTATACGGGATTGCCGCCGGAGGATATGGCCGGACGCGTGATATATGGTTATGAACGAGCACTTAGCTCGACTGTAAATGACATCGATCATATTGAGTCCCAATCGCTACCAGGCTACGGCATCGTCAAAATATTTTTTCAGCCAAATGTCGATATTAGAACGGCAACGGCTCAGGTTACGTCTATCTCTCAAACAGTGTTAAAGCTGATGCCTCCCGGTATAACGCCACCGTTAATTTTGAATTACAACGCGTCAACGGTACCGATTCTACAACTGGCACTATCAAGTCCATCAGTATCTGAGCAAAAATTATTCGATTTGGCTCAGAATTTTATTCGGCCACAGCTGGCAACGGTTCCTGGTACGACTATCCCCTCTCCTTATGGCGGCAAAGTTCGGCAAATTCAAATTGATTTGGACCAAAAGGCGATGCAGGCGAAGCGGGTATCCGCCCAGGATGTGCAAAATGCGCTGGCATCGCAGACTCAAATTATTCCAGTTGGGACACAGAAAATCGGTAGCTACGAATACAGTATCAAATTAAATAATAGTCCGAGTGCAATTGAAGAGCTTAACAATTATCCCATCAAGGTTGTTGGTGACAGCGTAATAACTTTCCGGGATATTGCGAGTGTTCGAGATGGGAATCCGCCACAGACCAATGTGGTGCGTATGGATGGTGAACGTGCCGTACTGATGACCATTCTAAAAAATGGTGCTGCCTCAACATTGGATATTGTGGCTAGAGTGCGGCAGCTATTGCCAAAGCTGTCTGAGAGTATCCCTTCAGCGGTACGGCTTGATGGCGTCGGAGACCAATCAGTGTTTGTAAAAGCGGCAATTGCTGGCGTAGCGGAAGAAGGGGTGATTGCCGCTGCGTTGACCAGTTTGATGATTTTACTTTTTCTGGGAAGTTGGCGTTCTACAGTAATTATTGCTATCTCGATTCCGCTTGCAATCTTGAGTTCTATTGTAGGGCTATCAATTGTAGGAGAAACACTTAATATTATGACACTGGGTGGGCTGGCATTGGCGGTTGGGATATTGGTGGATGATGCGACGGTCACTATTGAAAACATTAACTGGCATTTGGAGCACGGAAAAGATGTAAAAACCGCCATCATGGATGGCGCTCACCAGATTGTAACGCCAGCTTTTGTCTCCCTGTTATGTATTTGTATTGTGTTTGTCCCAATGTTTTTCCTGGAGGGGGTGGCACATTACTTGTTTGTTCCTATGGCGGAAGCAGTTATGTTTGCGATGATCGCATCATTTTTGTTATCCCGGACTTTGGTTCCAACATTAGCGATGTATTTACTGAAACCTCATGCATTGGGAATAGGTCATTCTTTTAATGTTACTCAGGCAGTGTCGTACTCTAAAAATCCTCTTGTTAGATTTCAAGAGCGGTTTAATCATGGATTTAATGAAATTCGGGACAAATACTATGGGATGCTGGTTGCATTTATGTCCCATAGAAATAAATTCATCGCTGGATTTTTATTTGCCGTGGCCATTTCTTTTGCCTTGATTCCATGGTTAGGGCGAGATTTCTTCCCCTTGGTGGATGCAGGGCAAATAAAAATTCATATTCGTGCGCCCGTTGGAACAAGGATTGAAGAAACGGCAAGGTTGTTTGATCGGATTGAATCTGATATTCGCCGGGCTATTCCGGCAAATGAGTTGGCAAGCGTTATCGATAATATTGGCCTTACCGTAAGCGGGATTAACCTTGTGTACAACAACACGGGAACGATAGGCCCGCAAGACGGTGATATTCTGATATCCCTTCACAAGGGACATGCGCCAACCGATAGTTATGTACGCCGTTTACGTGAATTTCTGCCGCAACAGTATCCGGGGTCGACATTTTCATTTTTACCCGCAGATATCATTAGTCAAATCTTAAATTTTGGTGCACCAGCGCCAATTGATGTCCAGGTTATGGGACCGGATAATGAGGAGAATCTTAAATATGCACAAATCCTTCAGCGTGATATCGCCAAAATTGCTGGAATCGCAGATCTAAGAATTCAGCAAGCTTATAACTATCCTCAATTTTTAGTCGATGTGGATCGCATTCGGGCAAAGAAAGCGGGCATTACCGAACGTGATGTCACAAACAGTCTGGTCGTTACCTTAGCAGGTAGCGGGCAGGTATCCCCAGCATATTGGCTTAATAAATCGAACGGTGTTACATACCCGATCGTAGCCCAAACCCCAAACTATAGAGTTCAAAGTTTATCGGATCTTGAAAACATACCGATTGTGGGTGGCGAGGGACGCGACCCACAAATTTTGGGAGGGCTCGCGACCATTACCCGATCCAAAACGGCCGCGGTGGTATCGCATTATGCTGTGCAACCAGTAATCGATATTTTTGCGACACCCGACAGGAGAGATTTGGGTGCAATTGCAAGTGATATTGAGAAGGTGCTGCAGTCCCATGAAAAAGAACGGCCAAAAGGCGCAACGATAACGCTCCGTGGGCAGGTGCAAACCATGAATACAGCATTTAGCGGGTTATTGTTTGGTCTGCTAGGGGCAATCGTTTTGATTTATTTGCTGATTGTAGTGAATTTCCAGTCCTGGAGTGATCCATTTATCATCGTTGCCGCTCTGCCAGCTGCATTAGCGGGAATAGTATGGATGTTGTTTGCAACTCATACGACTCTATCTGTTCCTGCATTAACCGGTGCGATTATGTGCATGGGCGTGGCCACCGCCAACAGTATTCTGGTCGTGAGTTTTGCTCGTGAACGATTAGCCCATACCGGGGATCCAATCAGAGCGGGACTGGAAGCGGGGTTTGGCAGGTTTCGCCCGGTATTAATGACAGCGCTGGCCATGATCATTGGCATGGCTCCTATGGCATTGGGGCTGGGTGAAGGTGGCGAGCAAAATGCGCCTCTTGGCAGGGCAGTTATTGGTGGGCTAATTACTGCGACTTGTGCCACCTTGTTTTTTGTTCCGATTTTATTTGGCATGATTCACGGGCGGCAGCCGCGCATAATCAAAACTAAGGGGGCAATTGAGCATGGATGATATTCATTCCCCGCTAACGGTTCGGCGACCGGCAAAACACTTGTTAACGATTATTATAGTGATCTTTGCTGTCGCTATCGGGGTCTTTGTGGGTGGGTTCAAGCAACGGATGGATGATCAGAAAATTCTTGCAGCGACGAAGACAGAAGGAGCCTTGATTACCGTTGCAACGGTAGCGCTAGAGGGTCAGAGAGATACTGAAAAATTGATATTGCCCGGCAGCTTGCAAGCTTATTATTCGGCGCCTATTTACGCGCGAGTAAGCGGGTATTTAAAGAGTTGGAAACTGGACATCGGAGATGATGTCAAGGCCGGGCAGGTTCTCGCTGAAATTGAAACACCTGATTTAGATCAACAGTTAAAACAAGCAGTAGCAAACACGGAGTCCGCCAAAGCAAACGCAAAACTGGCTGAAACGACGGCGCATCGCTGGCGTAATTTATTGAAAACTGATTCTGTGTCTGCCCAGGAGGTGGATGAAAAAAATGGCGATTATGCTGCCAAGAAAGCTTTCGTGGCGGCTGCGCAAGCGAATGTGGATCGTTTGCTTGCTTTGGAATCATTTAAGCGGATCACCGCTCCTTTTGATGGCGTTATAACCAGTCGTCATACAGACATCGGGGCATTAATTAATGCAGGTCATCAGTCGGGAAAGGAATTGTTCACGATTTCAGATGTGCACAAATTAAGACTATACGTCACGCTTCCGCAGAATTATGCAGCCCGCATAAAACCGGATATGGTAGCTCAGGTTGATGTACCAGAATACCCTGGGAAACATTTTTCAGCGAAACTTTTGGGGACTTCTGAGTCGGTCAATGAGAGCTCTGGCACGATGTTGATGCAGTTTGAAGTGGATAATTCATCCAATCAATTAATCCCGGGTGAATATGGTAGCGTGACATTTATATTTCCTGCTAATGAAAAATCTTTACAGATTCCTGCCGGCGCGATTCTGTATAAAAAAGAAGGTCCGTTTATTGCTGTCGTAGCAGGCAACAGGCGAGTGATGTTTAAGCGCGTTGAAATTCTTAGCGATTTGGGTACCTCGCTTGAAATTGCAGTAGCACTCAATGTAAATGAGCTAGTAATAAATAATCCTCCCGAGTCACTGATGGAAGGAGATCTGGTTAAATTAAAAAAGACTCAAGGCGCCGAGCAAAAAACGACGGCTTCATCGATGACTCCCAACGCAGCCTCCAAAACAAAGTCACAACCATGAGGCGCTCGGCTATCGTATATCGATTGCTGTTGTCATTGCCTGTGCTACTCATGCACGGCTGCTCATTTGTCACACCCTATCAACCACCGATAGTCGTCCCGGTTAAAGACGCTTGGCGAGATGGTTTATGGAAGGAGGCACAACCTTCTGATGAATTACCAAGAGGATCTTGGTGGCGATTATTTGGTGATAAAACACTGAATGAACTTCAGGAAAAAATGGAGCGAAACAATCCTACCCTTGCAGTTGCAGTTGCGCGATTTGATCAGTCAACTGCCTATGCCAGGCAATTAGGAGCGGCCCAACTTCCCTCGCTTGACGCCGATGCAAGCATCACACGAAACAGGCAATCTGATCATAGACCGCTGAGGAACCCTAATCAACCTGAATTCTATAACTCAAATACAGTTAATACGTTGTTAAACTACGAACTGGATCTTTGGGGGCGGGTAAGAAATTCTATCGCTGCGGGCAAGGCGGCTGCCCAAGCTTCAGCAGCAGACCTTGAAAGTGTTCGTTTGAGTTTGCACGCGTTACTTGCCGAATACTACATCAGGTTGCGAAATGTTGATGCGCAATCAAATTTACTTGGTGAAAGTATTCAGACTTTTGAAAAAAAACTTACTTTTGTAGAGAATCGACATTCTGGAGGCATAGCATCCGGGCTTGATGTCGCAAGAGCAGAAACGCAAGTAAATGTTGTAAAAGCCGAGTTTTTTGAGTTAAAAATACAACGTGCGGTATATGAACATGCTATCGCTAGCTTGGTCGGTGAATCAGCTACTGCATTTACGATATCGCCAGTAGTAAATTCAGATTTAATCCAGCCCCCTCGAATTCCGACTGGAATGCCCTCCATGTTATTACAGCGGCGGCCAGATATTGCGTCGGCCGAGCGCAAGGTAGCAGCGACGAATGCCAGCGTGGGTGTTGCCAAGGCTGCTTTTTTCCCAAGTATTTCGCTTGGTGGCACCTCGATCGGATACCAAAATACAGGTGGGTCTGGCTGGCTTACTGCGCCGAATCTTTTTTGGTCTATTGGGCCCAGGGTCGTTTTCAATATTTTTGATGGGAATTTAAGGCAGTCTCAGGTTGACCAGGCTAAAGCAGTTCTGGATCAAGCGGGGCAAGAGTATCGTGCTGTAGTTTTGCAGGCGTTCCAACAAGTTGAAGATGAGTTGGCGCGCCTTAAATACTTGAAACAGCAAATTATTGAGCAAACTGCGGCTACGATTTCTGCACACAAGGCCGAAACGCTTGCCAATTACAGATACCAGAATGGTGCGGTGACCTATCTGGAAGTATCGACCGCGCAAACCGTAGCTTTGCAGGCAGATCGAGGATTGTTGGCGCTCAGAGCCCAATCCTTGGTCGCCAGCGTGGGACTCATTCGTGGATTAGGGGGCGGATGGAACAAGCAAACGTAATTCAACGGGTTGTTCAATAATCAATGAAAAATTAGTTACCCATCACTAATGCTAATCCACCGGATGAGCGTTGAAACCTTTTAACAAATCCGGCAAACAGGCTAGATGACCATCAAGCCATAAGCAACCTTGGATGATGTCCAATGCTTTCGCTGCCGAAAGTAGCCATCGCATTTACTGTAAGGCTGCTACTTGAGAATGGTGAAGCACTTTCCAATCAGCTGGATCCGCATCGCCCAGCCATCAATTATTTGCACCATTCTTTGTTTTATTTGGCACCCCTGTTTTACGTTTAGCCAAATGTTGGTACCCATTTTTTAGCGTGAGTTACGCATCAGCAGCATGGGTTGAATAGATTTAGAAAGATTAAGCTATACTTTATCTATTAAATATCCTTCATAAGAATAAAAACGTATTTAATAATGAAATGATCAATAGGGAGTTATGCAAGTGAATAAACAAACTGGACTGATACTGTTTGCAGCAATCATCCTTACGGCATGTAGCGGCGCACCTACGCGCAAGGAGGACATACGCAGCACACCTGCTCCCGTAATCGAATCGCACGTTGTTCTGCCCCCCTCGGTTGTGCAACCAAAACGCGGCGGTTATTTGGAAGGTGACAGCCCAGGTGACAATGTGCCCGCCAATTTGGCCACCATCCCAGATGCCGTCCCGCGCGTTGAGCCTTTACACCGTTTTGCGAACGCTCAATATTCCGCTTTAGGAAAGACATATACGCCTTTAACTTCGCCGGGTAAATTCAAGGAGCGAGGTGTTGCTTCCTGGTATGGAAAAAAATTCCATGGTAAGCGCACCGCAAGCGGAGAAATATATGATATGTATGGCATGACTGCCGCTCATCCAATATTACCCGTACCTAGTTACGCGCGCGTAACGAATCTTGCGAACAAAAAATCGGTAGTGGTTCGTATCAATGACCGTGGTCCATTTTTGCGTGAACGCATCATTGATCTTTCATATGCCGCTGCGTACAAGCTTGGCATTGTAAATGATGGAAGTGCCGAAGTTGTGGTGGAGGTGGAAAGCCTGGTGGCGAACAATAATGTCCAGTCTCTAGGGGTAACGGATTCGGTGGTGATTACTCCCTTAAAATCGACAACGGATTCGGTGGTGGTTACACCCTTAAAGTCTACAACAGCGTCATCAGCTTCAAGCGAAGCGGCGGCGAGTGGAAGTGTGTATCTGCAATTGGGCGCTTTCCGCTCACAGCAGAGTGCTGAAAGCTTTCTTTCGCGCATGAGCGTTGAATTTGAGGGAAGCGGCAAACGAGTCGAGCTTTATCAGAAAGAGGGTGACATGGTGCGCGTGCATGTTGGCCCCTATTCGACACAGGATGAGGCGCGCGCTACCGCAGAAAAATTGGAGCAACGCCTAGGATTCAAGCCTTTGGTGAAACTGCATTAATTGAAGCGTCCAAATTATATTTTGGACCAATACTCTTTAGTCAGTAATTGAGCGTGAATTTTTGATTCTGAATGCTTAAACTCGTGCGGGTACCAAAAATGTATTTTATGGTACCCCAGTCAAGTATGTTTCGACCTTTAATCTAGTGTAATTATTTCGATGACAGCGCCACCCAAAATTCAAGTTGGGAACTTCAGTACATCCCTGTCGCTCGATTTTGAGAGTGGAAAGGTTTCCGCACGAAGATTGGAGTTACTGGTTGCGATAAGCCGGGAAAGCTCGATAAATGGTGCCGCAAAGGCCATCGGGATGACCTATAAGGGAGCCTGGGAAGCGGTTGAAGCCATGAACAATCTCGCTGGGGTGCCGCTGGTGGCAGCTTGGCAAGGAGGCCGTGGAGGTGGCAGGGCAGAGCTAACCGAGGTGGGGCAGCGTCTGGTAGACGAACTGGGACGCATCGCGGCATTGCAGGCCCAATTTTTCGCGGCACTTGATAAAGATGTAAGCCTGGGAAATAGTTTGCAGCTTCTGAAAAGAATTGGTGTAAATACGAGTGCGCGCAATGCCTTTAGGGGAATAGTTGAAAGCGTGCAAAAGGGCACAGTCAATGCAGAGGTGGTACTTAGGCTGGCTAGTGGCGAAGCTCTGTACGCTATGGTTACCCAGGAAAGCGTCCGCTCACTGGATCTTGTACCGGGCAAAGCGGCGTATGCGTTGATTAATGCGTCGTGGGTTATTCTGACTCTGATGGACGAGAAGATCAAAACGTCAGCGCGCAACCGGTTGTGCGGGGTAGTAAATCATATTGAGCAAGGTTCGGTGAATACTGAAGTGCTACTCGATCTTGGGAATGGCGTGACCCTTGCTGCAATCATTACTAACGAGTCGCAGAAAGTGCTCGGGCTCGCCGTTGGTGGCCAAGCATGCGCTTTGATCAAGGCGTCTCACATTATTATCGGGGTAGACTAATGAAAAAAACCACAGCCAATGGACTAATGTTCATAATACACAGGAAATTCAAAACTGACTGATTGCGAATAATGGCAACCTACGCGGTAGGCGACATACAGGGATGCTACACCGAGCTTTTGCAGTTGCTGAAGCAGATATGCTTCGACCCCGCAATAGATAGGCTATGGCTGGTAGGTGATTTAGTTAACCGCGGGCCGGATTCGGTGAACGTACTGCGTTTGATAAAATCGCTGGGAGATGCCGCCATCACTGTGCTGGGCAACCATGATCTACACTTGCTTGCAGTGGCTGACGGCGCTGCTAAATTACATCACAGTGACACGCTGCATGACATTCTTGACGCGCCCGACCGAGACGAACTGCTGACCTGGCTTCGTGCTCAGCGTCTGCTATATGTGGAAGGTAATTTCGTGCTGGTACATGCCGGGTTGCTACCGAGCTGGACAGTGACCCAAGCACAGCAGTTGGCGCATGAAGCAGAAGCCGCATTAACGGGTCGGCACTACCACGATTTTCTAGTGAACATGTATGGCAACCATCCTGACCATTGGGAAGATGACCTCAGCGGTTACAAGCGCCTGCGTGTCATCACCAATGCCTGCACGCGTATGCGTGTTTGCACCCTGAGCGGTGAAATGGAATTCAAATTTAAGGGTGAGGTGCACAATGTACCTGAAGGATACATGCCGTGGTTTGATGTGCCTGGGCGCGTCAGCACCAATGCCACAGTTGTGTGCGGACATTGGTCGGCACTGGGATTGAAAGTTACCCCTCAAATCATTGCACTCGACACCGGTTGTTTGTGGGGCGGCGCGCTTTCCGCCATCCGCCTCGAAGACCGTGAGCTGTTTCAGATTCCATGTGTATCCAAACCGGTGGCAAAGCCCTGGCAGTAATTGTCGTTCTTATAACTGTAAAGTTGGGTTCTCGAGAGAGACAAAGAGAAGTTTTAAAATTGTCGAACCATTGATAATGACCTGATTAACAGTGGTTGATCTTCAACCGGGGTCCGCCGATTATTTAAAGAGTAGAAAACGACATTCTTAATGTCTTTTTTTGAAATAAAAAGAGCCATTGATGCAATTAATTAACATAAAAATCAAATCGATAACAAATTTTCACAGTGTCTGTTATGATGGTTACCATTAAAATAACAGACAGGGGGAGCGGGGTTTCACTCCGCCCTATGAGTAGTAACAATTATTCACTCGCGTATATCTCTTCCACTGAAATCAGTAAGGGTATGATAATTGGTGAGAAGTCCTTAGCAGAAAACTTACTTCGTCCTCTGCTCTTCTGTCTTTTTTCCATACGCATCATCATCGTCCACAGGCTGTGTGGATCAGAACGTACCGGGGGCAATTGCTCACTTTCCCCGGTAATTCTTAAGCTGACAGCAAACCCAGTTACTCGGGCACCGTGTTTCCGTCCGCCTCTCATTTGGCAATACCTCAGCAAAAACAACTGTTCCGTTATTTGCATGCCCTCTCCTTACTACCATTCTTTTAAATAAGCTCATGGATATACTGGTTCTGATGACCCTGATTTTACTAAACGGGATCTTCGCCATGTCGGAGATTGCCCTTGTGACTGCCCGACACGCCCGTCTAGCGCGTCTGGCGGCAGACGGCGACACCTCGGCAGAAGTGGCGATAAGCCTGGGCGAAGATCCAACACGATTCCTTTCCGCCATTCAGATCGGAATTACCTCAATCGGCATCCTGAATGGTATCGTCGGGGAGGCAGTATTTGCTGCTCCTTTCGCTGCATGGCTGCAAACGCTCGGTGTTAATCAGCGACCAAGCGAGTTGGGCGCAACCGCCTTGGTTGTCGTGGTGATTACCTATCTAACCATTGTTGTTGGCGAACTCGTGCCCAAACGCATCGCTCAATTTAATCCGGAGGGGATTGCGCGCCTAGTGGCAAGACCCATTCACATCTTGGCATTAATTACACATCCGTTCGTACGATTGCTGTCGGTATCTACTGATGCTCTCCTGAGAATGATGGGAAAGAGCCAGCAAGCGGAGCCAAGCGTAACGGAAGAGGAAATTCATGCAATGCTGGAAGAGGGTTCCGAAGCCGGGATCATTGAACAGCACGAACATGAGATGGTTCGCAACGTTTTCCGCCTAGATGAACGACAAGTCGGTTCCCTCATGATCCCCCGAGCAGATATAGAATACCTGGATATCAACCAGCCATTGGAGGCCAATCTCTTACGCATAGCGCAATCCGATCATTCGCGCTTTCCAGTTTGCCGAGGTAGCTTGAGCGACCTGCTGGGAGTGACCTCCTTTAAGCAACTATTCAATCAGACCATTAATGGCGGATGCCCCGATCTGACCGCACAGCTACATCCATGCGTTTTTGTGACCGAATCGCTGACCGGATTGGAACTCCTGGCACAATTTCAAGGGTCAGACACCCACATGGTTTTCGTCATAGATGAGTATGGTGAAGTCCAAGGTTTGGTCACCCTTCAGGATGTATTGGAAGCGGTTACCGGTGAGTTCAGGCCGCCTGATATTGAGGATCGCTGGGCAGTACAGCGCGAAGACGGTTCGTGGTTACTGGATGGAATGATTCCAGTGCCCGAATTGAAGGATCAATTAGAATTGAAGTCTGTTCCTGAAGAAGACAAGGGGCGATACCATACACTTAGCGGAATGGTGATGTGGTTACTTGGGCGGCCACCCGAGGTTGCTGACGTCGTTCTGTGGGAACAATGGCGGCTGGAGGTTGTTGATCTGGATGGCAAGCGGATCGACAAGGTTCTCGCAAGCCGTTTGTCAGAACCAGTCCAGATTCCAGGCACTAGCGAAGTGCTCCCTCAGACAGAGTGATCGGATTAAAAAGCTTGCTTTAATGATTAGGCTCTATAGCCTCGACGCTTGCTGGTTAATAAATTTTTTGTTTATATGATAATACGTAAAATCATATAGTTAGGCATAATTATGTTGCTCATGATAGATAACTACGACTCCTTCACCTACAACTTGGTGCAATATTTTGCCGAGTTAGGTGCAGATGTGGTTGTGCATCGCAATGACGAAATTACACTGGAGCAGATTGAGGCACTACAACCGCAATATATCGTGATTTCACCGGGGCCGTGCACGCCCAACGAGGCTGGAATTTCGGTCGCCACCATTCAGCGCTTCGCCGGACGCATCCCCCTTCTAGGAGTGTGCCTCGGCCATCAGAGTATTGGCCAGTCATTCGGAGGAAAAATTGTTCACGCCAAGCAGCTAATGCACGGCAAAACTTCGGCCATCTTTCACAACAACAGTAGCGTTTTCCGCGGCCTGCCCAACCCATTCACCGCTACACGCTACCATTCACTGGTGATCGAGCGCGCCACGCTGCCCGACTGTCTGGAAATTACTGCATGGACTGAAGACGGCGAAATCATGGGAGTGCGTCACAAAACGATGGCGGTGGAAGGGGTGCAATTTCATCCGGAATCCATACTCACTGAATATGGTCACGAGCTACTTGCTAACTTTTTGCGCGGTGAACGCTAATGGACTATGCCAGCCTGCTAAATCGCCTGCTAAATCGTGAAGACCTGCCGCATGACGACATGCTCGAGTTAATGCGAAACATTATGGGCGGACAGCTTACTCATGCTCAAATTGCAGCGGTTTTGGTCGCGTTACGCATGAAGGGCGAAACTGTCAGTGAGATTGCGGCGGCAGCGCAGGTAATGCGCGATCTGTCGAGCAAAGTGACGGTACAGAATGATAGATATTTGATTGATACCTGCGGCACTGGCGGTGATGGAGCGCAGACCTTTAACATCTCCACTGCCAGCGCGCTAGTCGCGGCGGCAGCGGGCGCGCGGGTAGCCAAACATGGCGGACGTTCAGTTTCCAGCACCTGTGGCAGCGCCGATATTCTGGAAAAGCTTGGCGTCAATGTCAACCTTACGCCGGAGCAAGTAGCGCGCTGTGTGCAGGAACTCGGTGTGGGCTTCATGTTTGCACCCAATCATCACAGCGCGATGAAATACGCTGCTCCAGTGCGGCGTGAACTCGGTGTGCGCACGCTCTTCAATCTGCTCGGCCCGCTTACCAACCCGGCCGGCGCACAGAACCAGGTAATGGGCGTGTTCCAGCGAGATCTGACGGTGAAATTGGCGCGCGTATTGCAGCAGCTCGGTAGTCGGCACGTGTTGGTGGTGCATGGCGCAGACGGCATGGATGAAATTTCCATCAGTGGACCAACTTATATCGCGGAACTGAAGGACGGAACGGTACTTGAATATTTAGTGCAACCACACGATTTCGATTTACACGCAGCGCCGCTGGATAGCATACGCGTTGCCAATGCCGATGAGGCGCGCACGATGTTATTGTCGGTGTTGGATAACAAACCCGGCCCCGCACGTGACATCGTGCAGCTTAACGCTGGTGCGGCCATTTACATTGCGGGGCTGACTGAAACGCTACAAAAAGGTGTCAAAAAGGCCAAGGAAATTATTGCCAGCGGCGCGGCGAAAAACAAGCTGGAAGCGTTGATCCATATTCATATTTGAGGCTGTGGAAAACCGTTTTTTCGGGTGGGTGTAAATGGTTTTCGCCAAACGTGCTTGTTCCAATTTCGATTAATTCCATAGCTTCCACGTTTATAAATATAAATTGGCTTTGCTATGAATATCCAGATAGTTTCTGACAGCTATTTGTGCATGATGCGGGAGACCGCCTACTATTACCAAGGTAATATAGCGACTTGAATTGAAGGATGGCAATGAAGTGTGTTAATGATTTTCGTTTGAAATTTGGCAAGCAAGAGCTTGTGCCGATCATAATAGGCGGGATGGGGGTTGATATTTCCACTGCCGAACTGGCGCTGGAAGCCGCGCGCCTTGGCGGTATCGGGCATCTTTCCGATGCCATGCTGCCAACTGTAACGGACCGGCTTTTGAATACCAATTTCGTTAAATCAAAGCTCAAGCAGTACAAGTACAATGTCGCGAATACGGATAAGTCCAAGGTGCAATTCGATCTTGGGCAGATCGCAGAATCGACGCGCCTGCACCTGAGCAACGCCATGGAAGCCAAGCGCGGTTCCGGTATGATTTTCGTCAACTGCATGGAAAAGCTTACGATGAATGCACCGCGCGAAACGTTGCGAGTACGGTTGCACGGGGCGCTTTCTGCCGGTATCGATGGAATTACCTTGAGTGCCGGGTTGCATCTGGGCTCATTCGCGTTGATGGAAGATCATCCACGTTTTCGCGATGCCAAGCTCGGCATCATTGTCTCATCGCCACGTGCGTTGCAAATTTTTTTGCGCAAAAACGCCAAGCTTAATCGCCTGCCGGATTATATCGTGGTAGAAGGGCCTCTGGCCGGTGGCCACTTGGGCTTCGGCTTGGACTGGATGAAATACGATCTGCGAGAAATCTGCAGAGAAATTCATCAGTACTTGCAGGCCGAAAAGTTGGACATCCCGATCATACCGGCCGGCGGAATTTTTACCGGCAGCGATGCAGTATCGTATCTGGAAACGGGTGCGGCGGCGGTGCAAGTAGCAACGCTCTTTACGGCAACGAGTGAGTGCGGTTTGCCGGAAAAAGTTGTGCAAGAGTACTTTAAGGCCAACGAGGAAGACATTGAGGTAAACATGATCTCGCCTACAGGTTATCCCATGCGCATGTTGAAGAAG
>JAIOPT010000114.1 GCA_021413765.1 Betaproteobacteria bacterium
TTACTCGTGCCTTGCATTGTCTAGAAACTTGAATTTTTAGAGGCGCCCTAAATTCATTCTAACTATCTCACAATATTTTGATGCGAGAACGTACCCTGTAGATATTTTTCCAACTTTTTATCCCATTGCACCGCTACACTATTCCTTCGTCACTTCTATCGTCGTTTGCACTTTCTGACGCAAACGAATATGCAGCTCGTTCAGTTGTTTTTCATCAACAGGGCTGGGCGCTTGGGTTAGCAAACACTGCGCGCGCTGGGTCTTGGGGAAAGCGATCACGTCACGGATCGATTCCGAGCCGCTCATCAGCGTAACAATGCGATCCAGGCCGAAGGCCAGCCCGCCGTGCGGTGGCGCGCCATATTGCAGTGCATCCAGCAGGAAGCCAAATTTTAATTGCGCCTCTTCCGCACCGATGTTGAGCGCGCGGAATACTAATGACTGCGTTTCTTCCTTATGAATACGCACCGAGCCACCGCCAAGTTCCCAACCGTTCAACACGATGTCGTACGCCTTCGCCAGACAACGTCCGGGATCGTTTTCCAACAGGTGAAGGTGCTCATCCTTGGGCGCAGTGAACGGGTGATGGCAGGCATCCCAACGCTTGGCCTCATCATCGTATTCAAACATGGGGAAATCCACCACCCACAGCGGGGTCCATGCTGCACCACTGACATAATTTTTCTCGTGACCAATCTTGGTTCGTAACGCGCCAAGCGCGTCATTAACCACCTTGGCCTTGTCCGCTCCGAAGAAAATCAAGTCGCCATTCTGTGCACCAGTGCGAGCTATGATCATTTTCAGCGCATCTTCATTCAGATTCTTCACGATAGGCGATTGCAGGCCAGTTTCATTCAACTGAGTCACGTCATTGACTTTAATATAGGCCAAGCCGCGTGCACCGTAGATGCCAACGAATTTGGTATATTCATCAATCTCACCGCGCGTGAATGAGCCACCGCCCGGCACACGCAATGCTGCCACGCGCCCGTTAGCTTGATTGGCAGGAGCAGAAAATACCTTAAATGCCACATCTTTTACCGCATCTGTGACATCGGTGATTTCCAGCGTCACTCTCAAATCGGGCTTATCTGAACCAAAGCGCGCCATCGCCTCAGCGTGAGCAATGCGCGGAAATGGATTGGGCAAAACGGTACCCAATACCTCTTTGAATACGGTGCGAAGCATTTCCTCCATCAACATCATAATCTGCTCTTCGCCCAGAAATGAGGTCTCAATGTCCACCTGAGTAAATTCCGGCTGGCGGTCTGCACGCAAATCTTCGTCACGGAAACATTTAGTAATTTGATAGTAACGGTCGAAACCCGCCACCATGAGCAGCTGTTTGAACAACTGCGGCGACTGCGGCAATGCAAAGAATTCGCCTGCGTGAACACGCGATGGCACCAGATAGTCGCGCGCACCTTCCGGCGTGGATTTAGTCAGCATCGGCGTTTCGATATCGATGAAACCCTTTGCATCCAGGAAACGGCGAAACGCCATTGCCGTCTTGTAGCGCAGCATCAGATTTTTCTGCATCTGCGGACGCCGCAGGTCAATCACGCGGTGCGTCAGACGCACGTTCTCGGACAGATTTTCGTCATCCAGCTGAAACGGCGGGGTAAGCGCAGCATTCAGCACTTCGATTTCGTGGCATAAAATTTCGATCTCACCGCTACCAAGGTTGCTGTTGGAGCTGCCTTCCGGGCGGCGGCGCACACGCCCACTAATACGCAGCACGAATTCGCTGCGCACCGATTCAGCAATTTTGAACATGTCCGCACGATCCGGGGCACACACTACTTGCGCCAACCCTTCTCGGTCGCGAAGATCAATAAAAATCACCCCGCCGTGGTCACGGCGACGGTGTGCCCAGCCACACAAAGTAACAGCTTGGCCAAGATTTGAAACGTTAAGTTGTCCGCAGTAATGAGTTCGCATATTTTCAATAAATTAATCTAATAAATCGGGAAATTGTGTTAGTTTTCTGACGGGTAAGGCATAGCAGGAGGAGCAACTACGCCCATTGAAATAATGGATTTCAATGCCACATCCACGCTAATGTTGAGCTCGATGGTATCAGCACGGCGCACGAAGAAATAAAACCCGTTGACCGGACTGGGTGCGGTGGGAATAAATACCGCCACATACTCATCTTCAAGTTGTCGCGTCACCTCACCCGGGATACCGGTCTGAAACGCCAACGACCATGCCTCAGGGTGCGGATACCGCACCAGCAGCACCTTACGAAAGGCAAGTCCGTTGCTGGACAGTAGCGTATCGCTAACCTGTTTCACGCTGGTGTAAATGCTGCTTACCACAGGAATGCGGTGTAGCAGGCTTTCCCAGTAACGCAACAGACGCTGCCCAAGTACATTGTGCACCAGCAAACCGGTACCCAGCACGATCACCACGGTGAGAATCACGCCCAAACCGGGAATGTGAATACCAAGCAGTTTATCTGGATACCAATTCACCGGCAGTAGTAGCAGACTCTGGTCTAGCGTACTAATCGTCAGGTTCAGAACCCAGATGGTAATGCCAAGCGGAACCCACACCAATAGTCCGGTGAGCAAATATTTCTTCACCCGTTGCCACCCGCAGTCGGCGTGGCAGAACTAACGGTGTTAGCAGCTGATTCCGATTTTGCTTCTGGCTTACTGCCAGAACTCTTAAAATCCGTGGCGTACCAACCACTTCCCTTGAGTTGGAAGCCAGCGGCTGAAAGCTGTTTGCTGAATGTAGGTTTGCCACATGCAGGACATACGGTCAACGGCGTATCGCTGATCTTTTGCATGACATCTTTTTGTACACCACAACTGCTGCAACGATATTCGTAAATAGGCATGACGCCCCCCTGTTAGAAATCCAAAAAGGCGCACATTATACCGCAGCCTCACGCCAGATGCCTGACTCCAACCCGTCCAGCGCCCACTCGCCAATCCGGTAACGGATCAAGCGCAAGGTAGGGTAACCTACCGCAGCAGTCATGCGGCGTACCTGACGGTTCTTGCCCTCGCGAATAATCAGTTCCAGCCAACTGGTTGGTTTATCCTTACGCTTGCGGATCGGAGGAGTGCGCTGCCATAAGTTTACCGGTTCTTCCATCAACCTTGCCATAGCAGGTAAAGTAACAAAATCAGGCAGCTTTACCCCATTCCGCAATTGCGCCAGTGCCGTCTCGCTTGGCTTACCTTCCACTTGCACCCAATAAACCTTGGCCAGCTTGTGAAGTGGATCGGTAATGCGATGTTGCAACATACCGTCATCTGTGAGCAAGAGTAAACCTTCGCTGTCCGCATCCAGCCGTCCCGCTGGATACAAATCAGGAACCGCGATATAATCCGCTAGCGTTGGATGCAGACCGTCGCGGCTAAACTGACAGATCACGCCATAGGGTTTGTTGAACAACAGGATGCGGCTCATCCGACTTTTCCACTTACTAAAATTATTCATATTACCCCAAGCTTTTCATCGGGGAGCGAAAATACATGACCCAACATATCAAGGTGCCGTCTCAAGGCCAAAAAATTTCCGTTAACAAAGACTACACACTAAATGTGCCAGATCAACCCATCATTCCTTTCATTGAGGGTGATGGTACAGGCATAGACATCACTCCTGTTATGCGAAGTGTGGTGGATAAAGCCGTCGCCAAGGCTTACCATGGTAAACGCCAAATCGCATGGATGGAAGTATATGCCGGCGAGAAAGCTGTAAATATCTATGGCAACGATACGTGGCTGCCGGATGAGACAGTAGAAGCAGTGCGCGACCATGTAGTGTCCATTAAAGGTCCGCTCACCACCCCTACTTCCGGCGGCATGCGCTCACTCAATGTAGCGTTGCGGCAGATCC
Organism: Betaproteobacteria bacterium; assembly: GCA_021413765.1. Classification (GTDB taxonomy): domain Bacteria; phylum Pseudomonadota; class Gammaproteobacteria; order Burkholderiales; family Gallionellaceae; genus Nitrotoga. Next base: position 3,859 of record JAIOPT010000114.1, read on the forward strand.
TTGACCTATATGTATGCCTACGTCCAGTACGCTGGTTCGAGGGCGTTCCTACTCCAGTGACAGCACCTGAAAAAGTAGACATGGTGATCTTCCGTGAAAACACAGAAGATATTTATGCGGGTATTGAATGGGAAGCTGGTTCACCAGAAGCGAAAAAATTAATCCATTTTTTACAAAATGAAATGGGCGTCACGAAAATCCGTTTTCCAGAAACCTCTGCTATCGGCATCAAGCCGGTGTCCATCGAAGGTAGTGAACGCTTAATTCGTCGTGCTATCCAATATGCTATAGATAATAAGCGCAAGTCCGTCACCCTGGTACATAAGGGCAACATTATGAAGTTCACGGAAGGTGGCTTCAAAAAATGGGGCTACGAGCTTGCCAAGCGAGAATTCGGTGGGGTGGAAATCGACGGCGGCCCGTGGCTGAAATTGCCTGAAAAATATGGAAGCGGAGGTATCATCATAAAAGACGTAATCGCCGATGCTTTTCTACAGCAAATTTTGTTGCGCCCTGCAGAATATGACGTTATCGCCACATTGAACCTTAACGGCGACTACATATCTGATGCACTAGCGGCTGAAGTCGGCGGCATTGGTATCGCGCCGGGCGCCAATCTGTCTGACAGGATTGCCATGTTTGAAGCCACCCATGGCACCGCACCGAAATATGCTGGCAAAGATTATGTCAATCCCGGTTCATTGATTCTCTCAGCAGAAATGATGCTGCGCCATATCGGCTGGCCGGAAGCCGCCGATCTAATTATCAAAGGTATGAACGGAGCAATCGCCGCCAAGACTGTCACCTATGATTTCGCGCGACTGACACAAGGGGCACAACAAATATCGTGCTCTGCATTCGGCGAAGCAATAGTTAAAAACATGTAAGCAACAGTAAGTTGGTTGGGCAAAATCAAGAATTCAGCTTGACAGTCACCCACTAAAATCAATCAACTGAAAACGGTGTTTTTAACTTTAAGGTTCTAGAATAAAAGTGCACTCTCTTGTTTCATCCGTCGACATAGTCTCATCTTTTTCGAGCGCATATCTGACGCGTGGACATCAATATTTTCGTGAGAACAAAGTCACGGCGCTAGATATCAGCCAAAATGGCGCCTTCATTACTGCACTTGTCGCAGGTTCAAATAATAATCCCTATCACGTCAATATACTGCTGCAGGCACAACCGGGAGGTCAGGTATTGGTCAACGGGGAATGCAGTTGCCCGGTGGGCTTCAACTGCAAGCATGTTGTCGCAACGCTGATCAAGGCTCAAGTGGAATCCCCACTTGAAGTTCCTGCGCCAGCTGATAATGCATTGCCGAATGTTACGGACTTGCCATATGAAATTTCCATCTGGCTAAACGAAGTTTCGCGTGCGGCCAAGCCGACACTAGGCCGCGATAGCTTGCCAGTGAAGGTGTTGCAGCGCTTACTGTACGTCATAAAATTAAGTGATAGCAAACCAGCAAGAGTGGAGGTGACATTTTTCACTGCCAGATTGCTTAAGGCCGGGGGGTTTGGCAAAAAAACGCTTCATGATTCCATAGCCAATATCGTTATCGGCGCGGCGCCACCCTATTTTACCAAACGGGATCAGGAAATCATCGCTGCATTAAACCTGATGCGTGCAACAGGAGGCTATTTAGCTGGTGCGCAGGGTGCCCGGTGGATGACAGAAATGGTCACCACTGGTAGGTGCTTCTGGGAAACACCTGATTCCGAGCCTCTGTCCTTAGGTGAAAAATGCGTCACTCAGCCTGTTTGGACCATAGACACACAGGGGAACCAGCGACTACATGTTGAAACCACACCACCGTCACAGGTGCTACCGTTTTCTCCCCCGTGGTATGTCAATGAAGTCGCATCGGTCTGCGGCGAATTGGATATCGGCCTGCCAGACGAAATTGCTTACGCTCTGGTTAGCGCACCAGCGATTCCATCAGCACTGGCTGGCCGTATCGGTAATGAATTGAAACAAACGCTGCCCGGTATAAATGTTCAGTTGCCGCAGGTGCTACGTGAAAGAAAGGTGAGCGATCGGCATCCTGTTCCATGTTTACGTTTTTACACAGTAGCATTGAATCCGCCTCCTTATTTTGACTCTTTCCACTATAGAGATGATCATGACGATGAGCCGGATACACTCGACTTGGTTCGCCTTGAATTCGACTATGGCGGCGTGCGAATTGATGCTATATCAACCGAAGAGTCTATAGCACAGCGTAGCGGTGATGAATTGTTGCGCATCGATCGTGACGTCGCAGCCGAAGAAAGTTATTTCGACGAACTTGCCGATTTGGGATTTTTCTTTGTTGATTTATCAATTTTTTCCGAATTACATAAAAAACACAAAGGTTCTTTTATTCTGGGTGGGGATGACAAAGAGTGGATCAATTTTTGCCTTGCCAACCTCCCTGATCTGCGAGCCTCTGGCTGGCAGATCGAAATGGAACCAAGCTTCAACTTTCGTTTCGCCGAGATTGAAGACTGGACCGCCACCGTCAATGAAAACGACGGTAACAATAACTGGTTCGACTTGGAGCTAGGGATTCAGATAGATGGGCTACCCGTAAATTTGCTGCCCGTCTTGCTGGATTTAATTCGCCAGTTTCCAGAACAAATGAGCATGCAGGCGCTGGCGCAGCTTAGCGCAGAAGACATGCCGCTCGTAGCACGCCTTGCTGATGGCCGCTTGGTGACGTTACCGATTTCCCGCATACAAAACATTCTGTCAGTACTGGTGGAGCTTTTCGATAAAGATGCAGTGCATAATTTGCAGCGAATCGAGTTGTCTGCGGTTCAGGCGGGACGCTTGGCAGAGCTGGAAGATGTTGCGGGTTTGCGCTGGCTGGGCGGCGAGCGTTTACGTGAATTAGGACGCAAACTACGCGATTTCAATGGGATTCAGCGGGTTGCGCCGCCTGCTGGTCTGAAGACCGATTTGCGGGGCTATCAACAAGAAGGCCTTAACTGGCTGCAATTTCTGCGCGAATATGAATTGGCCGGCATCCTGGCTGACGATATGGGGTTGGGTAAAACCGTACAGGCCTTAGCCCATCTTCTGGTAGAAAAAGAATCCGGGCGCATGAACCTTCCCAGCCTGGTGGTCGCACCAACCAGCCTGATGTTCAACTGGCTGCGGGAGGCAGAACGCTTTGCGCCGGATTTACGCGTATTGGTATTGCAGGGCCAATTGCGCAAGCAACATTTCGAATCTATTGGGGCATATGACTTGGTGCTCACCACCTATCCCTTGCTGACACGCGATAAAGAGGTGCTGATTGGTCAAGAATTTCATTTACTAATCCTTGATGAAGGTCATATCATCAAAAATCCAAAGTCGCAAGCCACTCAAATTGTTCATCAAATCAAAGCGCGTCACAGGCTAGCGCTCACTGGCACACCGATGGAAAATCACCTTGGTGAATTGTGGTCGTTATTTCATTTTCTACTTCCAGGGTTATTGGGCGATGACAAAAATTTCCGTAAGCTGTTCCGCGCGCCCATTGAAAAGCAAGGTGACAGCACCCGGCGCGCGGCACTTTCACGCCGCATTGCCCCATTCCTGCTACGCCGCACTAAAGCACAGGTAGCCAAAGAATTACCACCCAAAACAGAAATTATTCGCTCCTGCGGACTATCCGGCGCTCAGCGCGACTTATACGAAACTATCCGGATAGCCATGCACGAAAAGATACGCCTGGAAATCGACAAGAAGGGCATGAATCGTAGTCATATTATTATTCTCGACGCACTGCTTAAATTGCGTCAAACCTGTTGCGATCCACGTCTGCTTAAATTGCCTGCTGCGAAGCAGATAACGCACTCAGCAAAACTGGAACTCCTTATGTCCTTATTGCCGGATATGGTGGAAGAAGGACGGAGCATCCTCTTGTTCTCCCAGTTCACCTCTATGTTGGCATTGATCGAATTAGAACTTATCAAATTTAACTTGCCCTATACCAAGATTACTGGAGACACCCGCGATCGCGCTACACCTGTAAAACGATTTCAGAATGGTGAAGTGCCTATCTTCCTGATCAGCCTCAAAGCAGGCGGTGTAGGCCTGAACCTCACTGCCGCCGACACAGTCATTCATTACGATCCATGGTGGAACCCTGCGGTAGAAAATCAGGCTACTGATCGCGCCCATCGCATAGGCCAGGAAAACCCGGTTTTTGTCTACAAGCTGATCACTGAAGGCACGGTAGAAGAAAAAATTGTTGCAATGCAAGAGAGAAAACGTGACTTGGCGCAAGGTATTCTAGATGATAACGGAGAAGCTATCGCCCCTCTTTCTACAGAAGAGTTGGCTATGCTATTCGAGCCGCTGAAAACATTTTAGAGACGGTCATCTAAATAGATTGGCAGAACATCCGGATTCCGGCATTCGCAGGCATGACGATTCACACCACTTAATGGCCGAATCTATAAGCGCAGTATAAACTTATAGACAGAGTGAAGATTCGTTCTGCGATCGATAAACTTCTAGTAAAACTTTGTATGGCACATCAATAATGATACGAGGATCCAAGTTAGAAGTGCAACATCCTTGGCTGTTGCACTTCTAACTTGGATCCTCGTGCAAAAAATAGTACCTGCAGAGGATTAAGGAATTCATGTCTAAAAAGAGCGAGCTGAACAACGTCAATCCTCATTATCTTGAGCGCGTCGTCGACTTAAGTACAAGCTTTGACGTTAGTGCCAGTGAAGATATTTTTGATGCAAATGGAATGAAGTTGCTGGCCAAAGGCGCCAAAATCGCCTCTGGGGTGCAGGAAAAACTGATCCGCCACAAACTAAAAAAACCGCTGGAAAACTCAATTGCTTTGGCTGATGGCGTTACGATCGACAAGGTTGTGGAAATCGCCAAGCAACTACTCGAGGAAGTTGCGCCATTAAAAGCACTTTTGGACTCAGCCCCGTCAAAAATATCTCCTATCGACCCCATTTCTTGTATAAGCCTTAACAGCAGCACAATCACGCTATTAACAATGGCATATAACAGCGAAGGGCAGCGTGCCTTTAAGCATACTGTAATGGTCGCTCTTATTTCCACCATCCTGGGCATACGTTCCAAATGTTCAAGCGATGAAATATCAACTGTTGCCCATGCCGGATTGCTGCACGACGTAGGCGAAATGTATCTGGCACCAGAATATTTAAAATCTGCTGCGCATCTAAAACCGGAGGATTGGAAATATGTGGTAGTGCACCCGAAGGTGGGCCAGTTGGTGTTACAGGAATTTACAACCTATCCATCCAAGGTGGCTCGCGCAGTCGGAGAGCATCATGAACGACTGGATGGAAGTGGCTATCCAGATCAGGTTATCGGAAATAAAATTAGTCGCGAAGGAGCCATAGTTGCTGCCGCAGAAGCACTGGGCGGAATTTTCATGAACCCTAACAGTCCTCTGCAACGTGCTACCATGGCCATGAGAATTGTTCCTGGCGAATTTGCCGCTGACTTGGTGTCGTTGATCAGCTCCACCGCTCAATCCAGTTCTTTAGAAGTACAGGGCTCTAATCGCAAGCCATTGTCCGAGCTGGCGCCTAATCTGCAAAATCTGCACGATAAATTATTGAATACGATGAGTCTATGCGAAACCATTTCCGTATCGCCTCTTGTAAAAAATAATGTCGCATACTTAGCTTTGCAACAGGTGGTGCACCGTATTCAGGTAATCAAACGTTCTTTGGCTTCTAGCGGGGTCGGTTCATGTTTACTTGAGCCACATTTAGTTCTGAGCGAAGTCGCCCCTGAAATTCTTCTGGAGCTAGAAGTTGTCTCTAGAGAGCTGCAATGGAGGCTGCGTGATATAGCGCGTGAACTGTTCTTACGTCTCTACTCACAGGGGTATGAGGTTAGCGGCTTATTTTCGGAACTTATAAATGCTCTGGATATACTCCCCTAGCAGACATTCTCACTACTCAATGAAACGTGCTTAATTAAATTTATATATCGTATATCTTAATTAAAGCGGGGGACGTACTCGTAGCTCTGGTTCTGGAACCGGTTGAAAGTGGAATTGATTCGCCTGCACTCTCACATCGTCAGAAAAATTGATCATGCAGCGGAGAATATCTTTTAATGCATCAGCTTCAGCCATAGATAGCGGCTGGCTGTTGCCAGGTGGTGTATTCATTAAAGCATCATTTATCATCGTCTCAAAATCCTTGGCGTGGGGAACGTTTGGATTAGATGCTGTCTTTATAGGGGGCAGTTGTTTCTCAAACATGCGAAGCAGAACTCTGAGACGCACCCAGCGTTGTTCATCCCAGCCCTCGGTTGATATGGCATTTGCCTTAGGCACAAACCGTTCAATGAGGCATTTTGCCGCGTCCTGACCGCGCAGGGATACTGCGTCAATCAGGTCGTTTGGCATGTTCAGATTCATACCGCCTTCATTTTTATTCAGGCGTACTCGAACGACCCTGTCTCGAACGCCGGGCATACGTGATAGTGCCGTATCATTCCAGTTTTGCATCGTGTTAACGATAGCACCCAAAAATCCACCAAAACGACTACTGGAGTTCTGGTTTTCATCGAATCGCTCCCAACGCTCACCGTAACCTTCATCGTAACTCTGCGGTAAATACACCATGTTAGTTCGGGAACGCAATTTGGG
>JAIOPT010000123.1 GCA_021413765.1 Betaproteobacteria bacterium
AATGCAGCTGTTTACTCTGTGTTTATGGATTTGTAAGATAACGCGGTTGGGCTGAATGAAATGAAGCCTACCTACCGGACTCCTTAGCGCATACATGTGTCCTCATTTTTGCCAAGCTTTCAATCGATTATTTTGAGAGTAGGTAAAGATTGAAGCCATACATCTGAATTTATAAATTACCCATAATTTCTGCTAGGCTTGCAGCATACGCAAAACAGAAAGCCTAGCATGATCAACGCCTACACACTCAGCAACGGCCGTCTGAGTAAAATTCATCTGGATGAGCAAGATGATCTCATCTCCGATCATCCGATATGGATTGACGTTGTTGCGCCCAATGACGAGGAACGAAAATGGGTCGAGCAAGCTTATCACTTGACTTTGCCAAAGCCCGAGCATCTACGAGATATTGAGGCCAGCGCACGGTTCTACGAGGAAAATAATGAGCTGCATTTACGCTCCGATTTCCTGCTTGGCAAAGAGAGTAGTTCACGCAGTGTCACTGTGGCATTCGTGCTGTCCGGTAACACTCTTTTCAGCGTGCATGAGGAAGACTTGCCGGTGTTTTACCAAAGGCGTTTGATAAACCACGGGCAGCCCGACGATGTGGAGGACTGCAAGGATTTGCTGATTGATTTATATTCAATGGATGTGGAGTTTTCTGCCGATGCGCTGGAAGGAGTGTATGCCGATCTGGGACAAGTGAGCAGCAAGGTACTCAATGCCAAGCTCAGCGACAAGCATGCTTCCTCCGTATTGATCAATATCGCACAGGCTGAGCACCTCAATGGGCGTATCCGCCGCAACGTGATGGATACTCGTAGAGCAATATCCTTTCTGATGCGTAGTAAATTGCTCACGCCAACTCAAATGGACGATGTGCGCCAGATCATGCAGGACATTGACTCACTGGACGGGCACACTAGCTTCCTGTTCGACAAGATCAACTTCCTGATGGTCGCAACCATCAGCTTCATCAACGTCAACCAGAACAAGATTGTGCGCTTGTTCTCCGTGTCTTCGGTGGCGCTGTTGCCGCCAGTGCTTATCGCCTCCATCTACGGCATGAACTTCGCGCATATGCCCGAACTCAGTTGGAGCTTGGGTTACCCCTTTGCGCTTTTGTTAATGGCGTTGTCGGTGGTGGTGCCATTCTGGATATTCCATCGTAAGGGTTGGTTGAAATAGCTCAGTTGGGCTTTATCTCATTCAGCCCAACCGGGCTTAGCATTGAGGGCATTGGCTTCTTCATCCTTGAGTACTTCTCGAATGGTGTTCGCCAGTTCTTTCGTCCATTGCGCAAAATCAGGCAGATGTTCTTTCGTAATGACCTTGACACTGCAACCGATGTAATCCGGGATATGTGCAGAGAATAGAAACTCACTGTTTGAGACCTCAATGGGTTCCAATTCTCCATCTTATTTTCGAGAGCACTCGAACAAAGGCGAGTCTATGACAATTACTGGGAAGGCGAATGCGAGGCGAGGAATTGACGAGGAAGCTCTATCCTGTGATGTTGGGCCTCGCAAGCTCAGCGCCAACCTACGGTAGCCCAGGCTACGCTTGCTTTTGGAACATTTGAAGGCATGAAATATTTGATTAATGCACAACTGCCCCGGCACTTTGTTAAGGCTGAACGAGACGGGGCAGGATGCTCTGCACACACTGGATTTGCCGCTAAAAAACCGCACACCTGACAATTTGACAAATTGCCATCCAGGATCTGGACTCCGCGATCCCCGCTGATACGATAGCCAAGGCAATTATCGACGAGGCCAACCGAGAAAGGCAAAAGATGAAAACTAAAATGGTAGCATCCCCTTTGTTCATGACGCACTACACTGGCCGCCCCCCATCTTCCACTGACAATTAATAACGAATGATCGATCACAGCCTGCCTTTAACTGGCCGCTGACCTGTCCTTTTCCCTCTGTTTTGCCATTTCCCCATCCAGTGATGCCTCGAGAATAAAGGTCGCCAGGAATAGTCTGTTCATGGCGACCCAGAGCAGTACCGGCACCAGGGCAGGCATCACGAGGTAGCCGAACTGGTAACCTAAGGCGATGAGTTCCAGCGCTATGGTTGAGAAATGCGCGGCCCCGATTTCGATCCCCAACTGCTTTAGCCAGTCGAAGCACACCCCCCACACCTGAAACGGCAACAGAACCAACGCCCCCAGGACAACCTTGGCGAGCAGGCGTCGGGCGTTTGAAGCGAACAGCATGGCAACCAGCAAGGGCAGACCATAACCATACTTCAGAAAGCCGACCTCGGGGCTTAGTACCGCGATTTGTCCTTCAGGCACCCCCGCCATGCCCGGTGCCTCTAGGCGGGTGAGCAGCACCAGGGTGGATCCCGCCTGCTCCACTCCCTCTGCCCAGTCCGGGAACAGGGTGGCCACCACAGACTTGGCCAGCAGACACACCGGAATGGTCACCAGACTGCCCAGTTGGTACCAGATGAACAACAAGACAATGAACCAGGCGATGACCTTGAGCAGAAAGTGGCCAACTAGGCTAAGCCGCATGGGGAGACGGCATCCGAATGAGACCCCGACGGGCAAGGTAGCGCACCCAGAGCAGCCAGACCACCATCACATCGAGCATGATCAGAGCCTGCCAGAGATAGAGGTGAGCGAATTCGAACCACTGCCTGTTCCACTGGCCGAGGTAAAACAGACTGACGATGCGCACGATATTTACCGCCTGCACGGCGAGAATGCCGATTACCAGGCCGGCCAGCTTCGGCCGCCAGGGGGCAGGAAAGGCGAGGATGGCCGCGATCAGGATGGTGCAGGCCTCCACCGCGTTGCAGCCGGGCATGATGGCGACGCCAAAGCCATTGGTCGTACTCTGGATGATGTTGGAATACGCCGTGACGTTGGCATCAAAGAACTGCACCAGATTGGCGCTGAAGCTTGCCTGCAGGCCAGTCAAGGGCATGATGAAGCCGGATTGCACCGGGCCGAGCAGCTCGATCCCGAACAACACGACCTGAATAATCAAGAAGAGAATGAAGAATCGCAGCATAAATTATAGATGCAGCTTAACTTAAGTATTTACGGTCACAGAAACAAAAAAACCCGCCCTGAAACAGGGCGGGTTTTGGGGTAAAGCCTTACTGACGCTGGCGTCGCAGGGTGATAATCGTGCCCAAGGCCAACAGGCTGGAGAGGATTATCATGCCCCATTCGGACAGCGTAGGGATGGGACCTATGTCGGCAGCTACTAAAGTTGTCCCCGCGCCTCCGCCGAGGATGAAGTGGAGCCCGTTAGTGTCGTTCGCGAGCACTTGCAGCCCGCCCAAGGTTCCCGAGAAGCTGCTATGACAGGGCCCCGCGCTGATATCCGAATTGGTAAGACCGGGAAAGGCGGCCACGCCCGCCGGCGTCAGCACGCCGTTCGTAGTGCATGCGGGATCTTCCGTTAGTCCCGGCAAAAGAGCCGTGAGCCAGCCGTAGGCATCCACGCCGCTGCCATGCGCCATCAGACCGCCTCCAGAGCCGACAAAAGCCGAGATGGCCGCCGCATTGGCGGTCAGCGCCGCCCCCTCCGCTGAATCCAGGTTATTGGCGGCGCCGGTGCCGGCGATCCATAGCATGGCGGGGTTAGGGACGGTGTTGTTGGCCAAACCCGCGAAGAACGCATTAATGGCGGCGGCACCATCGTAATAGTCAACTGTGAAGCCCGCAGCTGCGGCGGCCGAGCCGATTGCCGCGCCGGCATCGCCGCTGAGGGCGCCCGAGGGCGCCGCGCCGAGCGCCGCGATCCGGCCGGGGATGTGACCCGAACGGGTGATGTTGCTACCGGGGGACAAAATATTGGTGATGGCCCGCTGGATGTAGAGCCAGCCCTGTGCGTTCCCCACACCAATCGACGTCGCCGAACCGTGGTCGGTCAAATCATCGCCGCCCAGGATGATCGGCCCCGCAGAAGCCGGCAGGACCCACAGAGAGCAAAGGAGAGCGAGAAAAACAGCATGCCACGGTTTCCGTCTGAGAGGTGCCTGACTCATGAACCCTCCCTTGGTAACAGTTTGTACAGCGGCTGATGTATCGCCTGGAAGCAGCAAAACCCTTAAATTTACACTGCTACATAAAATGGATAATAGGTGACGCATAACTATTCCTCCCCTTTGTTTATATTTTTAATTATATTAATGCATCCCTTTTCATTTTAAGTCTGGGGGGAGGGGGTGTCAAGCGCTAGTCTTTATCGACACAATAATTACAAACTTTAGGAATTATTTAAATAATTAATTATTTCAAACTGAACCACTACCTCTTTTCCATGTTAGCCCCAAGTAGTAATGTCCGGTTTCTCCCAAATAGAAATGTCCGCTGGTGATACAAGTCCCCCCCTGATTAAATCAACGGCGGATATTTTGAAATGGGCAAACTTATGAGTCAAAAAGAAGTGAAACGAGCACAAGTATTGGACATGCTTGAAGAGGACAAGATCAGCCAGCAAGAAGCATCGAAGCGGATAGGCGCCGGCACCCGTCAGGTGCGGCTGTTGTCCAAGCGATATCGGGCGGAAGGCCTGGGTGGATTGGTCAGCAAGAAGCGCGGTAGAGCCTCAAACCGGCGGTTGGATGAAGCCGCACGCACGACCGCCATTGAGCTCATCGGCACACACTACCGGGACTTCGGGCCGACGCTGGCTAATGAGAAACTCGCCGAGCTGCACGGCATTCAACTGTCCGTCGAGAGTACCCGGCAGTTGATTATTGGGGCGGGCTACTGGCGCACCAGAAGAGGCGGTACGGTATGCACGCACCTAACTGCATGAGCACCGCGCCCGGTTTGGCGAACTTATTCAGATAGACGGCAGCCCCCACGACTGGTTTGAAGGGCGCGGGGAATATTGCACGCTGCTGGTGTTCATTGACGATGACACCGGGCGGCTGGCGCGACTGCGCTTCACCCCGACCGAGACCACGCTGGGCACCATGCGGGTACTGCACGATCACATACGGACACACGGCGCGCCAGTGACACTCTACAGCGACAGGCACAGCATCTTCCACATCAATACCAACAATGCTGACCCGGAGGCTGAAACGCAGTTCGCCCGCGCCGCACGTTAACTGGGTATTGAATGCATTCCGGCCAACACCCCGAAGGCCAAGGGGCGCGTGGAGCGCGCCAACCAGGCCTTGCAGGATCAGTTGGTCAAGGAAATGCGGCTGGCTGGCATAAACGATATGGACAGCGCCAACGCATGGCTGCCGGGCTACATTGCGGACTACAACCGGCGCTTTGCGGTGGTGCCAAAGACCCGTCTGATGCGCATCTGGCCTACCCGGATACCTCGGCAGAACTGGTGCGCACCTTGTCAGTTCAGGTGACGAGAACGCTGTCGTAGAACCTCTCATGTCAGTATGAGAACCAGTTGCTGCAAATAAAAACCACGGGCACAGGGATGGGGCTGCGGGGAGCGAAGGTCACGGTGCACGAACACTTTGACGGGAGAAAAGAGTTGCTATGGAAAAAGCGCCAACTGGTCTATACCGTAATGGACAAATCACGGCATCAGACGCCAGTAGCAGACAGCAAATCAGTTAATGCGCGGGTGGATAAAGCGATGGTACAGCGTGATACGGGGCACAAACCCGCTCCGAGCCATCCGTGGAGAAACATGCCTATCGGTAAGCTTGCCAACGATGGGCGGTGCGCAACTTTGTAGCAACGGGAAAACACGGTAAAGCGGACATTTCTACTTTGCAGAACAGCGGACATTTCTATTTGGCGTTGACAACATCACCAATTCCCCAATATTTTCATTATCGTAGCCGTTCATTTGGCTAAACCTTTGTTATAGAGCAGCCTAAAATTTCACGGATGGAAGCTCAAGCTGTTTCTCTTGATTCTCCCAAATTACTCGATTGGTTACGTGCCGATATTTGAAACTTTCAACTAGCGCAGCAGATAATCCAGCGCAATTCCGATGAACACCGCTGCACCAAACCAGTTGTTGTGCAGGAAAGCCTTGAAGCAAGCGTCGCGCTGACGTTTTCGAATCAAAGTGTAGTGGTAGATGGCGATGCCTGCCGCGCACAATAAGCCGATGTAGTAAACCATGCCAAGCCCCAGCATACTGCCGACTGCGGCGAGTATGGTCAGCGTAACGCCATAACAGATCATCACCGCCGCTATATCGTATTTTCCGAAGAATAGTGCAGAGGAGTGGATGCCGATGTGTATGTCATCGTCCCGATCCACCATCGCGTATTCGGTGTCGTAAGCAATCGCCCAAAATACATTGGCGAATAACAGCCACCATGCTATGGCGGGAACGCTGCCGAGTTGCGCTGCGAATGTCATCGGGATGCCAAAGCCGAATGCGATGCCGAGGTAAGCTTGGGGAATGGCAAAGAAACGTTTGGTATAGGGGTAGCTGGCGGCAAAGAACAGAGCAGGAATTGACATTAGCAACGTCAATCCATTGAGCGGCAAAATCAGCGTAAAGGCGAGGAGCGACAGCCCAGCCGCCAGCCACAGCGCCTCTTTCGGTGCGAGTTTCCCACTGGTGAGAGGGCGATCTTGGGTGCGCTTTACTTGCTTATCGAAATCGCGGTCGGCATAGTCATTGATGGCACAGCCTGCAGAGCGCATCAATACTGTGCCGAGCACAAAAATAGCGACGATGTTCCATGCCGGTTGGCCGTTACCTGCGATCCACACGCCCCACAATGTGGGCCATAGCAGCAGCAGGATGCCAATGGGGCGGTTGAGTCTCGTCAGCTGGATATATAGATTTACTCGTTCGTTGAAATTCATTTTTTCAGCGCAAGAATATCCGGTAAAAAAATTTCCGTCACCAACAACGGCGCATTGCGCAAGATGAATATCGAACGCCGTGCCCACAATTTTTGGGGTGGCATCTCGAGAGCAACGGCAGCGCGTCGATAGAGCGGATGATTAGGTTTTAGTGCGTGAAAATGCAGCGCTGAACGGCGCACCAGCGGATGGGCAAATAATAGTGCGCCTAATGGACGATTGCCTAAATTTCGCAGCGCGTGCCATGCACCGCACAAATGCTGCGCTGCAACTACACTATGGGCAAATACCACAGGTTTGTCATCGGCATGCAAGAACACCTCACGCGTATAAATTTTTTGCTGGGCTGGCAAACCAAGCAGCGCCGTTTCATCATACGCAGCAGTTGCCAGACGGTTATGCACGTTACGCACGCTGAAATTATCGCAACGTTGCTGAATGCGCAACGTGAGCGATCCATCGGTATGCAGCCAAGGCGCATAGCCCGCTTCGATATCAGGCAGAAAGGTGTGCCAGGATTCCATTTCCAAAACACGCGCCAAATAAGTATCAGACATGGAGATAATCTTGTCTATTCGCCATCCATCGCTGCAAGTGTGCGCGTGCTTCCTGCTGCAAATCACGCAGCATTTCGTCAGCAATCGCTTGCGCGCAATTGAGCAAAGCAGCATCTTCGGTGACATCGGCAAAACGCAGCATGGGGACGCCACTTTGGCGTGCACCCAACAGCTCACCCGGGCCGCGCAGGCTCAAATCCTGCTGAGCGATTTCAAAACCATCCGTATTTTCGTAAATGATTTTCAGGCGCGCACGCGCTAATTCGGAAAGCGGTTGTTGAAATAGCAAAATGCACAAACTCTGCGCAGCACCGCGCCCGACGCGGCCACGCAACTGGTGCAGCTGAGCCAGCCCCATACGTTCGGCATGTTCAATCACCATCATGGCGGCATTGGGTACATCCACGCCGACTTCGACCACCGTGGTGGCCACCAAGAGATGAGTTTCACCCGTTTTAAACGCGGCCATCGCGCGTATTTTCTCGGCGGCATTCAGTTTGCCATGCACCAGACCTACGCGCAGATCAGGCAGGGCTTGTGCCAACCTCTGTTGTGTTTCCAACGCAGTCTGTAATTCCAGCGTATCCGATTCATCAATCAGCGGGCATACCCAATAAGCCTGCTGCCCTGCGAGGCAGGCTTGGCGGACGCGCGCAAGCACCTCTTCGCGCCTGTTATCGCTCACAAGTTTAGTGATAACAGGCGTGCGCCCTGGTGGCAATTCATCGATGACTGATACGTCAAGATCGGCGTAATAACTCATCGCCAAGGTACGCGGGATGGGTGTCGCACTCATCATCAACTGGTGCGGCTCGTCGCCCTTGCCGCGCAGCGCTAATCGCTGTTGCACGCCGAATTTATGCTGCTCGTCCACGATAACCAATCCCAGTTTGGGGAATGTAACTTGATCCTGAAATAATGCGTGCGTGCCGATGGCCAACTGCGTTTCGCCTTGCGCGATACGTTCGATAGCGGCTTGCTTATCTTTTTTCTTCAGGCTGCCAGAAAGCCATACGGGACTGATGCCAAGCGGTTCCAGCCAATCACGTAATTTGTGATAGTGCTGTTCGGCAAGTATTTCGGTGGGCGACATCAATGCCACCTGATAGCCATTTTCTATCGCCTGCAAGGCGGCCAGTAGCGCGACTATGGTTTTACCGCTGCCCACATCGCCTTGCAGCAGACGCTGCATCGGATGCGCTTGTTCAAGATCACGACTGATTTCGCGCAAGGTTTTTTGTTGAGCTGTGGTGAGACTAAAGGTTAAAGTCTGCAATAACCGCTCCGTAAAATGGCCGAGTGCGCGCAGGCACGGCGCATTGCGACTGCGCCGCTTGCGGTAATGTATTCGCATGGAAAGTTGCTGCGCCAACAATTCATCAAACTTGATGCGCAACCAAGCGTGATGGGTGCGTTTAAGCAGCGCATCTTCGTCAATGTCGGGCGGAGGATTGTGCAACAACCTTACGCTGTCGGCAAAGCTGGAAAGTTTCAAGCGTGCGAGCAAATCTGCTGGCAGCGTATCAGGCAGTTCAAGCTCGTTCAAAGCAGCCTGAATGTGCTTGCTCAGCGTAGCTTGCGGCAGGCCTGCGGTAGTTGGGTACACAGGTGTCAGCGCTTGTTTCAGCGGTGTACTTTCACCCGCGACGCGACACTTTGGATGCACCATCTCCATGCCGAAATAACCCATGCGCACCTCACCCAAAGCACGGATTTTCTTTCCTACTTCGAGTTGCTTCTGCTGGCTGGGGTAGAAATTCAAAAATCTTAGATGCAACACGCCACTACTGTCCTGCAACTGACATATGAGGCTACGACGTGGGCGAAACGTTACCTCATTGTGGATGATCTCGCCTTCCACTTGCGTGCTCACGCCATGCGCGAGCTCGACGATTTGCGTCACCCGGGTTTCGTCCTCGTAACGTAGCGGTAAATGCAGCACCAGATCGAAGCGGTTGTGAATACCAAGCTTTGCGAGCTTGGTTAGTGTGGCTTCAGAAATGCTGGCGGGGAGCACGTTTGGATTACTGAAACACAGGGGTAACACAGGAGTTGCGTGCCTAGTCCTGCACGCACAATATGCCATCCATCTCCACCAGCGCACCGCGCGGCAGTGCCGCCACGCCTACCACCGCGCGCGCCGGGTAGGGTTGATGGAAATAGGACGTCATGATTTCGTTCACTTTGGAGAAACTGACCATGTCAGTGAGATAAATATTGAGTTTAACCACATCGTTCAAGCTGCTGTCGGCAGCACCGGCCACCGCACGCAGGTTCTGGAATACGCGATGAATCTGCGCCTCTATGCCTTCTACCATTTGCATGGTGTTTGGATCCAGCCCGATCTGGCCGGAAAGATACACGGTTTTGTCTACGCGGACAGCTTGCGAATAAATGCCAATAGCGGCTGGTGCGTCTAGGGTTTGAATCACTTTTTTATTAGACATGACTGACTCCTGTATGTTGCCAGACACAATTTACGGGTCTGGGCTACCAAAATTGGAACTCATTTGTTGTGACCGGTTTGCCAAACCTTCTTTATGGAGCTCTAGAATATTATTACTTGCAACCTTCCATCTTGTAGATGAAGTACCCATCCTTGTTAATCGCTTCAATAACATCGCTGGATGCGCTTTGAATGTGGCAAAAATTGCATTCTTTGCTCGTGATCAGCGCTTCGCCTTCACCGATTGAAGTCAGCCACTTTTTAGCAAATTCGACTGCTTTTTGATCGTCTCTCACCGCAGTAAACACATCAAAGTGCATAGTGTGGCCATCTTTTGCTTTTACATAAGTGTCATAGACGTGAATGTCCATATTCGCTCCTTAACTAATTTATAAATTGGCCAGATTATTAATGTATCTGGCAGAATGTTCAGGGAATCACGGGCCGTAAATAATTGGCCGAGGGTCTACAACCTTAGTGTTTAACTCATGCTCATAGGCAGCCCAACGAGCTTGATCTTCCGGGGTTGTTTTGCAGGCCGAAACGAATAGGCTGCTGCAAACGAGTAAAAAAATTGTCGCAATTCTCATGGGTTATTGCCTCTTTTTTCAGCTGTAGAGTCGGCCACCAAATAGTGCAATTACCCCTGTTTCAACCACCGTGCCGCATCTAACGCAAAGTAAGTCAGGATGCCGTCCGCGCCAGCCCGCTTGAATGACAGCAAGGATTCCAGTACGCAAGCTTGTTCGTTCACCCAGCCGTTTTGCGAGGCTGCTTTAAGCATGGCGTATTCGCCACTTACCTGATACACAAAAGTTGGCGCCTTAAATTCATCTTTGATACGTCGGACAATGTCCAGATAAGGCATACCCGGTTTGACCATTACCATGTCGGCACCTTCCTGCAAATCCAGACCAACTTCCCACAGCGCTTCGTCGGAATTGGCTGGATCCATTTGATAAGTGTACTTATCGCCAGTACCCAGATTGGCGCTGGAGCCAACCGCATCGCGGAATGGGCCATAGAAACTGGAAGCATATTTGGCTGAATAGGCCATGATGCGGGTGTGATTACATCCCTTACGGTCAAGGGCAACCCGTACCGCAGCAATACGCCCGTCCATCATGTCGGACGGGGCTACCACGTCAGCTCCGGCCTGTGCGTGGACTTGTGCCTGCTGTGCCAGGACGGTGACGGTCTCGTCGTTCAAGACATAGCCGTGGGCATCAATCAGTCCATCTTGTCCGTGACTGGTATAGGGATCAAGGGCAATATCAGTCATCAGGCCGAGCTCGGGGAAGTGTTTTTTAAGCACGGCTACTGCGCGTGGTACGAGTCCGTCCGGATTGAGCGCCTCGCGTGCATCTTCCGATTTGAGCGACGCATTTATCACCGGGAACAGGGCAAGCATGGGTATGCCCAGTTTGACGCACTCCTCGGCTTGCACCAGCAGTTTATCCAAAGTCTGGCGCTTTACTCCAGGCATGGACGCTACAGCCTCTTCGCGATTTGCGCCGTCTAATACGAATACCGGGTAAATTAAATCTGCCGCGGTCAGCACGTTTTCACGCATTAAGGCGCGGGAAAACTTATCGTGGCGCATGCGCCGCATCCGTTTATGTGGATATTGTCCGAGTGTGTGCATAACTTAAATCCTAAAATTTTTACCTAATATTGGAACTCTTTCATCATTATGTAATCTGATGTTACAGATGGTGAGATATCACCTCCCGCTTCTCCTCCCTGAGCGGACTGTCTTGGCCCAAAAGCGTCGAGGCATTTTCGCCCCCTGCTTTCCCTTCTTAGCCGGGGGCATTTTTTTGTCTGCTACTCGGCAGCAAACCAGCCAGCAATCACGGCTTCGGCCTCATCCATACCGATCTTTTTCAGACTCGAAAATAACTGCACCGAACACAGTGGAAAATGTTCCGCGAGGTGCAATTTAACACGATTCAGCGTCATATTCGCCTGCTGACGGCTTAGTTTGTCTGACTTAGTAAGTAGCACGTGCACTGGCTTGCCAGTTGGCGCAAACCAATCCAGCATTTGCTCATCCAACTGGGTGAGCGGATGTCGCGCATCCATTATGATGACCAGCCCGCATAATGCCTCCCGTGTCTGTATATATCCGCTCAGCAGACCTTCCCAGTGTGCCCTTATTTCCAGTGGCACTTTGGCATATCCGTAACCCGGCAAGTCCACCAGAAAACGATTCTCGCCCAAATCAAAATAGTTTATATGCTGGGTTCGCCCCGGCGTTTTACTGGTGTAAGCCAAACGAACGTGGTTCGCCAGTGTATTGATGGCGCTCGATTTACCCGCGTTAGAACGTCCGGCGAAAGCAACTTCTTTACCACCATGCAGCGGCAAATCGCGCAAATGATTAACCGTGGTAAAAAATGTAGCGCGCGAAAATAATCCCATACTACCAAGCAGCGAAAATTTTGCTGGCGGTCGCGATGGTCTGCGCAATGTCTGCGGATGTATGCGCTGACGACACGAAACCTGCCTCGAATGCGGATGGCGCCATGTATATTCCTTCGTCCAGCATGGCATGGAAAAAACGATTGAACGCCTCCTTGTCGCAGGTCATCACTTCGGCATAAGAGGTCGGCGGGGTGGCACGGAAATACAAACCGAACATGCCGCCGATGGATTGAGCTGAAAATTCAACGCCATGCTGTTTGGCAGCCTGTTCCAAGCCCTCGGTTAGTTGGCGCGCCAGCGCGCTCAAGTGCTCGTAGAAATCCGGCTGCTGCACCAAATCAAGCGTAGCCAACCCCGCCGCCACTGCCACCGGATTGCCGGACAGGGTACCCGCTTGATACACCGCACCGAGCGGCGCCAAGCATTGCATTATGTCGCGCCTCCCCCCGAAGGCTGCGGCGGGCAGGCCGCCGCCCATCACCTTGCCCAGCGTGACCAGATCCGGCTTGATACCATAATAGCCTTGTGCACCTTGCAGGCTGACGCGGAAGCCCGTCATCACCTCGTCCAGAATAAGCACTGCACCATGTTTAGTGCACTGCGCACGCAACGCATCCAGAAATTCGCGCTTGGGGAGAATCAAGTTCATGTTGCCTGCAACTGGCTCAACAATAACTGCGGCAATCTCGCTGCCAATTGCGGCAAAGGTACGCTCCAGCCCAGCCACATCGTTATAGTCGAGCACCGTAGTCAGCGCCGCGATTTCAGCTGGCACGCCAGAGGAACTCGGCTGGCCAAAAGTCAGCGCGCCGGAACCCGCTTTGACCAGCAGACCATCAGAATGGCCGTGATAACAGCCTTCAAATTTAATAATCCGGCTACGCCCGGTAAAGCCGCGTGCCAAACGGATCGCAGTCATGGTGGCTTCGGTACCGGAACTCACCAGTCGCACCATTTCCATGCTGGGAAGTAACTTGCATAACAGCTCGGCCATTTCCAGTTCAGCCGCAGTGGGCGCACCGAAACCCAAACCTTGCGCGGCAGCATCCTGCACTGCCTTGACCACGGCGGGATGACAGTGGCCAACAATCATCGGCCCCCACGAGCCGACATAATCGATGTAACGCTTGTCGTCGGCATCCCACACGTGTGCGCCCTGGCCGCGTTTAAAAAACAGCGGTGTGCCACCCACCGACTTAAATGCACGTACGGGCGAGTTAACCCCGCCTGGAATGACGTGCTGCGATTGTTCAAACAGATATTCGTTGCGTGAGCTCATGGTACAGAGTCCTAATTTGAATCTTGCATAATTGATAATTTTACCATTGTTCTTAAGATGTGCTTTATAAGATGAAATTTCACCGTTTATTTCAGCTCTCTATATTTGGCGATTTGGCGGAGTTTCTTCTAAAACACATGCGTCAAAAAAACATGCTCTGACACAAAACCATTCAATCTTTTGCGTCTGATATACTTCGCGCCGCTTAAGGTGCCAGACACAGAAATGCGTCTGGTTAAACGGGAAACAGGTGCGGGAATTTAATTCCTTAAGCCTGTGCTGCCCCCGCAACGGTAAGCAGGTGTGGACGTGTTGATAACCTGGATGTTTCATAATTTCGCGTCAGCAAGCGCAAATGCTTGGCGCGTAAATTATGGAAAACTTGAGTTAAGCCACTGTGAGCAATCATGGGAAGGCAATGCGTCTTGTCCTGCAAGCCCGGATACCGGCCTTGAGCACAGGAGCCTCATCAGGGGTTCTTGAGGTCGGGAAATGCTGCGGGTGGCGCATGGACGGCGGGATGGCAAGCCGCGTCGGTTAGCCAGCACTTCCTTCCTTTTGCTTGCGCATTTCCTGTGTTTGAACATTCCAACGGGGAACCTTGGAATTCGCTCAGGAAAATCTTAATGAAACATCAAAAACTTGTCGCCGCCGTTTTATGCGCGGTTACTTCATCAGCTTACGCAATAACGGAAGATCCTACGCTCGAAACTGTCATTGTCACCGGGTCGCGATTCGAAGAGACATATGCTGACAAGCCACTTAATGTATCCGTCATTACGCGCGAAGATATCAATAAAAGCAGCGCCCGCACGATACCGGAATTACTTTCGCAGCAAGCTGGAATTTCTGCGCGAGATCTGTATGGCAACAATGCCGCATCAGCCACGGTTGATTTGCGCGGTTTTGGCGCAGCTGCCGGACAAAATACGCTAATTCTGCTGGATGGGCGGCGCATTACTAACGCTGATCTTTCAGGGGTTCAGTGGTCGGCCATCCCATTCGCTTCAATTGAGCGCATTGAAATTATGCGTGGCAGTGGTGCTGTGTTGTACGGTGACGGCGCAACTAACGGCGTAATCAATATCATCACCAAATCACCTACGCACGCAGGCACGACAGGTCAAGTCAGTGTGAAAGCAGGTAGTTATGGTATGGCCGATGTGCAGGCAAACGCTAATTATTTCTCTGGTAAAGCAGGAATTGACTTTACAGCTAATCAATTAGTTTCTGATGGTTACCGAGCGAACAACCGCAACGAACAAACCAATGTGCAGGCAAATACCCGGTGGATGTTGGACGCAGGTGAGCTTGCATTGAAAATTGGGATCGATCGGCAGGACATTCGATTACCCGGCGCGCGCCTGGTACAACCGAGCGCCGGCATTAACCTGATGGCGACTGATCCGCGTGGCGCTGCCACCCCGCTGGACTATGCAAGCCGCGATGGCAATCAAGTTGCACTTGAATGGCAACAGCGATTTTCTGGTGCGGATGTGAATGTGGGCGTGGCACACCGCACCAAGAATCAAAAATCCTATTTTGATTTTAACGGCTTCCCAAATTACCGCGACAGCGATTTAAACGTGACTTCGCTTACTCCTCGCATCAAGATTCCACATTCACTAGGCGGGGATAGCACCCTGGTAGCAGGTATTGATGTGTATCGCTGGAATTATGACTTACATACGTCAAACGCTGCGGCGAATATTGGGCAGCCAATTAACCAAATATCTATGGCCCAGCAAAATAGCGCTTGGTATTTACAAAATACGACGCATTTATCAAAAGCAACATCCCTGTTGGCCGGGGTGCGTAATGAGCGGATATCTATAGACGCGAATGATATTTACAACGCGACTGCCCCTGGTGCGTCATTTGGCTCTGCTGCTACACCGGGTTCTTTTAAGACATCAAAAAATGCTTATGAACTCGGTCTGCGCCATCAACTTGATCGAGAAGTGGCATTAAATGGGAAAGTTGGGCGTAGCTTCCGCTTTGCAAATGTAGATGAAATTTACGAATCATCGCCAACCTTTACCAACCAATTTCAGTTTTTGCGCCCTCAGACCTCTGACAATATGGAGCTCAGTGTGGAGCAGCGCATCCGTGAGGGGAATTGGCGGGCGGCCTTATTCAATAACAAGGTGCGTGATGAAATCCATCTTGATCCATTCACCACTGGCATTGGCAATACCAACTTGCCGCCGACACGACGCAGAGGTTTTGAATTGGATGGAAAATGGCAGGCATTACCCAAGCTTGCATTAAATGCCGCCTATACCTATATCGATGCAAAATTTTTAAGCGGTGTTTTGGCCGGTGGGGCATTCACGCAAACTAACGTGAGTATTGCAGACAAGAGGGTTCCATTGGTTCCTAGGCAAAAGTTGAATCTAGGCGCAGCATGGGCAATAAGCGAACAAACACTATTGAATTCATCTGTCACCCACGTTGACTCACAGTTCATGGACAACGACGAGGCGAATACTTTAGGGAAAAAAATTCCTGCATATACGGTTGCTGATATTAAGCTTGCACATAAAACAGGCCCTTGGCGGTTAAGCACGTCAGTGAACAATTTGTTTGACCGGAAATATTTTAATTATGCGGTTAGCAGCCAATTTACTCCGGGAAAATATAACGTCTATCCATTGCCGGGACGAACGTTATTTATCGGTGTGAGCTACCAGCACTGAGTCACACATTTTCACAATGATCAACGGCGGCGGCAGCAATCTTTTTTGTTTAGCCGACATCGCGGGCAGCGTCACGTGCCCGACTCGATCACAACACTATGCCTGAACTTGAGCGTCGCTCTCGCAAGTGCCTTGGGTCATTGCCCGCATTGCAATTGGGTAGCCCAAGGATATGTTATGCGACATAGCAAGGCCCTGGGTTTGGGCGGCGGGGTATTAAAGTTGGATTAAAGTCCAAACGGCAAGAGCAATGCTGTTGATAAAGTCTGCATCACGCGAGTAATGCCGCGCTGATATTTTTCCGATAACGTAATGGCTAACAAATCCAGGCTACCGATAATTTTCCCGAACTCACGTTCAAAACTGAGATTACGATCGTGATCGTTCAGTTCATTGGTTAGCAAATCTAGCTGCCCTTTGTCATCGCGTGCATTGGAGAGCCGCCACACGGCGATTTCGACGTTGCGCGCAGCATTAAAGATATTTTGCGGCTCAATGGAGTCGGTAATATAGAACTCGGTTTTTCCGCCATGCGCTTTGATCAACATCGTTTGCAGGCCTACGATCAACGACATTACCCGATCACCTTGATAGTCAGGCCGGAACGCCTGTTGAATAGCAGAAGAATCCTGCGCTTCGCCGATTTCCTTGAACCGCCAGCCATGCTGGTTTTCGAATACCGACGTCGCCATCTCTTCCGCGTTAAATGTGGTGTTTTTTCTGAGTTCGCGCGGATTACGCTTGTAAAGTTTTGCCATTAACATACGCAGGGTTTGGGTATTTTCACGCATCTCCACATCAGCCAGACGATCAATATCTGATTTACCAAGTTGACTGAATAAATTACGATCACTCTGTTGTGGAATGTTCTTGCTGTTTTTAGCTGGTTCTGTAGTGGTGCAGGCGGCCAGAAATAAGGCTGCAGCAGAGAAGACAAACAAACGGCAACTATTTTGCAATTTCAGAATCATGCGTCTCTACTATTGTTATCGTATTTGTAAAATTGTTCGAGAGTCGAACTCCGCTAGCATAGCAGCCTCTTACATGACCAAGCAAAAGGAATATAAATGAACAAACACATGCACACATGTGCCTAGCGATATATGACTTCCTGATTTTTGATTTCCTGATTAAAGAAAATCAATTTGAGTCTGACGTAAATTGTAAATGAGGTTGAGGTAGATAGATTATCTAGCAAGCGGCAGGGTGGGAACAGGAGTTACATGACCGACGGCCAAAGTTGATAGCGGAATTAAGTAAATCCTTTCGGATTGCACACAATTCCTGCTAGTCTTGCACCATAACAAGCTCATAAATTAATTCGTAGGCAAGCTATGCAAAGTTATTTAAACCGTATCCTTACCGCTCGTGTCTATGATGTGGCTATTGAAAGCCCGCTGGACGTTGCGCCCAATTTGTCCATTCGCATTGGCAACAATGTTCTGCTAAAGCGTGAAGATATGCAGCCGGTATTTTCTTTCAAGCTGCGCGGCGCCTATAACAAAATGGCGAAGTTGACGTCGGCGCAGCTTAAACGCGGTGTCATTGCTGCCTCGGCCGGTAATCACGCACAGGGCGTGGCGCTGTCGGCGCAGAAGCTGGGCTGCAAGGCCATCATCGTTATGCCCATGACCACGCCGCAAATCAAGGTGGCGGCGGTTGCCAGCCGTGGCGCAAAAATAATATTGCATGGCGACTCTTATTCTGATGCCTATCTGCATGCATTGGAGCTGGAGCAGAAACTTAAGCTTACCTTCGTCCATCCTTATGACGATCCCGATGTAATCGCCGGACAGGGGACGATCGGCATGGAAATACTACGGCAATATAGCCAGCCTATCCATGCCATCTTCGCGCCCATCGGCGGCGGCGGCCTGATATCAGGCATTGCCGCTTACGTTAAGGCGGTACGCCCGGAGATCAAGGTTATCGGCGTACAGCCAGTGGAGTCCGATGCCATGAGTCGCTCGATTAAGGCCGGCCGGCGCGTCAAGCTCGAGCATGTCGGCTTGTTCGCCGATGGCGTGGCTGTTAAGCAAGTCGGGCAGGAGACTTTCCGTTTGTGCCGCGAATTGGTGGACGAAATTATACTGGTGGACACCGACGCTATCTGTGCAGCGATCAAGGATGTGTTCGAAGATACCCGCACCAATCTTGAGCCTGCCGGAGCGCTAGCTATTGCTGGCGCAAAATTGTATGCGGAGCGCGAAAAATTAAAGGGCAAGACGCTGGTGGCAATTGCTAGCGGTGCCAACATGAATTTCGACCGCTTGCGTTTCATCGCGGAGCGGGCAGAGCTTGGCGAAAAACGCGAGGCTATTCTGGCAGTGAGTATCCCGGAAACTCCCGGCAGCTTTCGCAAATTTTGTTCTTTGCTAGGCCAGCGTAACATCACTGAATTCAACTACCGTTATGCGAACTCCAAGGAGGCGCATGTGTTCGTCGGAGTACAGGTGAAAGATCAGTCTGAAACCACCAAGCTTGTTGCCACGCTGAAAAAACATAAGCTGGCCACGCTGAATTTTACCGACAACGAGATGGCCAAGCTGCATGTGCGCCATCTGGTAGGGGGACATGCGCCTGGTTTGCAGGACGAAATTTTGTTTCGCTTCGAATTCCCGGAACGCCCTGGCGCATTGATGACTTTCCTTAATAGCATGAACCATAGCTGGAATATCAGCTTGTTTCACTATCGCAACCATGGTGCAGATTACGGTCGCGTGCTGATCGGCATGCAAGTGCCTCATCACGACAAGAAACCGCTACGAATTTTCCTGGATAATCTCGGTTATCGCTATTGGGATGAGAGCGACAATCCGGCATACAAGCTGTTTTTGAGCTAACGGTTAAATTGTAATAAGCGCGAACGAATTTGAATTTGTCCTTACCCATAAAATAAAATTTGCAGCCATTTTTCGTGAGTTCATGCTGGAACGATTCGTTATCGAGGGGGTTGTTCACGATAACGTCATGTTTTGGGATTGTGGCTTATATGGCGGCGAATGATTTTTTCCATTCTGGATGGCATTCCAAAAAATTCAGTCGAATTCCTTGGCAGATTATTCGAGTCAGCATGAGGGGAAGTTACTGTCGGTAAATCAGAAAAAACCGTCCGCTTGAATAGTGAAGCAGGATATCTGCACATGACAATACAGGTTATGAAACAGGCTATCAGACAACGTATAATTGCAGACCGCGAAAAATTGAGCGCGGCTAATAGGGCATGCTTGAGCCATGCCATCTCAGAGCGCATCGCCAACCTGAATGCTTATCGCACGGCCAGTACGGTGCTGGCTTATATGAGCTTCGGCGCGGAGTTCTCCACCGATGAATGGGTGCAGCAGGCATTGCGCGATGATAAATGTGTGCTGTTGCCCAAGGTGAACCGCACCACGAATGAATTGGATATTTACCGCGTGTCCGACTTGCAGCAAGATTTGGCACCCGGCTTGTGGAATATACGCGAACCGCTGGTTGAGCGCTGTGCCAAAATAAATACTTTGAAAGAAGTGGATTTCATCTTGTTGCCGGGCATCGCATTCGGACGCGACGGCGCGCGACTAGGTTACGGCGGCGGATTTTATGACAAGCTGCTGGCGCGAATTAAGGATGCGCACCCAGGCTGCCGCCCCGCGCTGGCTGCCGGGGCATTTGCTATCCAGCTGGTCGAAGGCCTACCGCAGGAAGCCACCGACCACAAAGTGGACTGGGTGGTGACGGAGAATGAGACGATACAGTGCGTTTCTGATAAGCATATGGACTGATAGGTGCGCCTGTACACCATCACAAAATAAACAGCTTGGTGCGTAAATGCACCGACCAACAACGAGTGACAGAGAGTAGATATATGGCAGATTTACCTGATAACGATTCACAGGAAACACAAGAGTGGCTGGATGCGCTGGACTCGGTGCTGGAGCATGAAAGCGCGGAACGCGCTCATTACCTGATCAGCCAACTGATCCGAAAAGCACACTTGGCCGGTGTCGCCCTGCCGACTAGCACAATCACGCCTTACCTGAACACCATACCGCTCGACAAGGAGCAACGCTCGGTCGGCAACTATGAGCTTGAGCATCGCATTCGTGCCCTGACGCGATGGAACGCGATGGCTATTGTGTTAAACGCCAATCGCGAGTCGTCCGAACTGGGCGGCCATATCGCCACCTTCGCTTCGGCGGCCACGTTGTATGACGTGGGCTTCAACCATTTTTTCCTTGGCAAGAGCGAGTATCTCTGCGGTGACCTGATTTACTTCCAGGGACTTGGATCGCCCGGCATCTACGCACGCTCATTTCTTGATGGGCGCCTCAGCGAGGAGCAATTGTACAATTTCCGCCAAGAGGTCAATGGCGGCGGCTTATCCTCTTACCCGCATCCGTGGCTGATGCCCGATTTCTGGCAGTTCCCCACTGTGTCCATGGGTTT
>JAIOPT010000030.1 GCA_021413765.1 Betaproteobacteria bacterium
TGGCGCGGCAACGTGAAATTGAACGGCTGCAGGAGGCCGCACAGCAACAGGCAAAGTCATTGGATCATGGCAAACGCCAGGCAGCACTAGCAGAGGAAACCTATCACGCTATCGAAAGCCGCATCGCGCTCTTGCGCACGGCAGACAGCGAATTGCAACAGCGTCAACATGGGATACAGGTACAGATTCTAAAACTCACTCAAGCCAACGAACGCAGCCACGAGCGCGCCGCGCAGATCGCGCGCGAATTGCAGGAACTGGCCGAACAGTCTGCTGAAGAGCAATTCCAGCATCAGGAAATCGCCGAGCGCATGGACATTCTGCGTGTAAGCATTGCGGCACAGCAGGTAGAGGTTGAGCAGGTGAGGCTGCAAGCTGCCACTCAGGAATCTACGCTACGTCAACAGCGCGAACGCTCACAAAAAACGCAGCACGAATTGCAGGAAGCTCGTTTTTATGCCAAGACGTGCACGGAAAAAATCGCCGATCTAAAACACAATATTAAACAGATCGGGTTGACGCTGGCGCAGTTGGAACAAACTTTAATACAGAATCATGCTGAGTTAGACCAAATAGAAGATGGCACTAGCAAGCAACAATTGCAGGAGGCACTGCAACAGCGTCAGACGCGCGAACAGGCGCTGGCCGAAACACGCAACATACTGGAACAAACCACCAATAATCTGAACAAACTGGAACAAGAGCGCCTGTCCTGCGAACAAAAATTACATCCACTACGTGAGAAACTCAGCGAGTTGTCGCTCAAGGAACAGGAAGCACGTCTGCAATATGAACAATGGGCGGAGCAATTACAAGGTGTAGATGAAACATCACTGCTCTCCCTGTTGGAAAGCGGCAATATCAAGCTGAATACATTACAGAACGAATTAAATCGCCTGAACTACGACATAACTGGGCTGGGCTCGGTGAATCTGGCGGCGCTCGAGGAATTACATACGGCGCAGGAACGCAAAACATATCTGGATGCTCAAGCGAAAGATTTGACCGAAGCAATGGATACGCTGAAAGCGGCAATACGCCGCATTGACAAGGAATCGCGTGACTTATTGATGGCCACTTACAATGAAGTCAATCGCCATCTGGCAGAAATGTTCCCTGTGCTGTTTGGCGGTGGCGAGGCGCGTCTGGTGCTAACTGGCGATGAAATACTGGATAGCGGCGTGCAGGTGATGGCACAACCACCGGGCAAAAAAAATGCCTCAATTCACTTGTTATCAGGCGGCGAAAAAGCGTTAACTGCGATTGCACTGGTGTTCTCGATGTTCCAGCTTAACCCCGCGCCTTTCTGCCTGTTGGACGAGGTCGATGCGCCACTGGATGACACCAACACCGAACGATTGTGCAAGCTGATTCAGAAAATGGCACTGCACACCCAATTCATTTTCATCAGCCACAACAAGATCACCATGGAGTTAGCGCAGCAACTGGTAGGCGTAACCATGCAGGAACGCGGCGTATCGCATGTGGTGGCAGTGGACATTGAGGAAGCACTACGCCTGCGCGACGACAGTACAATAGCCGCATAGTAATGCCTAGGTGAGAATGTCAAAAAGGGACTTGATCGTTACGGTCTTGAAATTGAATTACGTGGCAGCAAGACAAAAATGAAGATATAAAATTGCCATGTCAAACTTGATAAAATTCTATTTACGCACAAGAAAGGTTAACCGCGCCGCGTAATTCGTCCACGCGTAGCGGAACTTTCCATCCATTTCTTTACGCGATTGGCATCACCAACGCGCGTATACTTCCCTTGTGAATCCAATAGCACGATGATCACCGGGCGACGCATAATATGAGCATGCATTACTAGACAGCGCCCTGCTTCATTGATGTAGCCAGTTTTACTCACACCGATATTCCAAGACGCATTTTTCACCAACGGATTGGTATTTCCAAAATGCAGCGGTGGAAACCCAGGTGCCGTAACCCAATGTGAAGCCGTAGTGCTGTACTTATGGATGAGATTATATTGTCGTGCTGCAATCAACATTTTTACCAAGTCCTGCGCAGTGGAAGTATTGCCACTGTTCAAACCAGTCGCATCACGGAAATGGGTTTTCATCATGCCCAGTTCAAGCGCCTTTGCATTCATCATCGCCACGGCTGCATTGGTGCCACCTGGATAAGTGCGGGCCAACGCAGCCGCAGCACGATTCTCGGAAGACATTAACGCCAGATTGAGCAATTCGCCACGCGTCAGCGTCATGCCAATGCGCATACGTGAATGACTGCCTTTGAGAATATCAAAATCAAACACGCTGATGGTGATTTTCTCTTCCAACGGCAACTCTGCATCCAACACCACAATCGCAGTCATCAGCTTGGTGATAGATGCAATCGGTACGACGGCATTCGCATTCTTGCTATATAGGGGACGTTGCTCCTGTTCGTCGTAAATCAGGGCAATCGATGAATTCAGTTTAGGCGAAGAAGTGTGCTTCAGCACCGTTGAAGTCAGATCGTCAACCTGTTTTTGGGTAATTGCTTTATCGGGCGCGGCCTGCACTACCAGTGCAGGCACTAGCAGCAACACCAGCATAATCAGTTTTTTGCACATATCTTCTCCACAGCGGAAAACTACTAAGCGAAGCATACCGCAACATCGAAATAAATCAAGGGGAAAGGCTCTTTTAATATGAAACAAGTCTAAAGCCGGGCCGTATTTCTAACGAGGAATAGGACTCAGCTGCTGAAGTTCTGAATCAGTCGCGATGCAGGGCAAAGTAATCAGCATGGACGAAGCATGGCTGCGAACCCTGACGCAAGTTAAGAAGTTGAGTCCGACTGACTCCTAGGCAACACCACTATTCTCAATTTCCATAATATCAACAATAACCCAAGCAGCGCCGCCGCGGCGCTAAATGAGTACATCACGCTTGCACCCCAGTGTTCCCATAGCGGGCCACTCAATAATCCACCAACCATACCGCCCGCACCGTAAGTAATGCTACCAAACAGCGCCTGCCCCTTGGACTGGTGCCGCCCGCGAAAAAACTGGTGTACCAGCGCCATAGCCACCGCATGAAAAGCACCAAAAGTGGCGGCATGCAATATTTGCGCAAACAGCATCAACGACAGCGAACCCACCCCCCAGCCTATCAACAAAAACCGCAGCACTGCACAGGCAAAGCTTACAATCATTATCTTCGACAATGTGAGGCGCAACATTAGCCACGGCATGGCAAAAAATACTGCAATTTCACAAATTACACCCAGTGCCCACAGCCAACCAACTGCGCTTTTTGAATAGCCATTCTCCACCAGATAAATCGAATAAAAAATGTAATAAGGCCCATGCGCCACAGCCATGAGAAAACATGCGCCAAATAATACCAGCACTTGCGGCTGCAATACCAAACGCAGGAT
>JAIOPT010000124.1 GCA_021413765.1 Betaproteobacteria bacterium
ATAGCCTCCCCATCTGGATGCCAGCGAATGAGCGCCTCTGCACCGTTGATAGAGTTGTCAGCAATCTCTATCTTGGGTTGGTAGTACAACAGAAACTCATCGCGTTTTGTGGCATTGCGTAACTTGCGCTCAATATCCAATCTTTCTTGCAAAATGGCGTTGAGCTTGCGGGTGAAGAACTGAAAATTATTTCTGCCGCTTTCTTTAGCTTTGTACATGGCGGTGTCAGCGTTTTTTAGCAACTCATTTGCCTGTTTTCCGTCTTCAGGATAAATGCTGATGCCAATACTGCACGAAATATTGAACTCCAATCCATTTAGTGTCATGGGCTGGGCGATGGAGGCAAGAACCCGTTTCATCGTATGTGTAATGTCCTCAGTTTTCTGTACGCTGCTAAGTAGAATAACGAATTCATCCCCCCCTAACCGCACGACTGTGTCGCTATCCCGCACTAGTGCGGTGAGACGACCCGCCACAGTAAGTAATAATTGATCCCCGGCATCATGGCCTTGGCTATCGTTGATGTGTTTGAACTGATCGAGATCAATGAAAGCAACGGCTAGCTTTGTGTGGTAACGCTCAGCGTAATTGATAGACTGTTGCAGACGGTCTTCCAGTAAGTAACGGTTAGCCAAGCCCGTCAAGTTATCGTGGGTCGCCTGATGCCTAATTTCTGCTTCAAAGTTTCGTCGCTCGGTGATGTCCTCAACGGTACCTTCGTAATAAAGTAGTTCGCCATTTTCGCTGATAACCGTGTGCGCGTTTTCTGATATCCAGATGATTTCACCGTCCTTGCGGTAGACCTGTGATTCAAAATTCTGAACTTTGCCGTTTAAGTCCATCAACAGCATAAATTCGTCACGCCTATTGGGGTCAACATAGAGCTGCTTTTGGATATTCACCAGAGCAATTCTCATTTCTTCAGTTGATTCGTAGCCATAGATTCTGGCTAGTGACTGATTGGCATCGAGATATTGACCAGATAAGGATGTCTGGAAAATGCCTTCTATGGCATTCTCAAAAATTGAGCGGTAACGCACTTCTGCATCACGCAAGGACTGTTCTTGAATTTTCTTTTGACTGATATCCTGGATAAAACCTTCAAGAGCTATACAGGCTCCTAGGTCGTCATAGATGCCTATGCCACGCTCCCATACCCAGCAGAGTGTTCCATCTTTACGGGAAATTCTGTATTCAATATTGAGTCGTTCGTGATTTCTCAGAGCATCCCCAATTTTCTGACGTACATACTCACGGTCATCGGGATGTGTCAGGCTCTCGTAGGATACTTTTCGATTAAATAAAATCTCTTCAGTTGAATACCCAGTGATTTGCTGGCAACCACTACTGACAAACACCATAGTCCAGTGCTCATCTGGCAGGCAGCAGTAAACAAGACCATCCAGATTCTCCATAAGAGAATCGAGCATCAGCCCACGGTCTTGCAAACGCTGTCTCAGATAATCGTTGATTTTCTGTTCTTCCGTTAATCTGTTCATTTTGGATAAGAATCGATTTAGTAATATTGAAAAGCAATATCAATGCCTAGATTATAACAACTTGTTTTGTATTGATATTCTGCGAAAAAATGGAAGGAAATGCACTGATGTGATGCGCGACTAGAAATGCGCGCTCAGAAATAGGGCATGTGAATGTTGGTTAAAGCAAATTAATAATGTCTTGCGGAAGGTTTTTTAAATCCATGAACACGGACTTTTACCTCACCTAAGTGTCGTTTATTCGCTTGCAGACCTGTCCCGGCGGGCTGAAAATTTGGAACTAAGTGCTTTTTTCCATTGCCAATTAAATCAGCGCGTCCCATTTCTTTCAGCGCTTCGCGCAATATAGGCCAGTTGTTGGGGTCGTGGTAGCGGATAAAGGCTTTATGCAGTCTGCGCTTGCCTCCGGCTTTTGGAATAGCTACTTCCTCACTGGTTTTAGTTACTTTGCGTAGCGGGTTTTTGCCACTGTGATACATGGCCGTAGCCATGGCCATAGGTGTAGGTGTGAAGGTTTGCACTTGATCTAGGCGGAATTTATTGGCTTTGAGCCACAGAGCTAGATTCAGCATATCTTCATCCGTCGTGCCTGGATGCGCGGCTATGAAGTAGGGGATAAGGTACTGTTCTTTACCCGCCTCTTTGCTGAAACGCTCGAACATTTCCTTGAATTTGTCGTAGGAGCCCATTCCTGGCTTCATCATCTTGGATAGCACGTTCTCTTCAGAGTGTTCCGGGGCAATTTTGAGGTAGCCGCCCACGTGGTGTTGCACCAGTTCCTTCACGTATTCTGGTGAGGTCACGGCGAGATCGTAACGTAAGCCCGAGCCTACGAGGATTTTCTTTACCCCGGGCAAGGCGCGGGCGCGGCGATACAAGCCAATGAGTGCGCTGTGGTCAGTATTGAGATTCTCACAGATGCTAGGATAAACGCAGGACAGCAGACGGCAAGCTTTTTCAATTTTTGGATCTTTGCAGGCCATGCGGTACATATTGGCCGTGGGACCGCCCAGATCGGAAACCACTCCGGTAAAGCCTTCTACCTTGTCGCGGATTTCCTCTATTTCCTTGATGATGGAGTCTTCAGAGCGGCTCTGAATAATTCGGCCTTCGTGTTCGGTAATGGAGCAGAAGGTGCAGCCGCCAAAACAGCCGCGCATAATGTTGACTGAGAAACGTATCATCTCCCACGCCGGCAGTTTGGCATTGCCGTAGCTGGGGTGAGGCGCACGGGCATAGGGCAAGTCATACACCAAATCCATTTCTCTAGTGGAGAGAGGGATCGGAGGTGGGTTCAGCCATACGTCACGGTTGCCATGTTTTTGTACCAGAGCGCGGGCGTTGCCGGGGTTAGATTCTAGATGCAGTACGCGCGAGGCATGGGCGTAGAGCACAGGGTCGTTTGCGACTTCTTCATATGCAGGCAGACGCACTACTTGGTGGGCACGATCAGCTTTGGGTTTGCGGATTATTTGAATGACGTTGCTGTCTTTAGCTGCGGCATCCGCAGCAGTGGAGGCGCAAGATTGTCCAGTTTTTTCCATCGCGGGTTCCATCGCGTAAGGATCAACTGGCGTATCAATTTTCCCCGGCCTGTCCATGCTGGTGGAAGCTACTTCCAACCAGCCTTCTGGCACGTTCTTACGCATAAAAGCCGTACCGCGGATGTCGGTCATGTCTTGAATTTTTTCGCCTTTGGCGATGCGGTGCGTCAGCTCAACCAAGGCACGTTCAGCGTTGCCGTAGAGCAGAATATCCGCTTTGGTATCCACCAGTACTGAGCGTCGTACTTTGTCTGACCAATAGTCGTAATGGGCTATACGGCGTAAGCTGGCCTCGATGCTGCCTATCACCAGCGGTACATCAGGATATGCTTCCTTGCAGCGCTGCGAATACACCAAAATCGCACGGTCTGGGCGCTTGCCCGCCACGCCTTCCGGGGTGTAGGCATCGTCAGAGCGGATTTTTCGGTCAGCAGTATAACGGTTGACCAGTGAATCCATATTGCCCGCCGTCACACCAAAATAGAGATTAGGTTTGCCCAATACCTTGAACGGGTCAGCAGATTGCCAGTCTGGCTGGGAGATGATCCCCACACGAAAGCCCTGTGCCTCCAGCAAGCGTCCCACAAGCGCCATGCCGAAGCTGGGGTGGTCTATGTATGCATCGCCTGTGACCAAAATCACGTCGCAAGAATCCCAGCCGAGTTCATCCATCTCGGCGCGCGTCATCGGTAAAAATGGTGCGGTGCCAAAGCGTTTAGCCCAATACGGGCGATAGGAATGGAGCGGTGTGGCGATTTGCATGAGACCGCTATTTTACGCTGCTTGTGGTTAACCTACTTATGCAATTTGTGAATTAATACCTTTCAGCAAGGATTGAAGCCAATTCTGGCGCATGTTGATGTAAGATTAGCGCCATCATTTAGCACAAAGTAATCAACTCGTGTTTAGCACTTTAGAAAACTTATCCTCCAACACCGAAACGGCTTTATTTGCACGCTGTGTGGATTTGCTGTTTGCCCATGCAAGACCAGCGCTTTTAATCGCGCTCTTGGTGGGTGCGGTATTTGTTGGTTTGATGTGGAAAGTATTTCCTCATAGCTGGTTATTACTTTGGTGGTCAACGATAGCCGTGGTGAGCGCATTGCGTTTGTGGCATGTTTCTGCATATTTTCGCATTCAGCCAGTTCCGTCAGCAGCTAAGAGTTGGATGATCCAGTATGAGGTAGGTTCTGCTCTGGCAGCAGCTTTATGGGGTGTGGCGGGGGTGATTTTTATGCCGGACAATCAACCTCTTCATCAAGTGTTCACTTTGATGATGCTTACTGGCCTTTCTGCAGCAGCAGCGACGACATATTCCAGCGTGTTATGGGCTTATCGAATTTTTCTCTGGATCACCATGGCACCGGTTGGTTTCATGATGATTTTTCGGGGCGATGCGGACCATATGGCAGTGGGAGGGGTGATTTTTATATTTATTCTTATGATGAGTCAGCGAGCCGCTGTCATGGCGAATACGACCATTATCGAATCTATTCGCAATAGCCTGCGAGTGACTGAGCTGTTGAAGTTGAATGAGAGCATTATTAACCATACGGATGCGGGTACGATTGCTTATAAGCTCACAGGCGAAAGCGTGTTGATGAATGACGCTGCGACCAAGATACTCAATATTCCCGAGGGGTTAGATGTCAGGCATAACTTCCGGACCAACCCGAGTTTTCAAAAATATGGCTTGGTTGAGATTGCCGACAAGGTGATGACTACCGGGGTGGAAAAATCGGTTGAATTGCCTATGCATACCATCTATGGCTACGATATTTGGATTGCAGCCAAGTTGCACCGCATCATCCAAGGTGATCAGCCAATCCTATTGATCGTGTTCAATGAAATATCCCCGCATAGACATCCTGAGAATGTTTCTAAGGTAACTTCAGATTCGGTTTAAGTGGCCACTCGTTATTATCGCCTTCCCACTGGTAACGTATTAGCTCTTGAGGCTGATCAACCTTTCCCTCCGCTAGAAGACGCACTCGTTGATCCCAATGGCTTGTTGGCTGTGGGTGGGGAATTGACCGCCAACAGACTTTTAGAAGCTTATCAGCATGGTATTTTCCCCTGGTTCAGTGAGCAAGATCCGGTTCTGTGGTGGAGCCCGGATCCACGCATGGTGCTGTTTCCTGAGGAACTTAAGATTTCAAAATCACTACAAAAGCATTTGAAACATGCTGATGTCCGATTGGATACGAGTTTTAGAACCGTGATGGAGTCTTGTGCAACTATTCCGAGAAATGGCCAAAATGGCACTTGGATATTGCCGCAGATGATAGAGGCTTATTGCGAATTACATCGTTTAGGTTATGCCCATTCGGTAGAGGTATGGCAAGAAGGTGCGCTTGTCGGCGGTTTGTACGGTGTTGCGCTGGGACGAGTCTTTTTTGGTGAATCCATGTTCCATCGCGCTACCGATGCGTCTAAAATCGCACTGGTGCATTTGGTGAAACATGGCTATGACATGATTGACTGTCAGATGTACACGCCGCACCTCGCCAGTCTTGGTGCGAGAGAGATTGCGCGGCAGGAGTTTGCAGAAAAACTAAGGGAATTGGTGCATGACACGGCTAAATGATTTACCACTGCAACGGTTGCAATTCTATGTCACCACCGACTATCCATGCGGCTACTTGCCCGATAGGCAAGCCCGTTCTTTGGCTGTCATCCCTGCACATTTGATAGACACTGTGGCGTATAGCGAATTGGTCCGGCTAGGGTTCAGGCGCAGCGGTTATTACACCTATCGCCCACATTGCGACCATTGCCAAGCTTGCGTGCCTGTGCGTTTAAAAGTGTCAGAATTTACTCCCAGCCGTAGCCAGCGCCGCGCCGTAAAACACCACGCTGGATTGTCCGTTAGCATCAAGCCACTACAGTTCAGCGAGGAGCATTTTCAGCTTTATAGTCGCTATCAACAAGCGCGACACGCTGGTGGCGGTATGGATGCCGACAGTGCCGAGCAATACCGTAACTTTTTGATGCAAAGCCAAGTGGATTCTGTTTCTGTGGAATTTCGGGAGGGCGATGAATTGCGTATGGTGAGCATCGTGGATAGGCTCAATGACGGCCTTTCCGCCGTGTACGCTTTCTACGATAACACGGTAGAGCATGCCAGTTACGGTACCTATAATGTCATGTGGCTCATCAACTGGTGCCGCGAACTGGGGTTGCCCTATCTGTACTTGGGTTACTGGATCGCCGAGTCGCGCAAAATGGCCTACAAAGCCGACTTTAAGCCGATTGAAGGGTTGATGGATGAGGGGTGGCGGGTGATGTAGTGCTTGAAAAAGTAGAATCACCCTCCATTATCTAGTCTCAGTAACCTTCCTGAACCCATCGAGAAACCCTCATGAAACGATTTTCCGTCCTGATCACCGTGCTTTTCATCGCTTTAAGCTTATTTTCTCTTAGCGCAGAAGCCAAGCGTTTTGGCGGAGGTGGTAGTTTCGGAAAGCAGCGCAGTATTCCCATGCAACGCCAAGCGCAACCTACACCGCCCCCGCAACAATCTCCTGCTGCGGCCCCGGCACCAGCCGGTAACAGGTGGTTAGGGCCTTTGGCAGGTTTGGCTGCTGGTGTGGGCTTGGCCAGCCTTTTCGGTGGAGGCATGGGTGGAATGAGTGGCGGTATGGGCGGGATCTTGTGGGTATTGATAGCGATAGGTGCTGCCATGTTTTTCTGGTCGCGCTTAATCAAGCCGCAACCAGCGCAATACGCCGGAATGCCTTATGAGCCACAGCAAGCGCCACCAATTATGGTCGGCAGCACGTCCAGCACCAGTAACATCCCTGCTGATTTCCCAGTGGAAAGCTTTATCCGCAATGGCAAAATGTCCTTTATTCGTCTGCAAGCCGCCAACGACCGTAAAGATATGGA
>JAIOPT010000031.1 GCA_021413765.1 Betaproteobacteria bacterium
ATGACGTGAAGCTATCAGATGCAGCGGCAATGAGAGGCGTCTGGCCTTCGACGTATTTCCAGATGTAAACCTAGCCCAAGCCCGGAATGGCTTGAAATTGCTTCTTAGATTGAGGGATGTATTGTGGGCACAGCTCAACCGGGTCGGCCATCGGTGCGTGATCGCCAGTAGACGGGTACATAGCGCACCACCCAAGTCCCAAAACTCGCCAGCCAGACTGCTCCAGCAGCGATATACAGCCAGTATCCAGCTTGCATCGGCAACATGTCCGCCAGCACGCGCAGCACGGCGGCAAGCTGCAATCCCATAAACATTAAATTAATCGGATTACCTACTTTCATCGGCAGTCCAGAATGACCGAGTGTGACGCGTGTGGCCATGCCGATCAGAATTGTGGAGAAGCAGCCTATGGTCAGTGCATGCAACGGTGCAAGTCCCCAGATAAGGGTTTTGCCATGGCTGATGAATAGCACAAAGCTTTGCACGGTGAACAGCAGCATGGCGATGCCGAGCCAGGCAAACCCGATATGCAATACGCTCAGCAGCGGGATTTTTAGGCTGCGGCGAAATCCCCAGCTGTGCGACAAATGGAGTGCCACGATAGCCAGTGGCGTGTCGCATAGCCAAAGCCAGGCGGAGGCATCATTGAGTTGCAGCAGGCCATGCCCCGCGCTGGCAGCTAACATGACCCACCAAGCCCAATGCGGACTCGGGATATAGTTATGCGTCAGCGCACTGGCAGTGAAAAATGGAATCATGCGATGCGCAACACTGGCAAATACCGGCAACAGGAATAGCCACAGTCCTCCTTGAATAGAGAAACGCAACCATGCTGCGTTGTCACCCAATAACCAGATGAGGTAGGCAACGAGGCCACACCAACCCAGGCTCAGTGCGATGAAAATAAGTTGCGGGTGACGTTTGTTTTGGTGTGAAGTGTCAAGTAATACGCGCAACAGTGCATATAGTGCCAAGATCCATCCCGATAGCGTGCTGAAGATGGCAACAATCAATAGGGTATGACTAATCAAAAGACCAATATAGAAACTGACAGCCCCTAGCATGAGCAGCACAAAAGCAGGCACATATCGATGCGGCGGAATTTCGCTGCCTTTCATCCAGCGTGGAAACGTAGTCATCAGAAAGCCGAACATGAAAAACGGAAACAGCCCGTAGATCATCAACCATGCGTGCGCGGCATTGGGTGCAATTGCCCAAGATATGGGATGCCAGAGCACACCATGTCTTGTCAGCAATTCAGTCATTAACCACAGCATCACGACGAGGGTTTGCAGTGCGCCGCCGAAGAACATGACGCGGTGAGGTGCAGCAATAAAGATATGCCACTGTTTTGAAGTTATCATAAGTTCGTGTGGTTTATCTGTGCTCAATAACGCGGCTTAATAGGGCATTAGTTGAGCTTTTTCCTGTACATTTTTCGATGGCTTTATGCATACCGACATTCTACTCGGTGCGACTCCTACCGGCAGTCCTCGATATTCAACTTCTAGGAGCAATGTGGCGACTCAAGACTATAGGTGTAGTGCAGCCATTTGTAGCAGGTAGCAATCGTCGGTATCGTTTCAGTTTAAATGATGTCATCGTTTGGGTTATGCAAGGATGAAGGCTGAATGTCTAAAGTTGGGTAAAATGATGAAGCTCAGGGGAATTAAAATTGGAGCAAGCGTATCTCAGTTTGGATCATGACGAAAAATTTCCCTAGTGAGCAATAAGTTTTTTAACGGGCAAATGGGGATTATCCCTTTCATTTGGAGTTAACCATGCAAGAGCTACAAGAAGTTTGGACCGCATTTAAACTCGGCGGGATAATTATCCTGCCATTGTCTTTGCTGGGGGTAATCGCTTTAGCCATTATGCTTGAGAAGGCATTCCTCTATGGGCGTTATGCACGTCTCTCACATGACTTGCTCAATCTTGTAGAAACTTATGGCTTCGCATGGGCAGACCTGGAAAAAATACTTTCCGGGCTGAATGAACGTCACTATTACAAACGTTTCTTTGAGGTGGTGATCGCCAATCGGCATCGACCTTCATGGTGGACTGAATCTCGTGCAGCCGATGAAGCCCAAGTGATTGAAACATCCCTTGCGCGCAGATTATGGGTGTTGGAAACTATCGTCACCGCTGCACCTTTGCTCGGACTGATGGGAACAATTGTTGGAATGATGCATGCCTTCCAGATAATCGGCGGCAGCGGCGTCGTCAATCCTACGGGAGTAACAGGGGGTGTGGCACAGGCACTTATTGCAACGGCAGTTGGCTTATTAATCGCGCTGATTGCATTGTTTGGATTTAATTATTTTTCTCGTCTGCAATCACAAACGATGGATGAAATGGAGCGCCTTGGTACACGTCTGATTGATCATATCCGTTTGGATCAGCAGGGTAGCACCCATGAAACTGCGTAAACCCAGAACGTATCGCAAAGGGCGCATCGAGATCATTCCAATGATCGATGTGATGTTTTTCTTGCTGGTGACATTCATGCTGTCTTCATTGTCGATGCAGAATCTTGATTCCCTACAGGTGAATCTCCCCCAAGGGGAAGCCGAAAAGCTCAAAGCTGATGCGCCGGTAACGTTGACGCTGACTGGTGATAGCAAAATCTTTATCAATCGTATTCCCGTAACACTGGAAACCTTGGCCACTATTCTCAGGCCGCTATTGCACGATTCGCAACAGAGCTTGGTCGTATCAGCGGACAACGAAGCACCGCAAGGCATGGTAGTGCAGGCGATGTTGCAAGCTCGATCCGCCGGCGCCCAACATTTTTTGATTGCGGTAAAACATAAATGACGTGGTAAGCATGCTCGAATCTAGATCGAAGGAGATTCGATTCTGGTGGTCAATACCACTGGCGGCCATCATTTGGCTGGCCATCATTTGGGAATTCGGATATTTCCTGAAACCTCCAAAGGAAGAGATGATCCCTTTGCCTCCAATTGATGCACGCTTTGTAGAATTGCCCGACACTAAACCAGAACAAGAATCCTCGTCTACCCCAGAAAAAAGTCCTCAGGCTCAACCCGAGCCTAAACCAAAACCCGAGCCAAAACCCGAATCTAAACCCGAACCTAAACCTAAACCTAAACCCGAACCCGAACCCCCGCCTTTACCCCAACCTCGGGCTACCGAAACTGAAATACCGATTAAGCCTTTACCGAAAAGAACAGTCGCAGAGGCTGATGCCCCGGTAGTCACTCCCCCAGTTCAACATTCTGCACCTCCGACTGACCTGGCGAGCTACATTAACGCCGCCAGAGCGCGCCGCCAGGCAGCCGAGATATCGGATGAACGAGAAAATGTAGAAACAATATCTAACCAACGCCAGCTTTCAGCTGATGAGAAAAGGATGGCCAACATCAGGCGTAATCTTCAGCCACAAGGTACAAGCGGAGTGTTTCAAATTATCAGCAAGGGTGTTCGTATCGCCCGGTTTTCATTTCGAGGTTGGACAACAGACTATAACAACTCTCGGCGCGAAGTAATCGAAGTCGATGCCGGGGTAAATGGCGATGTGGAGCGCGCAATTGTTCGCAGGATGATCGAGCTGATTCGCAAGCATTTCAACGGAAATTTTAACTGGGAATCGCACCGCCTCAGCCGCGTTGTCGTCCTGTCTGCCCGCATGGAAGATAATGAGGGGCTTGAAGATTTTTTGATGCTTGAATTTTTTGGCCCGGACTCTGGCTTTCAGCGAAGCCAGCCATTTCGTTAAGGCACCTTCGCGGGGGGCAAGAGTTTTGGTTTACAACGGTTTCGCTCTAAGGCAAACAGAAAACCAGATTCATTTGTTAAACGTGATTATGAACTGGCGGTACTTGAAATAAGGCAGTTACAGTAAGCAATTGCGACATAGTTTTATAAAGAATCCATGCATTCAATACGGTTATATTTACATTGCCATAAACGCTTACATTCGTGTAATCTCACAAACAGTTTGTTGCGCCGAGTTAGTTTAAGCATTCTCCAATAATGATGTTATTTTGCCATGCCGGATAATTCATAATTATTCATGTGGATAGCCACTTCTGTTCTTGTATGTTGTTATTTCCGTAATACAAAATCCCGTGCAAGCATTGGGCTATGTCGAATACAATCAGATATATTTCTGTTCCAAGGATGTGACTTTAGATTCGGTTTTAAGGAAGTAAGAAAGATCTAAAAATATTAGTAAAAGTAGGATTGCAGCTTGCCTTTAGGTTTTTTTATATAGTTGCTGCTTTATAATCCGAGTGTAAGTACTGAAACCATAACCATCAACTACTACCATGCCTAAATTATATTGGGCCTAATGCCATGCCAAAAAAAATAATTCCGATTGTAGATTATCGTCATTCTAGGGCGGTTCCAGTTATTCCCGCTGTTATAGAAGAGCCAAATGGACTTATCGGCGACGCGTTTGGACGCCCATTACAGGATTTGCGCATTTCACTCACAGATCGTTGCAATTTCCGATGCGTATATTGCATGCCTGTAGAGGCATTCGGCAAGGATCATGTATTTATGCCGCGGGCTTCAATGATGACTTTTGAAGAAATCACTCGCGTCGCACAAATTTTCGTTAACCATGGCGTGCAGAAAATCCGCCTTACGGGTGGTGAACCCTTATTGCGCAAGCATGTAGAAAATTTAATTGAGATGCTCGCAAAGCTGAAAACATACGATGGTAGCGATTTGGATCTGACGCTGACTACTAATGGCGCGTTACTCGGAAAAAAAGCTCAATCCCTGAAAGATGCAGGATTAAATC
This sequence comes from Betaproteobacteria bacterium, assembly GCA_021413765.1. GTDB lineage: Bacteria > Pseudomonadota > Gammaproteobacteria > Burkholderiales > Gallionellaceae > Nitrotoga. The sequence continues at coordinate 4,775 of JAIOPT010000031.1, forward strand.
GTGTGACGGTCTCTCTGGATTCGCTGGATGATGCCACTTTCAAGCGCATGAACGGCGTTGATTTTCCTGTATCGGATGTTCTGCGCAGTCTAGATGTCGCCCACTCAGTCGGCCTCGGTCCAATCAAGGTAAACATGGTTGTCAAAAGTGGCATGAACGACCAGGAAATCGTACCTATGGCACGTTATTTTAAGGATTCCCCCTTCATACTTCGATTCATTGAATACATGGATGTAGGGACTTCTAACCAATGGGAAATGGGCGAGGTGATTCCATCTGCCGAAGTGGTGCGACGAATTTCCGCCCACATGCCACTTGAAGAAATCGAACCAAACTGCACTGGCGAGACTGCAGAGCGCTGGCGCTACCAGGATGGCGGGGGTGAAATCGGCGTTATCTCAAGCATCACCAAGACCTTTTGTCACGAATGCGTTCGTGCCAGATTGTCAACCGAAGGCAAGCTATATACCTGCCTCTTTGCGGAGAGTGGCCACGATTTGCGAGCACTCATGCATAGCGGAAAAACAGATCAAGAAATTTCTACTGCACTTGCACACCTATGGCGGTTGCGCGCGGATCGCTATTCAGAATTACGGAGTGCAAACACAAAGAGCAAGATACAAACAGGCAAAAAGATTGAAATGTCTTATATTGGGGGATAGCCCGCAAGTGCGCATCTGTATGTCAGGTCAATACTGTTCGCTTAACCGTTCGTGGTGAGATTGTCGAACCACCAGTCGCTTACCCAGAGACCTTCGATAAGCTCAGGGCGAACGGGATTTCTTTAGCCAAACAGTATTGGGTCAGGTGCGTTAAAATTATGTATCCAGGCGGCACTACCCACATCAAGTAAAACCGACAATCGGTCTGGTAATTATGCTGTCGCCCGCACAGCTTTATCCGACTGCCAAACTTAGCAAAGGACACATCATGGAATCCAAACCTTCCTTCTTGTCCACCCTTGAAACAATGGGTGATTACGACCCAGATTCAATGCCGGTGGAACAAGCACGCCAGCTTATCCAGCAATTTCTCGCGCCACTCACGGAGTATGAATCGATTAACCTGTGCGATTCGTTGCATCGCACGTTGGCAGCAGACATACTTTCCCCGATGAATGTACCGCCGCACGACTACTCGGCAATGGATGGTTATGCCGTGCGCAGCGAGGACTTGGCAAAGGCTCCTGGCAAACTCGCTGTTATTGGCAGTGCCTTTGCCGGACGCGTCTATAAGGGTCACGTTACGGCAGGCGAGTGCGTGCGCATTATGACTGGCGCCCTCATTCCTGAAGGCTGCGATAGCGTGGTGATGCAAGAGCACGTTCAGGTCGCCGGATCTTTTATTGAAATAGGGGAAGGCCACCTCCGTGGTCAGAACATTCGCTTGGTCGGGGAAGATATTACGCAGGGGGCTACGGTGTTGACTCGCGGTCAGATCATTCGCCCCGCCGAGATGGGCTTGCTGGCTTCGCTTGGTTTTAGTGATGTCAAAGTTTACCGTAAACTAAAAGTTGCGTTATTTTCAACCGGGGACGAATTGCAGCAACCAGGAACACCGTTAGCTCCGGGTGAAATATATAACAGTAATCGCTATACCCTGTTAGGTATGTTGGGCGAACTAGGCGTGGAAGTTATAGACATGGGCACCATTCGTGACGACAAAGCCAGTCTCAAAATGGCGTTGCTGGATGCTGCAGAGCGAGCTGATGTCATCATAACCAGCGGTGGCGTTTCAGTAGGTGAAGCTGATTACATCAAGCAACTCTTAGCGGAAATTGGCGAGGTCGTGTTCTGGAAAATAGCCATGAAGCCAGGCAAGCCACTTGCTTATGGCAAGATCGGGACTTGCCATTTTTTTGGATTGCCAGGCAACCCAGTTGCAGTCATGGTAACTTTCCAGCAGTTCGTTCGCGACGCTTTACGCGCGCTTATGGGGCAGCAAGCTAAACAAATCATTGAATTCCAGGCTGTTTGCCTAAGCCCTATCCGAAAAGTTCCCGGACGAACCGAATTTCAGCGCGGCATTCTTAGTAAAGATAAAAACGGCGGATGGGTAGTACACACAACGGGCGCTCAATGCTCCGGCATTCTCAGCTCAATGAGCAAAGCAAATTGTTTCATTGTGTTACCTGCATCGCAGGGAAGCATTGAAGCAGGTAGCACTGTCCAAGTACAATCATTTTAATATGGGTGAAATGCTATCCCGATAAATTTTCGGGAATAATATAAAGCCAGTAAATCTCACTAGAAATATTTGAAGTTCTTTAGCCTATAGAAGATAAACATGCAAAATGAACCTGATGAATCCATCATAACAGCGACAATGGATAACAATTTAGAGGGAATGAAGGACGCCATTAAACTTGGTGCAGATATAAACATTCAAAATTTTTTTGGGAAAACGGCGTTGCACTATGTCGAAAGCATAGAGGCGGCACAACTGTTAATCGACAACGGAGCTGATCCAAACATGGTTGATTACAATAATCGTCCTCCGATATTCGACGTTAATGAGCCTGAACTTGCAATATTTTTAACCGATCACGGTGCCGATGCTAAATTTCAAGATAAAGATGGCCTAACCGCTTTGTATATCTGGGTGGACTTTCCTGAAGTGGCTCGATGTTTACTGGCTGCGGGTGCCAACCCTAATGTCCAACTTGAAACGGGAAGCATGATTATTAAAAAAGGAAATACCGCTTTGCATAAAGTTGGAAATCTGGAATCTGCCCAGCTTCTAATTGAACATGGCGCGAATATCACGATTAAAAATATAGAAAGGGCAACACCGGACCAAACGACAAAGGGCGAAACACAACGCTATCTTAAATCCGTGCGTGAACAAAATAGCTTGTTACCAGTCGATGCCCAGCAAAAATTCAGTGAGCCTACGCCGGGTAATGCCGACAACAGGCTGATGGGGGACACAACTGTTTATCACACTAAGCCTTAGCATTATTGCTTTGCCAAATTGAAAGTTCAATGAGAAAGGTTAGTCAAGTAGGGTGGGCACGTCTTTGTGCCCACGCGGGCAGCGTTAATCATACCCCAGCACCGCACTTTCCATCGCAACGGCCCAGTCATGCGCATATACCCCACACGCACATGGCGGTGAAATGTCGAATGAGGCGCGCAATGCGTTGCGAATCGCTTTGTCACATAGAATCGGCTGCCGCCGGTAAGCGACCACCGTAAAGAAATAGCTTGAGCCGGTAGCCTTTGCGCGGCGATAACGTGACATAGCTGTCTACTCCAAAATGACGAATCCGCGTGGGCACAAAAACGTGCCCAACCTTGTATCTTTCTTTCCGTGGTGGTTAGCTACCATCACACGAAGCAGAGGAAGCTTGAGCCCAACCTTAAGGCTCGACCTTGTCGCGTAGATCAAGCCCTCTGCTTCACCTTTCGCCAGCATAGACACTGAACGGTATCCAAGGGGTGAACCCTGCATGCACAAGGCAAGTGGGCG
>JAIOPT010000032.1 GCA_021413765.1 Betaproteobacteria bacterium
TAATGTTTATGGGATTGCAGCTTGCCGCCGTGCTGCGCGTGCTGGCGGACATGTTGCCGATGCAAGCTGGATACTGGCTGTATATCGCTGCTGGAGCAGTCTGGCTGGCGAGTTTTGGGTCTTGGGTTGCGCGCTATTTACCCGTCTACTGGCGACCACGCACCGATGGCCGGCCCGGTTGAGCTGTGCCAACAACACATCACTTAATCTAAAAAACAATTTCAAGCTGTTACTTGGTAAAGGAACTTCTGGAAGCCGCTGAACACCTTGCCGATCTCCTCCGGCTCAAGTGACTCGCCGTCCCACTCCGGGTCGTTGAAATGATGGTGCGCCTTCACGAAATCGCAGATCGTGAAATAGTCCTTGCCGTCATAAAGTCGCGCGCCGCGCCCGATGATCTGCTTGAACTCGATCATAGAATTGATAGATCGCAGCAGCACGATGTTGCACACGTTGCAGGCCTCCACGCCGGTCGAGAGCTTCTGCGAGGCGGTCAAAATATTGAGAATAGTTTTCTCGTTATCCTGAAAATCTCGCAGGTTTTGTTCGCCCAAAGCACCATCATCGGCCGTCACCCGCTGGCAGTAATTCGGGGCAGTGCTGTTCTTCGTCTGGCTGATCAGATCCAGCATCATCAGCGCGTGCGGTTGGTTCAAGCAAAAGACCAGCGTTTTTCCCGCTGGTCGATCTGTGGCATGAAGATTTCAACCCGCTTTTTCTCCCGATCCCTGATCTCGATACTACAGAGGAAGTTCTATACCAAGGCCAAGCAAATGACGTCTGCTGTTACGCGCTCGATGATTGAACACAGGTGCGGCATCCTCAGTCGCGCTAGTAAATGTAGGTCGTGCATTGTGCATGCCTTGGCGTGAAAAACATCGGAAAGCCATATGCGGGAATTGGGGTTGGTAGGGCTTTTGCGAAGCAAAAAACTCGCAAACCGCATGCACGGTTTGACGAGGGAAGGCAGGCGAGAACCTGTTCTGTTCTCTACCAGCATGATGTTAGCCCCAGCTGTCCCCACTATCGCCTGAGCTATTGTCAGCGATGTTTGAATCGTCACTCCATGAAGAGTTATCGGCTATGCCAAAGTCTGTGCCCCCCATGTCGTTGGAGGAGCCCCCCCAAGTGTCCGCAACAGGAGCCGCACTAGCAGCGCTGCTAGCGGCATTAGTAGCGCTATGTCCTCCATCCATGAAGCGATGGGCCAGAGCTTCAGCTGCCACCATACCCACGCCAACTGCAGCACCGGTAGCAAGCCCCCCCATAATCCCGCTGCCGATCCCGCCGCCGGCAGGAGCTGCTGCGGGTGCTACTCCTCCACCAGCCGCTGGTGCTGCTCCGCCATAAGGTTGCCTGGGCACAGGAGATGCGGAACCGTTTTGGCTACCCGGTTGATAGTTGTTTGGAAAGGTTGCTGTGTTACGCGATTTCATTGTGCGTATAACGAAAAATATTATCGCAGTTACACCCAACCCGAGGAATAGCATCCCCCATGGAAAACTATTGCCTACTACAGATTGCACATTACTGACTGGAGGTTGGCTAACACGATGGGCAGCGGCAATTCTATTTTTTAAGTCTTGCACAGCTTGCGGTTTGGCAAATGACAAGTCTGGCTTCAAGCGTTCCGCGATATTCAGCTCGGCTTCGGCTTGCCCCATTTGGCCTTGCTTGGCCAATATTTCTGCTTCTACAAAATGTGCCTTGGCACTGTTTGGATGCTCCTTAAGAACTTTTTCCATCATTATTTGCGCGTCTGCCAACCTATTTGCGTGGGCTGCTTGATAGACTTGGTCGAGCGTTGGAGAGTCTTCTGCAAATGCGATCCCATTCGAGAAGAGCATTGCGGTCAATAGAACTAATCTGCAAGTTACAGTTTTTAACATTTCAAATCCTCCATGACATTCGTACTGGTATATGCGACCAGGTCTAGCTAAATTCAAGAGTAAAGTTACAATTCTTTCTAACCTTATTCGTTGGGGCCTCTGCTCACTCATAGTGCGTCCACATACGTAAGACACGAACCGTTTTCTCTTTGGCAAAGACTTCGTACACTATGCGGTGCTGAATATTGATGCGGCGAGAGTATGCGCCAGTAAGATCACCGACCAACTTTTCGTAGGGGGGTGGATTTTGAAATGGGTTGTTGGCAAGGACCGCAAGTAGTTCTTGTGCCTTTGTTTTAAGGCCGCTTGCAGCAAGCTTCTTTGCATCCTTCATTGCTTGCTTGGCATAAACAACTTCCCAACTTACCACTTAAGCGCCTTCGAGCTTTTTGCGAGGGGTTCGGCCATGCCAATCTTGATGGATTCGCGCATGCCAGGTACAGCCAATAGGTACAAGGTTTCTTGAATTGCGCTCCAGTCTTCAGCAGAAAGCAGCACGGCACTGCTGCGTTTTCCGGAAATGATGATCGGCTCATGAGACTCAGCTGTTTGATCAATGAGCCGGTACAGATTTGCGCGGGCCTCGCTGGCGGTAAGTGTGTTCATTTCATGCTCCTTTAAAGAAGCTCGAATAGTACGCCATTACGTACGTTTGTCAAGTGACTATACGAGCGCTACAAGAAGGCCTAACGTCCAAGCTCAGCGGGGCTGCGCGGCTTTATCGCGCAGCGTCCAGCGACCGAAGTTGAGCGCCAGGTTATGCATGTGATCCCGGCGCAATCGATTATGTCAATGCACATGGTACCGGAACGCTGACTGATGATGCCGTTGAAGCGGAATCAATACGTACTATATTTAGCGAGCATCTGCACACCCTGCCGGTTAGCTCGAGCAAAGCAGTGCACGACCACCTGATGGGCGCAGGCGGGGCTGCGGTGTTGGCCATTACGATTATCGCCATGCAAAAAAACGTGGTTCCACCGACCGCCCACTGCCGGGTGATTGACCCCGACCTGGGTATCGACGTAGTGGCAGAAGGCATGCGCCAGAAAACGCTGAATGCAGTACTCTCCAACTCCTTCGCATTCGGCGGCAGCAATGCCGTGCTCATTGCGCGCAGGTTTGAAGAATGAGCAACACCACCATCCACTCCCTGAGATGTTGGGCTTCATTTCATTCAGCCAACCGGTCTTTGCAGGTCATCTTCCGTTGCGCACGCACAACGCTAGACCCTCCCCAACCCATCCCTTATTGATCATCTGCTCGTAGATGTCGGTCCGAATCGTGTAGCGATGATTCGAATCGTTGAACATCCAGCGGTTGTTATACAAGCGGTAAAGGGGCGTGTATTCATTGCCCGGGCATTGTCCGTTCTCCGGAAGCCTGGCACCGAACGCTATACCTTCCGCGTTCCAGCCAGATTCCTGAGTCCGCAAGCCTCCACATTCCTTCGGGTCTGCGGTAAAAAAATGCGAGTTCGGTCCTGGGCCATAAAAACGAAATACATTAGCACTCTGGTAACAAGAATCAGGGGGGATCGTGAGGAATGACTCGCCTGTCCGCTCCCAGCCAGGTCCCGCACCGCCAGAGTCAATGAATGCATTCTCCTGTGTGGAGCTCGAAAGAAAGTAGTGGTTTAGAAGCGTGTTATGGTATTCGGTGACGCGTTGATATCCGGGTGGCGGAAGCGCACCGAAACAGACACCCCCGCTGCCCCCGACTAAGGAAACACCTAACGAGGCAACCAACGGGTCGGCGCGAATCGCGTCCACCATCTCGGATATATCTTGAAATGGATCCATAAAAAGGACCACCTCCCAGAAATTGAACCCAACAAAGGTATACGGTGAGGCTTTAAGAGGCTCCCATAGCCGGGTGTATAAGCTAATATCCGACTCAGGCCGTGTCACGGCCGCCAAAATGCGCGCCTGCGCCAGCTCTCCTGTTCCATCTCCGGATACATAAAGCTGGTTAGAGGCACGCGTGTTACATTGATGTGTGGGTTTCGCCTGCGCACCCGAAGACAACACGAGTAGGCTTGCGAAAAAAAGACCAATAATGTACATCGTAAATAAACTCCTCTCATATGGAAATCTGACGGCAAAACGACGACTGTTATATGTTTAACCAAAAAGAATGGGGGGCAGTTCTAACATTGCATGATCTTTCGGCTTCTTCAAGCTTCCATGCTGCGCAATGTACCATCGTGTAGTGTACTCAGAATGCGAACTGATAAAGGTATCCAATGGCTGGAGACCATATAAAATTGAGCTTGTATGTGGCGCGTAGTATCGCGACAATGCGCTAATTAACCAAAGTCCTCAGAGGACGGACAATAATTCCAAACTGTCCATTTGCCGGAAATCAACTGTTTTTTAAATGACGATGGTGTTGTCTGAAAATCTGGTAGCTCAACAGGATTTATTAAAGTATTCGTAAATGAAGAAACATAATATTGAAATATATAATAAATGGTTGGTTTTGGTGTTGAGCGTATTTCTTACCGCTTGTTCCATTTTATCCAAGCCCAAGCCACCCGTTGTGCCACGTCCTCAACCAGTTGTATTGCCTCCCAAAGTGGTTCCAGCACCTATAGCAGGGTTGCCAGCTCCGTTGTTTATGGTGAGTAAGTGGGAGATGCTGCCGGACTGGCAAACGCTCGACCTTGCACCCTCCCAAACTGCATTTCTGCAAAGCTGTCGTGTATTGAAAAATAAGCCGCACTGGCAGGAGGTATGTATTCAGGCTGAACAATTGGGGGTTAATGACAATGCCAGGCTGCGTGCATTTTATGAAGAGTGGTTTACCCCTTATCAACTGCTTAATCCGGACGGTAGCGAGCAGGGAATGATTACCGGTTATTACGAGCCTTTGCTCAAGGGCAGTCGTTCCAAGACGCTGCGCTTCCAATATCCTCTGTATGCTGCACCGAATGATTTGCTCACGATCGATCTGGGCGGAGTCTATCCGCAACTTAAAGACTTGCGTCTGCGAGGTCGAGTTCAGGGCAAACGCATCGTGCCCTATTACAATCGTGCAGAAATTGATGCCGGGGCCGGTGCATTCATGGGGAATGAGTTGTTCTGGGTGGAGAATCCAATTGAACTGTTTTTTCTGCAAATACAAGGCTCCGGTCGCATTGAATTGCCGGATGGCAAGCAGGTAAAAGTCGGATATGCCGACCAAAATGGCTATCCTTATGTGTCCATCGGCAAGAAGCTGGTTGAAGCAGGCGAGCTGAAGCTTGAAGAAGCTTCCATGCAGGGCATTAAGGGTTGGGCCGAGAAAAATCCGGATAAAATTAATAAATTACTGGAACAGAATCCCAGCTATGTATTTTTACGCGAATTGCCGGATGGTCTGTCCGCACCGTTGGGTGCGCTGGGCGTGCCACTTACCAATGAATACAGCATCGCTGTAGATCCGCGCACCATCCCACTGGGCGCCCCAGTCTTTCTCGCTACGACCTATCCCAATGATAGCGCGCCACTCAACCGCTTGATGCTGGCGCAAGACACGGGCGGCGCCATCAAAGGCGCGGTGCGCGCGGATTTTTTCTGGGGTTTTGGAGAATTTGCGGGAACGCAAGCGGGCAAAATGAAGCAACAGGGGCGGCTATGGGTGCTGTTTCCGAAAGGCGGGGAGCCGATGTTAAATTGAGGGTGAATTCAATAGCCAAACATTCGGGAATTCATTCAGGCTATGCAAAGTATCTATTCGTTATCCACATTTTCATCTAGCAACCGTTTCACCGCCGCCATATCAGCTTGTCTCCCGACCTTGCGGCTGCCACTGTACCTTGCATTTTCAGGCAGTACCGCGATATTCACCGGTACACCCGTTTCAGTTTTCAGCGTAAAACTGGGCACAGTTTGTTGTCTGCCTGTCAGATGTACTGACCATTCACCACCTTCAAAGGGCAGGTTATGCTTGAGCAGGAACATCATCACGGCCTTTTCGTCATCGGAATAAACCAAAAGGTTAATGTCTGAATGCTCGCCTGCCGTGCCGTTCAGCACGGAGCCAGAGAGAAAGGGGTGAAAGGGTTCCAGTAATTGCATAGCGTCGAGCGCCTGCTGGCGTAATTGATTCAGGACAAGGGGATGGCTTTCACTCTGATACAGGGCACGGAAGCTGCGCAACGCCATTTCAATTTCATCATTGCTGGGCAGGTGCTGAGTATCTGCTGCGCCCATTTGTTTGGCGGCTTTGCGTTTGGCAAATGCATAATCGGTAATACCACCTTCGGCCATTAGACGCGCGGCGTGATGTGCGAGTTGTTCACGCATCAGGTCGCGCCGATGTAAACGATCTTTACCCATGTCAAATTAAAATATGTGATCGATGATTGTTTCGATAAGCGACTTTTCCGGCGGCGGGACAAGTTGCTCTGGCGGCAAATTTTCCTGGTAAAAATATTCCACTAATTCGCCAGCCTCATTCCGCTGTCCATCTTTGTTAATGCGCGCAGTCACCATATTTTCCGGCATGGTGTAGGTGACTTCAGGAGCTTGTTTGAGTATTTTTCCCATGTAGTCCATCCAAATGGGTAATGCAGCCCCGCCTCCGGTTTCCCTCTCGCCCAGACTGCGCGGGTTGTCGAAACCGACCCAGGTAATCCCTACTACAGTGGGATGGAAGCCGCAGAACCAGGCATCCATCGATTCGTTTGTCGTACCGGTTTTGCCCGCTAAATCATGGCGCCCCAATTGCATGGCGCGGAATGCAGTGCCGTGTTGCACCACGTCTTGCATCATGCTTACCATGGTGTAGGCATTACGCACATCTATAACCTGTTGGGCAGTTTCTCCGGCCACAACGGGCGTGGCCTTGTGTAGCACTTTGCCATTGCTGTCCTCAATGCGCTGGATGAAATAAGGGGCAATGCGGAAGCCGCCATTGGCGAAAACGGAGTAACCCGTCAGCATTTGCATGGGCGTAACTGAACCGGCACCTAGTGCCATAGTGAGGTAAGGAGGGTGTTTGGCTGCTTCGAAGCCAAATTTGGTGATGTAGTCTTGTGCATATTGCGGTGTGATAGTTTGCAGAATGCGAATAGAGATCATGTTTTTGGATTTGATCAGCGCTTGCCGCATGCGCATAGGGCCTTCAAATGTCCCATCATAGTTTTTCGGCTCCCAGGCTGTGCTGCCTGTCTCAGCCGCATCAATCACTAAGGGTGCGTCGTCGATAACGGTGGCAGGGGTCAGACCCTTTTCCAATGCAGCCGAATAAATGAACGGTTTGAAGCTGGAGCCGGGTTGCCTCCAAGCCTGAGTTACATGATTAAATTGATTGCGGTTGAAGTCGAAGCCGCCTATCAGAGCGTAGACCGCACCATTGCGCGGGCTGGCAGAAACGAAAGCTGCTTCCACTTGCGGTAGTTGAACAATCTTCCAAATATTCTTTTCATCCTTTTGTACGTGGATGAGTGAACCGGCACGCAAGCGCCGATTCAATGCAGCCTTGTTGCTCATATAGGCCTGAGCAAATTTCAGTCCTTCACCGCTAATGGTTGCGATGGCGCCCCCCTTGCTGTAAGCGCGGATGCCTTTGGAATTAGCTTCAAGTACCACAGCGGGGATCATGTCTTCACTGTCAGGAATATCCTGTAGTGCTTCTTCCAACTCTTCCTCAGTGTTCCCTTTTTGTAGATCGATATAGCCTTCCGGGCCGCGGTAACCATGGCGTCGGTCATATTCCAGCACACCTTTGCGTAGCGCTTCATAGGCTGTTGCCTGATCTTGCTGACGGATAGTTGTATAGACCTTGATACCTTGCGTATAAGTGTCATCCTGATAGCGTTTGAATACCTCTTGCCTAACCATTTCCGCCAGATAATCAGCTTTGCCTGCAAATTCTTGATAGCTGCGTTTTACCATTAGAGGTTGATGCAGTGCCGCCTCTTGTTGCTGGACGTTAATGAAACCTAGCTCATGCATGCGGCGCAGTACGTACGCTTGGCGCAGTTTGGCACGTTTGGGGTTGACCACCGGGTTATAAATGGAAGGGGCCTTGGGTAAACCAGCCAGCATTGCGAATTCAGCCACGCTGAGTTGATCAAGGTTTTTGCCGAAATAGCCTTGCGCGGCAGCAGCAAAGCCATAAGCACGTTGACCAAGATAGATATGGTTAATATAAAGCTGGAGGATTTCATCTTTGCTCAGATTGTGTTCGATCTTGATGGCAAGCAATACTTCGTTAAATTTGCGCGACAATTTTTTCTCTTTAGTCAGGAAAAAATTGCGTGCCACTTGCATGGTGATAGTGCTGGCTCCTTGCTTGGCGCCGCCCGAGGTGAAATTGTTATACGTGGCGCGCAATACGCC
>JAIOPT010000108.1 GCA_021413765.1 Betaproteobacteria bacterium
TGTATGTTTATTTATTATGGTGATGCAACACCGATGTAATCGGTATGATTTTTCTGGGTGCAAACTATATCACGATGTTAGCTCGACTTCATATTTTGACCCTTCATATAAGTCAAGATAACCTCTGCCATATCAATGCAATTCATCTGGCCAGAAGATTGAACACTAAACGGGCTTTCAAGCACTTTTCCTCCTGGCGGGACTTCAATCCAGGGTAATTCCAAAAGATATATTTTCTATGTGGCTCGGCCCGCAATCAGGGGCCGGGCTTGTCCAACAAACGGTTTAGATCGTGGCTTCGCTTTGCTCGCACGATCTAACCTTACTTTGTTAGGGTATTGTCGGCCATGAAATATCAATTTTTCTATGACTTGAAACACAGTCTCTCAGATAAAGATTTATAAGGCTCTGATACGGAACCCCTTTTTCGTCAGCCATTTGTTTGAAGTAGCCAATAACATCTTCGCTTAATCGCATCGTGACAGATTTCTTGAGCTTAGCTGCATAAGGATTTTTGCGGGATTTCATTTTTGACAAATCGTATTCAGTTTTCATGGTCCAATTCCTTGATAATAGTTGCTTTCCTTTTTCGTGGCTTTCCTTGCCGAGATGATCCGAATAATATTGCCTTTGTTACGTTCACAATGACAGACAATTAGGAGGCGAGCTTCGTCACTAAAACCGAGCATCAAAAATCTGTCTTCTGACACGGAATTATCATCATCAAAGAATTGCACAGCGAACTCGTCGTAAAAGACAGATTGAGCTTCCTCAAACGAAACGCCATGTTTTTTCTTGTTTGAGGTCGCCTTAGTTGTATCCCATTCGAATTTAATCATAAGTACATTGTATGTACGCAGGATAAATTGTCAAGCAGCTCTAACGCAGAAGCAACCGGTGCCACGCGAGGCCGGTCATGAAAAAGGTACGCTACCTATTCGGCGTCAGGTTGACTAGCCAGGCTAGCCATCACATTGCCACCATGGGCGCATTAACTCCCGGAGCCGTGCCTCTTTTTCCTGAGCTTTCAGCTTCACACGCTCAATCATCGATGGACTCATATACGAGATGTTTCCGACTGCTTTGTAGATCGCATTTGGGGGCTTCAGGGTTCCGTCGACCTCGACCTTTAAGCGCGTGAAATCAACTTGAAAATTGGCGAACTCCTTGATGTCGTCTGCATCGATGAAATGCCACCCTTTTTCCAGAACGTCCATGACTCGCTCGTTGTTTTCTACGACCCGACGAATGTATTGGTTGGATATTTCAATCGTAGTTGCTGAATCTTTTTGAACGGAAGCTTGGGTGTGGCTGTCTTCGCTCCAACTCTGTGCCACGAATTCAGTCGTATAGGCATCGTTGAACTTTCTGCAAAGCGCGAACAGATTTTCATTCTGTTGGGTGAAGAAAAACAGCGGCCCATAGAGCGACTGTAGCTGAGACTTCAAGTAATCACCCTCACGTTGCTTTCGGGCAGCGACAGCCGAGTTCACCCAATTCCCGACGGCAACAGCAAACCCGCCCCCAATAAAACTCATGATGTACTGAACAAACTCGGTAGTCACGGGATATGGCTCCTTAGGTCTAACGAATAGCGTTTATCTGCCGCCCTACCCAACTTGTTAAACCCGCGACCTTATTGGCGGCGGATAAACCTCGTTGGACTGAACCAAAGGAGAACGGAACCTATGAGGATTGTAAGGTTTTGTAGTTTGGCGTCAACCCAATGCCATGAGAGGGCGCCAATGGGTGAAGAAGAACGGCTAGCCTGCCCGAGCACTACCCAGATCATCTGCACAGATCCGCGATCTTCTCGATCCCATTTAATCCCACGCTCGCTTATCTCAACCTTTTTCATGATTGGTCGGTATTTCCCTTTGTATGTCTTTCGCGTAAATTGCAAAAAAGGAGCAAAAACCAACACTTTTTGCTGCCGATCAGGCGCAAACTCTGTAAATATCTGATTGCTGGCCGGTATGGTTGACGACCAAACCGTTTCCCGGTACATTCAGTTTTGGTGAAAAAGGGCGTTTATTTTTTCCTATACACTGAACAACAATTATATTCAAATTTGGAATTTATAATCCAGCCAACCCAACATAAAGGAAAAAATATGTTCAGCAAGATTTTGGTAACAATGGCAATGATCGGTTCAATGTCTTTATTTTCACAAGCAGCCCTTGCCAAAATTGGCGATGCTTGTAACAAAGATAACGCTACGACAGTATGCGACGCCAAGAAAAATGAAGCCTGCCTGTTGGCAGTTACTCCATCTAAATGTATCGCGCTTCATTCACTTCCAAAAGGTTCGGCATGTGTGAAACCTGCTGTATGTTCATCAGACAAATGTACAGCTGGAAAATGCGAATAATTAGCTCTTGCTGAGATAGTTTGTAGTTGAGACTACCCGAATCTCCGAGATTTATTGTTTTAATAAATTTCGGAGTTTCGGGTTTTTTCATTGATGGGCACAACATGTCAAAATCTGCTGAAATCCCGCATCCTCTAAATTTTTCGTATTAATTTATCATGCCAGTATCAGAAGATGGATTGCCACGCAATCGTGACGTGCATGAAAATCTGATCCGTAAACTGCGAAAGCTGTTGCCGCCAGAAGCCGTTCTCACTGACAAAGAAGATCTGCGCCCGTTCGAGTGCGACGGGCTATCGGTTTATCGACGTCTACCCTTGGTGGTGGCTTTGCCTGAAACTATTGCTCAGGTGCAGGACATCATGCGCCTGTGTCATGCTTTGCAGGTGCCCGTTGTGGCGCGCGGTGCAGGCACCGGTTTGTCCGGCGGGGCGCTGCCGTTATCTGATGGCGTGCTGCTGAGTCTGGCAAAATTTAAACGCATACTCCATATTGATCCGGAAAATGCGATGGCCACTTTGCAGCCGGGTGTGCGCAATCTGGCAATTTCCGAGGCCGCCGCCGCATATGGGTTGTATTACGCGCCTGATCCTTCCTCGCAGATTGCCTGCACTATAGGCGGCAATGTCGCGGAAAATTCCGGCGGGGTGCATTGCCTGAAATATGGTTTGACGGTACACAACATTCTGATGCTGAAAGTAGTGACGATGGAGGGGGAGTTGCTGACCATCGGCGCTGAAACACTGGATTCTCCGGGCTATGATCTGCTGGCATTGATGGCGGGCTCGGAGGGGATGCTGGCGGTGATCGTCGAGGTTACCGTGAAACTACTGGCCAAGCCGGAGCGCGCGCAAGTTTTGCTGGCGGCCTTTGATGATGTCTTCAAAGCCGGGGAAGCGGTCGGAGCGATAATCGCTGCCGGTATTATTCCGGCCGGCCTGGAAATGATGGACAAGGTGGCCATTCATGCGTCAGAAGATTATGCGCATGCCGGTTATCCTCTTGATGCAGAGGCGATTTTGTTGTGCGAGCTGGATGGCACCAATGCGGAAGTATCCGAGCACATCATGAAAGTGCGCGAAATATTGCACCGGAGCGGCGCGACCGAGGTGCGCACTGCCGTTAACGAAGCAGAGCGACAGCTGTTCTGGAAGGGGCGTAAATCAGCCTTCCCCGCAGTGGGGCGCATTTCGCCGGATTATTACTGCATGGATGGTACGATTCCACGGCGCCAATTGCCGCATGTATTGTGCCAGATTAGCTTATGGTCGAAAGAGTACGGCTTGCCGGTGGCGAATGTGTTTCATGCCGGAGATGGCAATCTGCATCCACTGATTTTATTCGATTCCAATAAGGATGGCGAGTTGGCACGTACCGAGGAATTCGGTCAGCGTATCTTGCAACTGTGTGTTGAAGTGGGCGGATCTATCACTGGCGAGCATGGCGTCGGCATGGAAAAAATCAATCAGATGTGTATTCAGTTTAAAGCAGCCGAACTCAGCCAGTTCCACGCGGTTAAAGCCGCGTTTGATCCCGCCGGATTGCTCAATCCCGGGAAGGCCGTGCCCACCTTGCAGCGCTGCGCAGAATTTGGCGCCATGCACGTCCATCACGGACAGCTGCCCCATGCCGAACTGGAACGCTTCTAATGTTGGAGTGCGATATCAGTGAGT
>JAIOPT010000129.1 GCA_021413765.1 Betaproteobacteria bacterium
GACAAAGTGGTACTCAATTTGAAACACCGTATGACTGCCATATCTGTATTCCATACCACATCTCCATTCGTGTGGCATATTGTCGCAGCTAAAGCTGACCGGCTAAAGCCGGTGGTTTAAACCTTGTGATAGATAATTAACGGAACCATCTTTGTTCGCTTTTGCCGCTGCATCAATGTTGTCGGTTGCGAAACAATGCAGAGCGGCCAAAGCCAGGCGGCGTTAATTGAAAGGCTCCACCCATACAGGCCATCTGGCTCCATTTTTTAACAACATTCCAAGCAATGTCATTGTCTGACATGCGTCGTAAAGTCTTTATACGCCTTGGCAATTCCTTCTCGTAATTCAGTCTTTGCTTGCCAACCCAAGGTACGCATCCGATTGACGTTTAACAGCTTGCGTGGCGTACCATCAGGTTTGGAAGTATTAAACACGATCCCGCCCTTAAACCCAATCACACTCATCACGGTTTCAGCCAACTCACGAATCGTTACATCTTCACCCGTGCCCACATTGAAAAAGCCATCGGCAACACCATTTGCCATCATAAAGACGCAGGCATTCGCCATATCATCAACATACAGGAATTCCCGCATCGGCTTGCCGGAACCCCACACCACCAGTTCTTTGTCACCACGAACCTTGGCTTCGTGCGCCTTGCGAATCAACGCTGGCAGCACATGGCTGTTGTTCAAGTCATCGTTATCATTAGGCCCATAGAGATTGGTGGGCATCACCGAAACATACTGAGTGTTGTATTGCCGATTGTAACTTTTACGCAGCTTGATGCCCGCAATTTTGGCAATCGCATAAGGCTCGTTGGTTTGCTCCAGCGGGCCGGTCAGCAGGTATTTCTCCTTGATTGGCTGCGGACAATCTCGTGGATAAATACAGCTGGAGCCGAGGAACAGTAAACGCCGCACTCCAGCCTGCCAGGCCGCATGCATGATGTTCGCCTCCATCATTAGGTTCTGGTAGATGAAATCGGCGCAACAGGAATTGTTTGCATGAATACCCCCCACCAAGGCGGCAATCATAAAAACATAATCAGGCTTTTGCTTCAGAAAGAATTCAGCAACTGCAGATTGATTCGTTAAATCCAGATCAGTGTGTGTTCTGGTCAAAATATTGGCGTAATCATCCGCCTGCAAACGGCGCACAATAGCCTAGCCCACCATTCCGCGATGGCCAGCCACATAAATCCTGGCTTGCTTGTCGATCGGATTATTCGTGATAATCATATGCTGAGAACCCGTGTTTCTTGACCAGTTCGTCTCGTTCAGCGCCCTTGAGGTCTTCTCGTACCATTTCGGCTACCAGCTCCTTGAAAGTGATTTTCGGCGTCCATCCCAGCTTCTCCTTCGCCTTGGTCGTATCCCCCAGCAAGGTTTCGACCTCGGTCGGCCGAAAATAGCGTGAATCAACTGCCACAATGCATTTTCCTGTTGCATCATAGCCTTTCTCATCTACGCCCGTTCCTTCCCAATGTATTTGGATGCCGAGTTCTTCTGCTGCCGCAATTACAAAATCGCGCACACTGTATTGCACACCGGTAGCGATGACAAAATCTTCAGCTTTGTCCTGTTGCAGCATCAGCCATTGCATTTCAACATAATCTTTGGCATGTCCCCAGTCACGCAAGGAATCCAGGTTTCCCAGAAAGAGGCAATCCTGGAGATCCAGCTTGATGCGTGACAAGGCGCGAGTAATTTTGCGGGTAACGAAGGTTTCGCCGCGTATGGGAGATTCGTGGTTGAACAAGATGCCATTGCAGGCATAAATGCCATAGGCCTCACGGTAATTGACGGTAATCCAGTAGGCATATAATTTGGCCACTGCGTAGGGTGAGCGTGGATAAAATGGAGTGGTTTCCTTTTGTGGTGATTCTTGCACCAAGCCATATAGCTCAGAGGTGGAAGCTTGATAGAAACGTGTTTTCATTTCCAGGCCCAAAATGCGAATGGCTTCAAGCACACGCAAGGCACCTAATGCACCGGAGTTAGCCGTGTATTCTGGCTCTTCGAACGACACAGCCACATGGCTTTGCGCAGCGAGGTTATATATTTCGTCTGGATGTACTTGCTGAATAATGCGAATCAGACTTCTTGAATCAGTCATGTCACCGTAATGCAAAATGAAATTGCGATTGCTGACATGAGGATCCTGATACAAGTGGTCAATGCGGTCTGTGTTGAACAAAGAAGCACGACGCTGATGCCATGCACGATGTAGCCTTTTTTCAACAGAAATTCGGCCAAGTAAGCGCCATCTTGTCCTGTCACACCAGTGATTAAAGCGATTTTTTGCATAAAAAGATAATACCTGAGAATACTCATTGTCAGTCATAGAATCTTGGTAATTATGGCCGTCAGTGAAGTAACCGTTGAGAAATGATACCAAATAACTGATGGCGACTAAGCGTGTATTACATTCCTGTCCGAGATGCACATGCTCTTAATTACTGAGCGCGCCTTGTCTCAATATTTACTGAACACGCCAAGCCAATAATTTGTTAGCTTCAAATAGGTTCGCAGATCAAATGTAGATATTGGTTGAGTGACAGCACTAATCTTACAGAAATACTAGCTACACCAAATATTGTAAAGTCGTATTGGCTTTCCGTAAAATCGGATTACTTCCAGCAGATTCATTTATAAATCATGCCTAGTCTATAGTTTAGTCAATATGGCAACTCAAAGAAGAAATTATCCACCTTCCTTCTGCAATCCACTATGCTGATTGTAATGACGTTAATATATAGCCTATGGGTGAAATCCATATTTGATACTTCCGTACTATATCGATTAATCTTGGTTACCAAAAAAATGTATTTGTTACTTCAGTCTCTAACGACTTACCAGTTGTCATGTAAAATATTAGCCAGACTCTGCAAAACTGGACATGCACATTGTTCCGAATGAAACGATCTTGCCGCATTTCGGATGCCGGTTTCAGAAATTACAGAAATCCTTCTGCAAGCTTACGACTTCCATTATGAGCAATTACTGCGCAGCCCAATTTTGATTATGTGAGGCCACTTCTTGAATCCAGAAAAGCGCCAGGAAATTTTCCTCCGCCTGCAAGCAGCGAATCCGCATCCTACCACTGAGCTGGAATACTGCTCGGCATTTGAGTTATTGATCTCGGTGATTCTCTCTGCGCAAGCTACCGACATCAGCGTCAATGTCGCCACCCGGCAATTATTCCCAGTGGCTAACACACCGCAGGAC
>JAIOPT010000109.1 GCA_021413765.1 Betaproteobacteria bacterium
CAAAAAGCTTTGAAAAACGCATGGAAGATGCCCTTATAAAATTCCGTTTAGCCATATTCCCGACTGATTTGAAATTTTTGCATAGCAGGCGATTTCCTTTTTATATTGCAGTGAGTGCACCTCTCTATTATCGGTGGACAGTGCCCAAGACTTAAACTTAACGCGACTTGTTGTCCGCATTGACACAGGATCAATGCGTTCTTCAACCATAGGCGGGGTGAATATTTTAGCAGATATGCAAAGTATTTCTGTGCATGAATAGCCTGAGATACTGATTTTCGAAAAAGCTTTACAAATAATTATTTTGCCAACATATATTCTATAGGCGTGGAGAGGGAATGCAAAAACCTGTAAAATCCTGGAATTCGTAAATTCTATTAATTTAAAGCAAGGAAAATCATGAGCAAGAACCTGGTGCAATTCATTATCGAAGAACAACGGCAATTACCGGGTGCAACCGGTGACTTCACTGGGTTGCTCAGTGACATCATCACGGCCTGTAAACAAATTGCCCATAGTGTCAACAAAGGTGCATTGACTGGTGTGCTGGGGAGTGCAGGTAGCGAAAATATTCAAGGTGAGACGCAGAAGAAGCTGGATGTAATCACCAATGACATTTTCATCGAAGCAAACCAATGGAACGGCCATCTTGCCGCCATGGCATCTGAAGAAATGGATGATATCTATCCAATTCCTGCGCAATATCCAAAAGGTAAGTACTTGCTGACATTTGATCCGCTGGATGGCTCGTCCAACATTGACGTAAATATTTCCGTTGGCACGATATTCTCGATTCTACGTTGTCCCGAAGGTGTGACAAACCCGACTGCAGAAGATTTCTTGCAACCGGGTACCAAGCAAATCTGTGCTGGATATGCACTATATGGCCCCTCCACAATGCTAGTGCTCACTACCGGACATGGCGTAAATGGCTTCACGCTGAACAATGACATTGGGGAGTTCATGCTGACTCATCCGAATATGACCATTCCGGTCGATACCCAAGAATTCGCCATCAACATGTCCAATCAGCGTTTCTGGGAAGCCCCGGTGCAACGTTATGTGGATGAATGCGTAAAGGGTAAAACACCAGGCGGACGTGAAAAAAACTTCAATATGCGCTGGGTAGCTTCTATGGTTGCGGAAGTGCATCGCATTCTGATTCGCGGTGGCATCTTTATGTATCCATTTGACAACAAGGAAGTAGGCAAGGCAGGAAAATTGCGGTTACTCTATGAAGCCAATCCAATGTCTTTCATCGTGGAACAAGCAGGAGGGGTGTGCTCCACGGGTCGCGGACGTATCATGGAGCTCAAGCCAACAGGCTTGCACCAACGTGTACCGGTGATTCTTGGCTCGAAGAATGAAGTAGAGCGTGTGGCGGGGTATCACAAAGAAGCGTGACACAGTTGAGCGAATGCTGCTCTGCCAGTTTGATTTTGAAGAAGTTTTTTCGAAACTGGCAGGGCAATTCGGGTTAATTAAATAGTCAATACGACTACGCAAGTTAATCTTGACCGGTCCTGAATAACCCAATTTTCAGATGTGCCCTAAGCTTACAGAAAATCTGCTCCATCAAAAATATTTTGCCTAACCGCGTATAAGATACAACACAATAAATCCAAATAAAATTAAAGCGACCAATGTAATCAGTTGGTTTATTTGTTTTTGTTGGGCCACTAATTCGCGCAATACGCTTGCAATTTGCAATCCGGGTTTTTCATTCAAGGTCTGGTGCAGCAGACGCGGTAGTTGCGGCAACAGAATGGCGTAGTGTGGCGCCTCTATTTTTAGCGCATTAAGAAAACCGCGCCACCCAATTTGCTCGCTCATCCAACGTTCCAGCCAGGGCTTGGCAGTCTTCCACAAATCCAGTTCGGGATCGAGCTGCAAGCCCAGTCCCTCGATATTAAGCAAGGTTTTTTGCAGCAGCACGAGCTGTGGCTGGACTTCAATGCCGAATTGGCGCGAAGTCTGAAACAGGCGCAGCAAGACACGTCCGAATGAAACTTCACGCAAGGGCCGGTCAAAGATTGGCTCGCATACGGCTCGAATGGCTGCCTCCAGCTCATCCACCCGGGTAGCCGCAGGTGCCCAGCCGGATTCTATGTGTACTTCCGCTACGCGTTTATAGTCGCGCCTAAAGAAGGCAATGAAGTTCTGTGCGAGATAGTGTTTGTCGGAATCTGTGAGGGTGCCCATGATGCCGAAATCCAGAGCAATGTAGCGGCCATCCGCTGCCACCTGAACATTACCGGGGTGCATGTCGGCATGGAAAAAACCATCGCGAAAAACCTGGGTGTAGAAAATTTCCACGCCATTGGCTGCCAGTGTGGGCAAATCGATGCCGGCCGTACGTAGCGCCTCCACGCGATTGACGGGAAGGCCATACATACGTTCCATTACCATTACTTCATCAGTACACCAATCCCAATAAATTTCCGGGACTAGCAACAATTTGGAATTGGCAAAGTTGCGTTTCAATTGGCTGGCGCTGGAGGCTTCTCGCATCAGGTCGAGTTCGTTGCGCAGATGCTTCTCGAATTCCTCTACCACTTTGCGCGGCTTGAGCCGCCTGCCATCTTCCCACCAGTATTCAATTAAACTTGCGCAGATATCAAGCAATGCGATGTCGTGCGCGATAACGCGTGCAATGCCGGGACGCAAGATTTTTATTGCGACTTCGCGTCCATTCGGCAGCACGGCGAAATGAACTTGCGCCACCGAGGCACTGGCAATGGGGTTCTCCTCGAAGCTGTGAAATACTTCATTAAGTTTTTTATTGTAGGCAGCCTCCAACAAAACCACAGCTTGCGCAGAAGGAAAGGGCGGCACCTGGTCTTGCAGTTTGGCGAGCTCGTCGGCGATGTCGACAGGAATCAGGTCGCGGCGAGTGGACAGCATTTGCCCGAACTTTACGAAGATCGGGCCCAAGCTTTCCAATGCATGGCGCAATCTCACTGCACGCGGTGCAGAGGTGTCACGTGCGAATAGCAGCCAGTTGATCGGTACCAGCAGCCAGCGCGTGCGTGAATGCGCAAGCAGAAATTCGTCCAAGCCGAAGCGTAGTACAACAAAAATTATTTTTAGCAGGCGTAACAGGCGCATGAAAACTTCACGAATTATAAGGGCCAGCAGGAATTTTCAAGAATTAGATAATCGATTGATGCGTTGTTCCAGTCGCGCTACGTCGTCGCGCAGCTTATCTATCTGTTGCACAAAATCCGCAATATGAGTGGATTTGGCAAGCAGTGGAGATTCTTCCGTCCAGTATTCTGCCAGTGCTTGCGACAGGTTGAGTGCAGCATCCTGTATATATTGCTGGCCAGCCTTGGCATATTGCACGATACGTTCGGCAGCGATATCGCCAGTCACCCGGCTTAAATCTTCTGCTGCATCCCAGTGCAGATGACGACTGAGATAAAAAATTTCGGCGAGTAGCGCGGTGTCACCGCAACTTTCAATTTGCGCGAAAGCCGCTTCATCATGCACTGCCAGACGTGGCAGCAATGAAGGTGGAATGGTGCAGCTTGCATCAGCACTTGCATCGGCTGCTACGGCGCAGAGCGTACCATCGTTTTGAATAGTGTAGGCAAAAGTAAACGGCGCGATAGTAAAGCGCGCCGTCTTGCCTGCATGGGTTACCAACCGCTGCAACGCCCAGCCACTTTGAGCAAGCAAATGGTTAAGGGCTGAAACGGTCGGCTGAAACGGCATATTTATGCTACTTGCTGGATCCCGGATAGCAACCAGACTGCCTTTTCATCGCGCAGGTTTTTCTGCACATGCCAAATTTCGTCAAAGCTCTCCGGCGTGCCGTTATTCTCGCTCAATTGGCCGCTCATGCGCACACTGGCAATAGCATGGTCGCCTTCATTGACTACCTCGACAATCTGAGTGTTGATTGTCAGTACATCTGTTTTTTGCGGTGCATCGCCGCGTTCCTGTAACTGCAATGAAATTTCAGCGAACATTTCCGGCGTAGTGTATTCACGAATGTCATTGAGATCCTTACGGTCATTTGCAGCCTGCAGACGGATAAATGAAGTCTTGGCGCTGCGCAGGAAAGCTTCAGTCGGGAAATCTGCCGGAATGTTGCTGCTGCTATTGGCTAAAGGTGCAGCGCTACCGCCTGCAAATGGCTGCTGCCTCGATTCTGGCGGGTAGGGTGATGTGCCATTACCCGCATATTGCATGGCAGGTTGCTGCGTCTGCGATTTGCGAAACCGGGAAACCAGGAACATCACCAAACCTGCGGCCAGAAGCGCCATCAGAATACCGCCCATTGCGCCACCTAAGCCACCCATACCACCAGCGAACATTGCGCCCAAGCCTGCACCTATTGCCAAACCGGCCAAGGGGCCAAGCCATTTATTACCTGCCGCAGGCGCAGGCGCTGCCGGAGCCGGCGCGGCAGCGGGTGCCTTGGCTGCTTGCGGACTCATGGTGCGTTGCTGACCAATGCTGCCACCCCCGCCCATGCGCTTAGCCTCAGCGGTTACGGTTAGCATGGAGAAACTAGCCAGGGTAAGAGTTAACAACAGTAGAAAACGTTTCATGGGCTACCTCATTTAATAGTTAACAACAAAAAAGCGGATAAAGTATAACACTACATCCTTAGTACACTGCATTCTTAGTAAACTGCAATAGGTAAAGGTTCCTTTTGCGAACAAGCTTGGCTATGTCCTTAAAATATTTGGATATTAAGTTCTAAATTCAACTGACTCAGCTTGCCCGAGGGAAGTTGAGTATTGAGAGTATTTGGAGTGCGATACAGTAGTTTGTGGAACATCCGGTTAAATTTTATAACCCCTGTGCAGAGCCACAATTCCAGCATTAAGGTTGAAATATTCAACTCGGGAGAGCCCAGCTTCTTCCATCATGTGCTTAAGCTCCTCCTGTGAAGGGTGCATGCGGATAGATTCCGCCAGATAGCGATAACTGTCGGCATCCTTGGCGATTAGCTCGCCCAACTTTGGCAGAAGTTTGAACGAGTACGCATCATACAACGGCTCCAGCGGCTTCCACACCTTGGAAAACTCCAGCACCAGCAAGCGGCCACCAGGCTTAAGCACGCGCTGCATTTCACGTAGCGCAGCGTCCTTGTGCGTCACATTGCGCAGGCCGAAAGCAATGCTGACACAGTTGAAATAATTAGACGGAAATGGCAAATTCTCCGCATCACACTGCGCAACGGGTATATTTAGACCATCATCAATCAAGCGATCACGGCCGACGCGCAACATCGCTTTGTTAATGTCGGTGAGCCAAACTTGGCCGCTGTTGCCGACACATTTGGCAAACTGGCGGGAAAGATCACCCGATCCACCCGCCACATCCAGCACTCGCTCCCCCACTCGCACACCGCTGATCTGGATGGCGAAGCGCTTCCATAGCCGGTGCAAGCCAACTGACATGAGGTCATTCATAACATCATATTTACTGGCGACAGATGTGAACACCTTGGCTACGCGCTCGCTTTTTTCTGTTTCCGCAACAGTCGTGAAACCGAAATGAGTTGTTTTGTTCATTTTATTTCCTCGGATTTATCGAGTAAATCTACGGGATGATGTGGAACACGGCTCTCTCCAGCTTCTGCCAATTTGCCTAAATATTCGTGCCACAACGCATCCTGATATTTCCCAAGCTCATTCAAATAATCCCAAGAATAAAGACCGGTATTGTGACCATCATCAAAAGTCAGTTTGATGGCATAGCTGCCTACGGGCTGCACGTCAATCACGTTCACATCTTGCTTGCCGACCTGAAGTATCTCCTGGCTCGGGCCGTGTCCGCGTACTGCGGCAGAAGGCGAATGCACGCGCAGAAATTCATAAGGCAAGCGGTAGCGTGAGCCGTCATCGAAGGCTATTTCCAGCAGCTTCGATTGTTGATGCAGGGTAATTTCGGTGGGATTAAGCATAGTCAGTAAAGTTGTGTTTCATACCGCCTTGGCTTTTTTCGCACAAAACTGTTGCTCAGAAATTATTTTCGTTTATAACTTTGAAGCTTGGCGGGCTAAGCAACGGCACTTAATCGAGATATTCAAACACCTTTACTACACGTTCTACGCTACGCGAGCCGCTAGCGATGTCGGCGGCGGCTTCAGCTTCCTTGTGATAAACCAATCCCATCAGGAATACAGAGCTATTTTCGGTAATTACTTTTATATGATCAGCATGAAATCCTCGGCTGTTATTGATGAAGCGCAACTTAACGTTGCTAGTAATAAGGGCGTCATTACTACGCCAGGATAAATCAGCGAGGGAAGATATCTGCAGTTCGTTATTGACAGCTTTTACATTCGTCAAGCTTGAAACAATTTTTTCAATATTAGATTTAACTGTCTCGTTAGGCACTTGGCCAGTAATAAGCACACGGCGATTGAAACTGGTGACATTCACATACACAGTGTCTTTATATTGAAGAGTTATTTGGTTGAGTGCCTTGTTCTCGATGTTTTGGTCTTCGAGAATAATTCCGGCAGTACGGCGGTCTGATGACATTAACGCACCCGCGCCGACACCCGCAGCAACTATCGGAAAGCACCCTTGCATCGCGCCTAGCACGATAGCCAACAACAGGTAATTTAAATAACGCATGGTTCCCCTCTCACTAATATGTCGTAGAAGTGCTGACGGATTCTGCTGATCATCCACAGTGCCAAAAACCCGTTGCGATAAATGCGGATGTTACCCGAAATCAGGAAGTAAAAGCATTCTTGATCCATTCCAGTCGAGCGCTATCCAGCGTATCAAACAGCAGCGCATCAAAACGGCAAGGCGGGGTTCGGCTCAGTGTGGCGAGGTAATGCTGAGCGGTGTATATCAGTCGAGCCTGCTTAGCCGCATTAATGCTGGCCGCAGCACCGCCGAAATCGCCACGGCTGCGCAAACGTACCTCGGCAAATACCAGCGTGTCGCCATCTTGCAGAATCAGGTCAATTTCGCCATAACGGCAGCTATAGTTTCGTAGCAGCAACTTGAGGCCATGACGCTGCAGAAATTGCGCCGCCAACTGTTCGGCCTTGGCGCCGCGTGTATTCATATTCTCGGCGACACTGACTTATGCATCAGATGAATGATATTGACGGCGAGCGCATAAAAAAGTTCCATCTCAGGCTTGAATAGTGGGTTGGCATGCAAGCAAATCATCCTGGCCAAGTTGCAAAAAAGGAATGGCCGAATCTGAGACATTTTTTGGGAGTAGCACAGCCTCCCACGCTCACGTATAGTACGGCGGCTAACAAGCAACAATACGAGGAAGTGCAGTGCATAGCGGGCAAAAACAAAAATTAGAGTGTGCATTATATGTGGTTGCCACCCCCATTGGGAATTTGCGAGACATCAGTTTGCGTGCGTTGGATGTGCTGATATCTGCGGATGCCATTGCCGCTGAAGACACGCGCAATACAGCGAATTTGCTGATGCATTATTCCATTGCGGCAAATAGGTTAATGGCACTGCACCAGCACAACGAACGGGCGGCGGCAGAAAAAGTGATCGCGCTGCTGGCCCGAGGTCAGTCGGTTGCTTTGGTATCCGATGCAGGCACCCCGGCGATAAGCGACCCCGGTGCGATATTAGTGGCAGAAGTGCGCGCTGCGGGTTACCGCGTGATCCCCATCCCTGGAGCAAATGCCGCATTAGCGGCCCTGTCCGCAGCCGGCCTGGCCGCGCCGCACTTTCTGTTTTACGGGTTCCTGCCCAATAAGTCAGCTGCACGTTGCCGCGCGTTACAAGAACTGATCGCCTTACCCTATATCCTGATATTTTATGAAGCCCCGCATCGGATACTGGAATGCGTGACTGATCTGCAAAACGTTTTAGGCGGTGATCGGCAAATTGTATTTGCGCGCGAAATTTCCAAGCTTTTCGAGAGCATTCAACAATGCTCGCTCGCCGAGGCCCTGGTTTGGCTGAATGGTGATACCAACCGTCAACGGGGCGAATTCGTATTGCTGGTTTCCGGCGCGACAGCACAACAGGAAGGGCTGGATGCAGATACTGAACATGTATTGGCAACGCTGTTGCACGAATTGCCGCTCAAGCAGGCGGTACAGCTCGCTGTTCGTATTACTGGAGCAGGACGTAACGAACTATATCAACGCGCGCTTTCACTCAAGTCCTCAGCTTAATCCAGAACTCATCTCATTTTGACATTCGGATAAAATATCTGCCATGGAACTAAAACTATCCCGCCCCGACGACTGGCACTTGCACTTGCGCGATGGGTCGTTAATGCACTCCGTGCTGCCCGACACCGCCCGCCAATTCGCCCGCGCCATCATCATGCCCAACCTCCGCCCACCGGTTACAACCACCGAACAGGCACAGGCTTACCGCGCGCGCATTCTCGCCGCGCTACCTGTGGGTTCGCATTTCGAACCGCTGATGACTTTATATCTGACCGACAACACTACGGCGAAAGAAATTCGTACAGCAAAGCAAAGCGGCATCGTGCATGCAGTGAAATATTATCCTGCAGGCGCCACCACCAACTCTGATTCGGGCGTCACTGAAATCCGCAAGACCTATCCCGCTCTGGAAGAAATGCAGCTTTGTGGTATGCCGCTGCTTATGCATGGCGAAGTAACAGATGCAGCGGTAGACGTGTTCGACCGCGAGGCAGTATTCATAACCCACGTGCTGCAGCCGCTACTGCGTGATCTGCCCGATTTGCGCGTGGTGTTCGAACATATCAGCACGATTGACGCCATACAGTTTGTGCAAAGCGCGCCAGATAATATCGCTGCCACCATCACCGCGCACCATCTGCTATACAACCGTAATGCCATGCTCGTCGGCGGCATCCATCCGCACTATTACTGCCTGCCCGTGCTGAAGCGCGAAACACATCGTGAAGCATTGCTTGCGGCTGCCACCAGTGGCAGCAATAAATTCTTCCTCGGCACCGACAGCGCCCCGCATGCACAACATACCAAAGAATCCGCTTGCGGCTGCGCCGGCATTTACACCGCCCACACCGCCATCGAACTCTATGCAGAAGTTTTCGAACAGGTCGGGGCGTTAGATAAACTAGAAGGATTTGCCAGTTTTTATGGCGCTGATTTTTATCGTCTGCCACGTAACGCTCAGAGCATTACCTTGCGTAAGCAGGAATGGCAAGTGCCTGCCACAGTCGGGTTTGGCGAGCATCAATTAGTGCCGTTGAGAGCAAGTGAAATGGTGAAGTGGAAGCTGGTGGAGTAAGGCATTGCAGCAATAACTTAATTCGGATTAAATCGTCTTGGTTGAAAATCAAGCTACCACTCTTTCTTCAAAAAAACCGCTTTTAATCAACTCTCCCGTCAACGCCTTGTAATCCGCCGCGCCGGGACTGTGCGGAGCATAAGCGAAGACATCTTTACCATGCATGGGGCTGGTGGCAAGCGAAACGTTTTCACTAATGCGCGTATTGCATACCACTGAACCATAACGGTCCTTAAGTTTGTCAAAAATTTCATACGAAAGTTTACGCCGCGAATCAAAGCGAGTGACCAAAATGCGGCGCTCGAATAAGCGTTTGAGTTTGACCTCAAGCACATTAAGTGCGGAATCCAGGAGATGCACGCCTTGCAGCGAAAGAAAGTCCGCCGCAACCGGAATCAGGACTCGATCCGAGGCGAGCAAAGCGTTAAGCGTAAGCACTCCCAACATGGGGCAACAATCAATCAGGATCGGCGCACCGGTGAGTGCCAGATCTGCACTCAGGCCTTTTTTCAACATGGTTGCAGCTTTGGGGTCGCTACCATAAAGTGCGTCGATTTTGGACAGCTCGAGCGAGGATGAGATGATCTGCCAGCCAGCTGGCGTATCGCGCAGAAGATTGGCAAGCGGAGTGCTCCGCCTAAAAAAGGAAGCCATGCCAGCATCAGATAAAGTGGCATCCTTCAGCCCACAGGCCAAGCTTAAATGCCCTTGAGGGTCAAGATCAAGAGCGATGGGGTGCCGCTGCCCCATGGCCAGCGCAGCGGCAAGATTGAGACACGTGGTGGTTTTGCCCACCCCGCCCTTCTGATTGAATACAGCGATAACCGCCATTCTGGAATAACCCCACGGTAATGGGCGGATGCGAAATAAGCATAACTCTCTGACCCATCACTCTACAGTGACAGATTTGGCCAGATTGCGCGGCTTGTCGACATCAGTTCCCTTTTGCAATGCCACGTAATATGCCAGCAGTTGCAGCGCGATGGTATGAAGAATAGGGCTTAAATATCCGGCATGCTCGGGCATTTGCATTAGATGCACGCCCTCGCTTGAATGAAAACGCGTACCCGCATCGGC
>JAIOPT010000111.1 GCA_021413765.1 Betaproteobacteria bacterium
TGATCCTCAGCTTGAGTCGCTAAAACTTCCGCCTCATTCTGTGGAGGCCGAGCAATCGGTATTGGGCGGCATTTTTTTGGACTCCACTGCATGGGACAAAATTTCCGACCTGATTAGCGAACAAGATTTCTACCGCTTTGAACACCGCTTGATTTACCGGCATATCGCGCGCTTGACTGAGCATGCTAAACCGGTGGATGTTATCACCGTGGCGGAGTCGCTGGAAAGTAATGCCGAACTCGATAAAGCCGGTGGATTAGCTTACCTCGGCTCCTTGGCGCAAAACGTACCGTCCGCAGCCAATATCCGACGCTATGCTGAAATCGTGCGTGAGCGCGCTGTCATGCGAAAACTGGCCGAGGTTGGCAGCGAAATTGCTACCAGTGCCTATAACCCGGCCGGACGCGATGCGGATCAGTTGTTGGATGAAGCAGAAAGCCGTGTATTTGAAATTGCTGAGGCTGGTGAGCGCGGCCGTCAGGGGTTCTCCCCCCTCCCACCGCTATTGACGAAGGTAGTGGAGCGTATTGAGACACTTTACGGTCGCGATAACTCCAGCGATGTAACTGGCGTGGCGAGTGGATTTACTGATTTGGACAGTATGACTTCCGGCCTTCAGCCAGGCGAACTAATCATTGTTGCCGGGCGTCCGAGCATGGGTAAGACTGCCTTCGCCATTAATATCGCTGAGCATGTAGCGCTGGAAGGCTGCAAGCCAGTGGCAATTTTTAGCATGGAAATGGGCGGCATTCAATTGGCCATGCGTATGATAGGTTCAGTAGGTAAGCTCAATCAGCATGATTTGCGCACTGGGCGTTTGCAGGAAGATGACTGGCCGCGCCTGACCCATGCACTGGGACGTTTGAATGATGCAGCTATTTTCATCGATGAAACCGCCGCACTAAATTCGCTTGAATTACGCTCGCGCGCACGCAGGTTACACCGCCAAAACAATGGTCTAGGCTTGATTATCATCGATTACTTGCAATTGATGTCCTCTCCTTCAAGCAAGGCAAGTGAAAATCGCGCTACCGAAATTTCCGAAATCTCACGTTCTTTGAAAGGGCTAGCCAAGGAGTTACAAGTACCCGTTATGGCGCTATCACAGCTTAACCGTAGCTTGGAGCAACGCCCTAACAAACGGCCAATGATGTCCGATCTGCGCGAATCCGGCGCTATCGAACAGGATGCTGATCTAATTCTATTTATCTATCGTGATGAAGTATATAACCCCGATTCACCTGATAAAGGTAAGGCGGAAATTATCATCGGCAAGCAGCGTAATGGCCCGATAGGCAAGGTTGAGCTTACATTCCGGGGTGAATATACGCGTTTTGACAACTTCGCTCACGCTCAATATTGAAAGCGGTGACGGCTTCAAGCATCAGATGCAAAGCACTGTTCAGTATAGCTTAAAGTCAAAAGCGTCTAGCATGAAGAGTTCTTCCATGCATTTGAATCCGAGTGACTTATTATTGATAACACTTTAAAATTAAACTTGTTATCAATGACGTATATGCAAGAATAACAAAGAATATATATTTTAAATATTGCAAAACGAGCTGCTCACCTAACAGCCGTCCTTGCAAGATAATCATATTTAATCAGGAGGTTGTTTCATGGCAATACTGCCGAAATTATTTGGAAAAAAATTAGAAACACCTGTAATGCCGGCCCAACAACCACCGCAGGTACGTGATGGGCGCAGCGCCTCGGATATAGAGGAACTGCGCGAAGAACTCAAGAACAGACAAGTATCATATAAATTAGCAAATGAAAACAATCCTCTCTTTGGAAAAGAAAAAGGACATTCATTAGAGGTCGATGAAGGAGCAATAGCTGCAAAAAAAGCTGCTGCTATCGTTCGCTCTGAAGATAATAACGCTCTCCTAGCGATGAAAGATAATGATGACCTGATGGTTGCAACATGGGAAAATGATTTAGAAGGGATGGAGAGCGCAATTAATCAGGGTGCAGATTTGAATATTCGTGACTTTCTGGGTAAATCGCCCTTGCATTATGTCTCAAGCTTAGACGCAGCTAAGCTGTTAATTGATGGTGGAGCTGACATTAACATATTGGATAATAACAATCGTACTCCATTGTTCGAAGTTGACGATCCTAATATCGCCATATTTTTAATTGATCGCGGTGCTAGTATCAATTTGAAAGATAAAGATAGTTTCACACCTTTACATTTATGGGTTAATCATCCAAAAGTCGCCAAGCATTTATTGGTTGCGGGTGCCAACCCGAATGCTCAGCTTTCACGAGGAGGTACATTGTCACGAGGAGGGCTTTATAAAAAGGGGAATTCTACTTTACATTGCGCTAATAATTTAGAGTCAGCCAAAATTTTAATTGAATATGGCGTAGATATCACGATTAAAAATAAATATGGGTTGCTTGCTGAAGAGACGGCTCTAGATGAGACTAGAGAAGCTGGATTAGCAGATTATATTAAATCTTTTCGTATAAATTAAGAAATGAGCGAATTGCCGTTGTTCTGTTTTTGAGGAGGTGTTAGCGGGAAAGTACTAAGTTTTTTAGCTACACAAACTTAAATAACAATGTATTGTGTCCATCAACGCATCCAAAAATGGATTTCGGTTGTTTCCACATTTCCAAGCGTAACCAATAAACATTTGCAGGACAGCCGTGCCACTTCTCAGTTCGACAATAGGTTTCTTTACAGTTTAAATCTTGCAATATCAATATGTAATTACTTGTCACTTCAACTAAATAACTTAAATTGTAAAAATACTGTATATGTCATTAGCACTAAAACTTAATATCTAATGAGAACGTCTCAGGTTAAATTTGAAACGCTTTTAGAAACGATTCAGCCTGCAATAACAATTGTAATTCTGGCAGGGGGATTGGGTACTCGAATCGGCGGTGCAAAGGGTTTGCAACCCTTGCGTGGACGAAAGTTAATTGACTGGGTATTAGATTCGGTCAGCCGCCAAAGTGAAGAGGTTTTGATTAATGCGAATGGTGTGCACGATGATTATTTGTGCTTTGGTTATCCTGTCATTGCCGATCAGACTCCGAATTGGCCAGGGCCGCTTGCCGGATTGCAGTCCGCTCTGCGACTCGCAAGTCATGATTGGGTTGCGAGTGTTCCATGCGACACGCCATTCCTGCCAGATGATTTGATTTCCCGTTTATATAAAGCAGTTAGCACAACATCCACGGTGGA
>JAIOPT010000162.1 GCA_021413765.1 Betaproteobacteria bacterium
GCACGGCGCAACTTGGTTGCACGTTCACTCGCCCCGCCAACAACTGGATCTAGCCAGTTGAAACCCATATAAGAAGTGGAGGTGGCTACCGAGGTAGAAAGCTTAATGCCTTGCGCTTTCATCTCGTCTGTCACGTTAGTCTCGCCGCCAACATTCACCTGTACTGCTTGATCAAAACTATCGGAACTGATGCCTGCAGCATCGTAATAACCTTGCAGAAATTTATTCCAGTAGGGAATAGTTTCCTTTTCCAAGCTAAACACAATTTTGCTGATTAATGGCAGAGGTTTGCCCGCGTCAGCCAGCAGTCCAGCTCCTTTATCCCCCGCCTCACCTTCCGTCGGATAAACTTCTCCGGAAAAATTCGGGTTGCGCGATAACACCATACGCTGGTTGGGATCATTTTCCGATAGATAATACGGCCCACTGCCTACCGGCCACCAATCCAGAACCAAGTTGCGTTCGGACATTCCATCCTGCGCATAAAAGCGCTCGGCCTCCACTGGCATTGGTGCAAAAAACGTCATCGCTAACCAATAAGCAAACTGCGGATATTTACCGTAAATCTTGATCCGATAAGTATGGTCGTCTACTGTCTGCACACCTTCCAGCGGATAGTCATGAAGATCAAGGAAAGTATTGGGACTCTTTTTTTTAGCTAGCTGCAAAGTTGTTATGTATTCTTTAAGGCCGACGATGTAATCCACCATCAGTCCTGCAATTGGCGAATGAATGGTCGGGTGAGCTAGCCGTTTGATCTGATAAACATAATCCGCCGCTTTCACTTCACGCGTACCGCTATGCGGGAAATCATTCAGTGAATGAATATTGCTTAAATCATTGCCTGTAAGCGCGTGATATTCCAACTGACCATTGGCATCGCGTGCAAAAGCCGGATGCGGCTGGTAATTCAAACCGCTACGCAAGTGAATTTCGTAAACACTGAATGCCACCTTTTCAGCAGGCGCATCAGCAGGTAATGGCTGGCTATTTTTATCCAGATAACTCACTGTCGGCATTTCACTGGCTGCTTGCGGCACCAGCGTGTATGGACGCTTCAGGAAATGATATTGCAGCGGCGGTTGATATATCTGCGCGAGGAAAATATATTCGTTTTCGCTATATGCTGACGCCGGATCGAGATGTTTAGGCCGCTCGATAAAAGCAGAATAATAAATCGACTTGCCCTTATCGCTGACCGGGTAGGGATTATTCCACAAACCGCCGTCACAGGCCGCAATCATTAGAAGCAGCGGTAAGTAATATAAGTATTTCATGGCGCGAGAGTTTATCCGAAATACCGCTATTCGTGGTAAAGTTGCGGTCATTTTTAAACTTAACTAATGGGCAGCAAGATGAATTCGATTTGGCAAGATTATTTACGGGAACAAGGTGCAGAAATACAAGATGGCATAGTGCGATATTTCGGCGCCGGACAAGGCGAACTCGCTGCCGCACGAGACAGCATGGTACTGTGCTATTTAAGCCAGCTTGGCGTACTCAAGGTTTCTGGTGAAGATGCTGAAACCTTTTTGCAAAACCTGCTTAGCAGCGATGTGCGTGAAGTCACTCCATGGCATGCCCAATTCAGTAGCCTGAACAGCCCCAAAGGACGAATGTTGGCAAGCTTCCTTATCTGGCGTAAAGGGGTGCTTGATGACGCAGACAAAGCTTTTTTCCTGCAACTGCCGCTTAGTTTGTGCGCCGATATCCAGCAACGTCTATCCAAATACATCCTGCGCTCCAAAGTAAAAATTGAGGATGTGACCGATCAACAGATCAGTTTTGGTTGGGCTGGTGAGGGTTCGGAGGAACAGCTTCGTGAATACTTAGGCTCAGTTCCGGTAGAACCTTGGGGCGCAGAAGAAGTTGGCAATCGCGTATCCGAACACAATGATACTGGCGTCATTCGTCTCGGCGAACAGCGTTTTCAAATCAACACAACCATCGAGCACGCACCCGCCCTGTGGCAAAAACTCATTGTCACCGGGCGTCCGGTTGGTTCACCCTGCTGGGACTGGCTTACAATTCATGATGGTGTTCCAGTGATTCTGCCGGCTACACAAGAACAGTTCGTGCCACAAATTGCCAACATGGAACTGATCGGTGCCGTGAACTTCAAAAAAGGCTGTTACCCCGGCCAAGAAATTGTGGCGCGCATGCAATATCTCGGCAAACTCAAGCGACGCATGTATCTGGCGCATATCGAAAGCGATATCCCACCGCAAGCGGGTGACGAGCTCTACAGCGCAGACATGGAAGGACAAGCCAGCGGTATGGTAGTCAACGCATCATCCTCTCCGGACGGCGGTTACGACATGTTGGTGGTGGTGCAGATTAGCAGCCAAAAAGACCAAACTGTGCACTGGAAATCTTTACAAGGCGCGGCGCTTCGATTCATGAGATTGCCTTATCCGATCTACTAAAAATCTGTCATAGATATGGCATGGGAATCGGACAGCATTTATTGTTAATCAAAAAATTATGATGGAACTATGCAATGGAACGAACTGCCCATAACAACACAATCACAAAAAGTACGCGCGCAAATTTATTCCAATGGGTTCATGCCGCCAACCTATTTTTACGGAATTGGCGCTCAAATGCGACAGGAGACAGATATCCCAAACGTGCTTGTTTGCGTTGTCGCCGGTAAAATATTTCGATGTATTTGGTGATGGCCTGAATGTCCTCGGCGCGGGTCTTGAAGCGCCGGTGATGCACTATTCTTTTTTGAGCAACAAATTGCGCTTGGTATTCTCAGTCTCATCTCACACCTACGTTTCAAGTTTAACAAAACGTAGGTATCCATTTTTCCCGGCCTACCTCAATAGGCAATAAATGTCCAAATCGGGCATCTGCCGTCGCAACGGCACGCATGAAACGGGCTTTCAAGCACTCCTCATCCTGGCCAGGGCTTTAATCCAGGGTAACTCTAAAAAATACATTTCCTATGAGGCCCGACCCACACTCAGGGGCCGAACTTGTCCAACAAACGGTTCAGATCGTGGCTTCGCTTCGCTCGCACGATTTAACCTTATTCGTCATGCTTAAATATAAGTTATTATTTTTCAAT
Organism: Betaproteobacteria bacterium; assembly: GCA_021413765.1. GTDB lineage: Bacteria > Pseudomonadota > Gammaproteobacteria > Burkholderiales > Gallionellaceae > Nitrotoga. The sequence continues at coordinate 3,077 of JAIOPT010000162.1, forward strand.
TCATATCTCCTTGTTCGCTGTATCCCTGTATCCGAGTAAAGCACTACTAGATAAACGGTAGTTCTGCGGTGCCTGGACCAATAGCAGCGATTTCATGTACTGCCTTCATAAATCCTGCTTGCTCATGCAATTGCACCAACGTATCTGGATGGTGGCGGCCGCGCATCTGCGCGAGGCGCGCTTTGCTGGTCGCTGGCATGTCCCATTTTAGTCCAGCTAGCAATTCATCTGCCAAGAACGGCTGATTGCATACCAGCACCATATCACAACCGGCCTGCAATGCCGCTTCCGCACGTTGCAGGATACCGCCCGCTACCGTGGCACCTTCCATGCAAAGGTCGTCGCTAAAGATACATCCATTAAAGCCCAGCTCCCAGCGCAGAATATCTTTCAACCATATTTTTGAAAAACCCGCTGGATGTTTGTCCACTTTTGGATAAATTACGTGTGCGGGCATAACTGCAGTTAGACCGTAATTAACCATCTGACGAAATGGAATTAGGTCGCACAACTCAATGTCAATATAGCTGCGCTCATCTATCGGAATTTCCAGGTGTGAATCGGCGTGTACGTTGCCGTGTCCAGGAAAATGCTTGCCCACGGTGGACATTCCGCCCTGTTTGAGTCCCAGTAACAGACTATGCGCCAGTTCGGCTATGGCCTGTGGCTCGGAATGAAAGGCGCGGTCGCCAATCACTTTGCTGATGCCGAAATCTATGTCTAGCACCGGTGTAAAGCTGAAATCCACGCCACAAGCACGCAATTCTGCAGCCAGCACGTAGCCTACCTGCTGCGCCAGATGCTTGGCGCGGCGCGGGTTTTCATCCCAAATATGGCCCAACTCGCGCATCGCCGGGATGCGCGTGAAACCGTTGATAAAACGTTGCACTCGCCCACCCTCATGATCCACAGCGATCAGTAGCGGCGGAGTACGCAGGGCATGAATGCTGGCTGTCAGTTGGGCAAGCTGGCGGGGAGATTCGTAATTACGCGAAAACAGGATTACACCACCCACCAGTTCATGACGTAAACGTGCTTCATCTTCCGCAGTTAGGGTAGATCCTGCTATATCCAGCATGCATGGGCCGATCCCCATTCAATTTCTCCTAATAATATTTACGTGATTCAAGACTGATTTCCTTACAACATGCATTGTGAATAACGGGGCTTTCCCATGAAGGAAATATCGAAGCGGTAAATTTCGTCCACTACTGCGCGCGATTCTCGGTGCAGCTGCCTTCACAATTGAATTCTTAATTATCTTTTTCCAAAATCACAAATGCTACGGCAACATCATGGTCATCACTGATACTTAGATGGTGGTGTTTCAACCCTAATTGCATTAGGTGTACAGCCAATTCCGCATCAAATTCAAAAATAGGCTTGCCAAAAGCATCGTGTGTCACACTAATTTTTTGCATGCTTACGGGGTAACGCAAGCCGCTACCTATCGCCTTGGCTAGAGCTTCCTTGGCGGCAAAGCGCTTCATTAGCAGGCGCACAGGGTAGGCATGAACACGATACTCCGTTAATTCCTGTTGGCTCAAAATGCGCTGTGCGAAGCGTTCGCCGTAATTGGCATGCACTGCCTCGATGCGTGCATAAGCCACGATGTCAGTGCCGATACCAAGAATCACGTTGACTGTGCTTCCATGCCTTATGGGTGAATGCCGATTAGCAGCGCTTTCATTTTTTTCACTGCTTGCTCCAGACCAATGAATAGCGCCTCGGCAATTATGGCATGGCCGATGTTGAGTTCGCAGATATTAGGGATTGCGACGATAGGCTGTACGTTGTGATAATTTAGACCGTGCCCTGCATTCACTTGTAAACCGAGCGCATGGGCATGCACCACTGTGCGCTGAATGCGCGCCAATTCTTGTGTCTGATGCGATACGTTGGCCGCATCAGCATATTTTCCCGTGTGTATCTCTACTACTGGCGCGCCTGCAGACCGCGCCGCATCCATTTGTTTTTCATCCGGGTCCACAAATAATGACACACGTATACCCGCCGCAGCACAGCACTCACAAGCGCGCTTCACACTATCAAAATGCCCTACCACATCCAACCCTCCCTCGGTGGTCAATTCTTCGCGCCGTTCCGGCACGAAGCAAACATCGTGCGGCTTAATGCGCAAAGCAATGGCCAGCATTTCATCGGTAATGGCGCTTTCAAGGTTCATACGCGTTTGCAGCATATCGCGCAGAATTTCCACGTCCCGATCCTGGATGTGGCGGCGGTCTTCGCGTAAATGCAGGGTAATAACGTCGGCACCCGCAGCCTCGCCGATTAACGCTGCCTGAATCACATTAGGATAACGCGTGCCCCGAACTTGGCGTAACGTGGCAACGTGGTCGATGTTGAGTCCGAGTTTGATCATATTTTTTGTAGGTCCCTTATCAATTCGCGCGTATGCAATGTCTTACCCGCGAGATGATGATTCAGTAACATGCGCATTAACTGCTTGCTCTGCTGCGCGCTGACTGCATCGCGGTAATCATCAGCAGCCATATCTTGCAAGGTTTTGCCCATCATCAACAAGCCTTCTGATACATCTGATATGTCAGAATCATTTGGTGCAGCACGCACCGCACCACGTTCAAGCACATAGCGATAGGGCGCAATAGAATTAATCGGCTCACCGCTGTCCGCTTCCTGTACTAATAAAAGGGC
>JAIOPT010000163.1 GCA_021413765.1 Betaproteobacteria bacterium
GATAGTGACTTGTTCCGGTAATATCACGGGCAACTGTTCATCCGGCACCGGAACATCGCCGCAATGTGCGCAATGGATGATCGGGATTGGGCAACCCCAGTAACGCTGGCGCGAGATCCCCCAGTCGCGCAGGCGAAACTGGGTGCGCTTCTGGCCTAAACCTTTGGCTTGCAGGTCGGCAGAAATCGCGTCGAAAGCTTCCTGGAAATTCAGTCCGTCGTATTTGCCGGAGTTGACACACATGCGAAGTTCTTTTTCACCGTACCATTCTTGCCAATGATCGGCTGTAAATTTGTTTTCGAGCGAAGCTATTTCCATCAAAACACGTTGATTACCTGATACTTGATCCTTAATTCCATTGGGCTTAATAGGATCATTCTCAACGCCATCTTTTAGTGCCTTCATTAAGCCAACAATTACGTCACGTTCAATCACCTGTTTGATTGGCAAATTATATTTCTTCGCAAATTCAAAATCGCGCTCATCATGCGCCGGAACCGCCATCACCGCGCCTTCGCCGTAACCCATAAGCACATAATTGGCGATCCAAACCGGCAGCTGCTCGCCGTTGAGAGGGTGTGTGACGAACAAACCGGTATTCATGCCCTTCTTTTCCATCGTCGCCATGTCAGCTTCGGCCGTGCCGCCATGCTTGCATTCGGCAATGAACTCAGCCAACTCTGGATTGCTTGCTGCGGCTTGGGTCGCCAGTGCATGTTCAGCAGCCACCGCGACATAAGTCGCACCCATCAATGTATCAGGACGAGTGGTATATACCTTGAGCACGCCCGTCGTGCCAATGCTCACTTCATCATAGGGGAAATACACTTCGCAGCCGTAGCTCTTGCCGATCCAGTTACGCTGCATAGTCTTGACCTGATCCGGCCAGCCTTCCAGCTGGTCCAGGTCGGCAAGCAACTCTTCGGCATATTGAGTAATGCGCATGAAATACATCGGGATGTCGCGTTTTTCCACCAGCGCGCCAGAACGCCAGCCGCGCCCATCAATCACCTGTTCATTGGCCAGCACCGTGTGATCGACCGGGTCCCAGTTTACCGAAGACGTCTTCTTGTAAATCAGCCCTTTCTTAAACAGGCGAGTGAACAACCATTGCTCCCAACGGTAATAATCCGGTTTGCAAGTGGTCACTTCACGCGACCAGTCGACGCCAAGTCCCAGGCTCTGTAGCTGAGTGCGCATGGCGTCAATATTGGAATAAGTCCACGCGGCGGGCGGTACGTTGTTGGCCAAGGCGGCGTTTTCAGCGGGCAGGCCGAAAGCATCCCAGCCCATCGGTTGCATCACGTTAAAACCTTTCATGCGGTGATAACGCGATAGAACATCACCGATGGTGTAGTTACGCACATGCCCCATGTGCAGCTTGCCGGAGGGGTAAGGAAACATCGATAGGCAATAATATTTGGGCTTTGCAGATTGGTCCTCCGCGCGAAAGGCCAGCTTCTCAATCCAATATTGTTGCGCGACAGCTTCGATATCTTTCGGTTTATAATCCTGGTGCATTTTAATTTCTGCGTTAGTTCGTCCAGTCGACATTATAACGGCATAATCCTGCCCAGGCTGCGCACGAACTGACAGACACAACTGCAAATGGTGGCGGTTAAGTTACCTCGGGGTGCGAGGTTCTGCTAAAATGCCGCCGAAATAATTTTTTCTTACCCTTCAGGAGAGTTTTACTATGTCCCGCAAGCACCCCGTGATTGCTGTGACCGGTTCGTCGGGCGCCGGCACTACTACCGCCAAGCGCGCTTTTGAAAATATTTTCCGCCGTGAGCACATAAATGCCGCCGTGATTGAAGGTGACAGCCTGCACAGCTTGGATCGCATGGAGTTCCGGGCTGCCGTGGCTGAAGCTGGCAAGACAGGCAATCATTCGTTCAGCCACTTTGGACCCGAAGCCAACCATTTCGACAAAATTGAAGAGACATTCAAATCTTATGGCGAAACCGGTTCTTGCAAGCGCCGTTATTACATTCATAGCGATTCTGAAGCTAAGGAGCTGAATGCACGCTTGAGTACTAGCTTGAACCCTGGTCAGTTTACGCCGTGGGAAGATATTGCCGCCGGTTCCGACCTGTTGTTTTATGAAGGTTTGCACGGCATGGTGAAGACAGATGCCGTGGATGCAGCCAAGCATGTTGACTTGAGCATCGGCGTAGTTCCCATCGTCAATCTGGAATGGATACAGAAAATCCATCGTGATCAAGCTGAGCGTGGCTATTCCGCTGAAGCGACGGTAGATACCATCCTGCGCCGCATGCCAGACTATATTAATTTCATCACACCGCAATTTTCGCGTACTGATATTAACTTTCAGCGCGTGTCTACGGTAGATACTTCCAACCCTTTCATTGCACGTGACATCCCTACACCGGACGAAAGTTTTGTAGTGATTCGTTTCCGCGATCCCAAGGGCGTGGATTTTTCATATCTTCTTGACATGATTCAATGTTCATTCATGTCGCGCTCGAATACCATTGTGGTACCCGGTGGCAAAATGAGCTTTGCGATGGAAGTGATTCTGGCTCCAATCATGCATGAAATGCTGCAAAACAGAAATAAATAACTTTTTATAATTTGATGTTAGCGGGGAATCAGGCATAGTTTCTGGTTCCCCGTTTTGTTTACGGATATCCCTAATGGATTTTCTTTCCGGCCTTAATCCAGAACAGCGCGCTGCCGTTACCCTGCCGGAACAATCGGCACTGATCCTGGCCGGTGCGGGCAGCGGCAAAACACGCGTGCTGACCACACGTATCGCCTGGCTGATCAGCACCGGGCAAGTCAGCCCGCATGGCATTCTGGCTGTCACCTTCACCAACAAGGCAGCGAAGGAGATGCTCTTGCGCTTGTCAGCCATGCTGCCGATCAACATACGCGGGCTATGGATGGGCACTTTTCATGGGCTGTGTAACCGTATGTTGCGTGCCCATCACCGCGAAGCCATGTTGCCGCAGACTTTCCAGATTCTGGATAGCGCTGATCAGCTTGCTTCCATCAAGCGGTTAATGAAAGTACTGAATGTGGATGATGAAAAATATCCACCGCGCGAGGTTCAGAGCTTTATCAACGGCAACAAGGAACAAGGCCTGCGTGCGCATGAGGTGGAAGCCTTTGATCCCTACACCCGCCGCAGGGTGGAAATTTTTGCTGCTTATGATGAGCAGTGCCAGCGCGAAGGCGTAGTGGATTTTTCCGAGTTGCTATTGCGCTGCTACGAATTGCTGTCGCGCAACCAACCATTACGGGAGCATTATCAGGCTCGCTTCCGCCACATCTTGGTGGATGAATTTCAGGACACCAACCGCTTGCAATATCAATGGCTCAAATTATTGGCTGGGCAACACAATGTCCTGTTTGCGGTGGGCGACGACGACCAATCTATATACGCGTTTCGTGGCGCTAATGTCGGCAACATGCAGGAACTGACGCGCGATTTTCATGTGCAGAATGTAATCAAACTGGAGCAGAACTAGTGTACGAGGCGCCCACCGATACGGAAGAAGCCAGATTCATCGTAGACGAGGCGCGCCAACTCAACCGCGAAGGCGTTCATCTGGCCGAGATGGCTGTTTTATACCGTTCCAACGCCCAGTCGCGCGTCATCGAACACGCACTGGTATCAGCGGGGGTGGCCTATCGCGTGTATGGCGGACTGAGGTTCTTCGAAAGACAGGAAATCAAGCATGCGCTGGCATATCTGCGTCTGATACAAAACTCGGGTGACGATAACGCGCTGCTGCGCATCATCAACTTTCCCACGCGCGGCATCGGCGCGCGCACCATCGAACAATTACAGGAAGCGGCACGCGCGCAAAATGTCAGCCTGTGGCAGGTGGCAAAACAAGCGAGCGGCAAGGTAGCAACGTTTGTAAGTTTAATCGAAATGATGGCCGATGCTACGCTTGAACTACCGTTGCCGGAAGTCATCGATCATATAATTCTGCACAGCGGGTTGCTTGTACATTATCAAAACGAAACGGGTGTCAAACAGCGCGAGGCTCAGGAACGGCTGGAAAACCTCAATGAGCTGATCAATGCCGCGACACTGTTTGTGCATGAAAACGAGGACGACAGCCTTACTTCCTTCCTCACTCATGCCGCGCTTGAATCAGGTGAAAGTCAGGCAGAAGCTGACGCGGATGCGCTGCACCTGATGACGGTACACTCATCCAAAGGTTTGGAATTTCACACTGTATTCATGAGCGGGCTGGAAGAAGGATTATTCCCGCACCAGAACAGCCGCATGGCGGATGCCGGTGTGGATGAAGAACGCCGCCTGATGTATGTGGCTATCACCCGCGCAAGGCGCAGGTTGTATCTCTCCTTTGCGCAGAGCCGCATGTTGCATGGACAGGTGAATTACAACTTGATGTCCAGCTTTTTACGCGAGCTGCCGGAAGAGTTGTTGCACTGGATTACGCCACGTATAACGGCTTCAAATAATTTTAATTCTTCTGGCTATTCAATCCCTCTTACTACCAAATCCACCCCCATAAGTATGAGAAGGTTTGGGGGAGAAAAAGGCATTGATGCACAAGACTCTCCATGGCGTATTAGCCAAGCAGTGCATCACGCCAAGTTTGGCGAAGGAATCATAGTTAACACAGAGGGCGGTGGTTCAGATATGCGCGTACAGGTGAATTTTCGCACAGCCGGTATGAAGTGGCTGGCGCTGGAATACGCGAAGCTCACTCCACTTTAATAACAGCTAGTCTGTCTATATCTCCGGCTTGGTTAATATATGGGTTGGATGTTATATTCTCTATCCATACAAAATAGCCAGATGCACCATTTCCACAGATATTTCAAATCATAAATCGGCTCTTTCGCCCATCGGCAGTATGGATTCAACTATGGGTGAGAGACTTACATTTCGCTATGACAGTGCGAACATTGTACCGACCCCTTGTCACGCCATATAAATAACAGTGGCCCTTTATCCGCTTGCCTTTCTGTTCATTACCTCGTTCACAGTCCCCGCTGCGATGTGCTGAACCAAGTTGTAGAAAATAATCGGAACCATTATATTCGGGTAAGAAGATAAAGCTAACGATGCCAATACCAACCCGGTCCCGTTATTGTTCATACCCAGTCCGAACATAAGTGAGACGCGCTCAGTTCGGTCCAACTTGAACAAGCGGCTCATGCCATACCCTGCAGCAAACAAAGTTAAGCATAGCCCTGCGGAAATAACCAATGTAACGGCCAAGAAGTCGTAATCCCGATCAGCTATAGCTTGTGGCAGAGATACTGCAGCATTTGAGTAATTCAACAACAACAAAACAATGCTATTGATGAATTTCAGATAAGGCATTCCTCCAACTACCCAATCTTCGGCAACTATCAATCGCGCCGCAATGCCCAGCAATGATGGTAGCACCACCCAAAAACCTAGAAATGCACCAGAGCCGTATACTGCCAAACCCTGCAAAACCTTCTCGAACTCCTCTGAGGCCATCTCACCAAAAATGTTAAACGTTACCGGAGTTATGATGGGACTTAGCATTGTAGAGAAAAGTACCAATCCCAGGCTCAATGCCAAATTTCCATTAGCGTTTTGCGCCCAAGCGGTTGACCCTCCAGCGATCGGCATAGCTGCAACCAATGCCAGGCCCACAAGAATGTGCTGGGCTTCTATTGGCTCAGACCAAAGCCGCATTAAGACCGTTACGCCAAAAATATAGATAATTGGGATGGTTATGTTCGCAACTAGCCCGGCCAGCAATACATATTTTTTTTCAAAATATTTTTTAATATGAGAAATTTTCAACCCTAGGCCAGCATTGAACATGAGTATGGCGAGCATAATCATCAGCAACGATACATTTATTTTCTGCTGGTAGATAGTGATCTCGCCGAAAGAAACACTCCTTATCTGGAGACCAGGAACTGGCAAAACAATGGCAATAACATATGCGGCGATCAAGAACCAGAGTAGATGGCGTTGGAGGAATTGTGAGATCGAAAGAAAATTCAATTTATGTTTAATCTGAATCTATTTAGATTTAGCGGTGAGAAATTCAACCTTTGATTGCCCGCTCCACAGCCATGATCCGTGCCTCACGCACCTTGTCAGCAATGGCATTTTTATCCTCACACTGCTGCGCAATCTCCCCTGCATTCACCGTCTGCGTCGCCCGTAACATTCGCAGCAGATAATCCGCCTGCGGATAAGCATCCTGTTCATGTCCGGTGCGCCCTCGCGCATCCGAAGCACATGCCTGCAATAGGTGCGTGAAACGTTCTGGCCTGCGCCACGCATCACAATTCTGCAATATGGCGACTATGGTATCGGGGCGCAACTCGGGGGCACGATGCACATTACCGTGATAGCGTGCCACCAGTAAGCCGAGGTCGCGGCAATCGTTGGTTACGCGCAGACGCGCACACAAGGCACGCAACAAGTCGACACTGCGTTCGTGCGTTAGCGCAGAAAAACGCACTTCCAACGGATAGTCATGTTGAGCTGCATCGTCAAGCACCAGCATGGTGTGTATGCCACAATCGATTTCCGGGTGATGTTTAGGCGGCTGCGGCACGCCGAACAACGCGTCTACTTCCGGCAGGATTTTTACGAGCGCACCGCAATCACGTAGCGTGAAAAAAAAACGTGACGGCACTTTTTCCATCAGGCCACGCGCCAACTCTTGCCACACACGTTCCGGCACCAGTGCATCCACTTCACCATTTGCCACCATTGCGCGCATCAGCGACAAAGTCTCCGGCGCTATGTTGAAACCAAAACG
>JAIOPT010000164.1 GCA_021413765.1 Betaproteobacteria bacterium
ACCGGTTGCGCCCGGTAATTGCCGTTGTTCTTCGATAATGAATTGCACCAGGTTCTTGCTCATGTATTTTCCTTGCTTTAAATTAATAGAATTTACGAATTCCAGGATTTTACAGGTTTTTGCATTCCCTCTCCATGCCTATATGGAGGATGCCTAGCTTTGCATTTACAACAATAATAAACAGGTAATATGTAACCTCTTAATCATCAGTATATGTTGGTAAAATTATCATAAGTAAACCTTTTTCAAAAAACAGTATCTCAGTTATTCATGCACAGAAATATTTTGCTTATCTGCTAAAATATTCATCCCGCATATGGTTGAAGAGCGCATTGATCCTGTGTCAATGCGGACAACAAGTTGCGTCAAGTTCAAGTTTTGGGCACTGTCCACCGATAATAGAGAGGTGCACTCACTGCAATATAAATAGGAAATCGCCTGCTATGCAAAAATTTCAAATCAGTCGGGAATATGGCTAAACGAAATTTTATAAGGGCATCTTCCATGCGTTTTTCAAAGCTTTATGTGTTTGTATTGTTTCTGTTTCCTGCTTTGGTGGTAGCAAATCAGGATGCGGATTTTCTCGTTGCGCGCGATGCATTCCGGATGGGTGACGTAGTGAAGCTTGATCGCATGGCCGCGCGATTAAAACATTCCCCGCTAGAACCTTATCTAGCTTATTACCAGTTGCGCATGCGACTAGAAACTGCGAGTGCCACGGAGATTCAGGAATTTCTGGCGCGTCCTGATGATACCCCGGTGATTAACCACCTACGTGCAGAATGGTTGAGGCTGCTTGGCAAAAGGCAGCAATGGGAAGAATTTGCGGTGCAATATCCGCGTCTGGTGAACGGAGAGGTCGATCTGACCTGTTATGCACTGCGATCACGTCAACGTCTGCAAGAAGAACAAGTGCTGCATGAGGCACGCAATTTGTGGCTAACGAGCAGCGCGGAATTGCCGGAAAGCTGTGCGCCATTGTTCGATGCAGCAATTGCCAGCGGTATCATTAAAGCAGCGGATATATGGCTACGTTTACGCCTGGCATTGGAGGCAGGTAATCTGACGCTGGCTAAACAGCTCTCGGAGAGGTTGCCTGCCAAGCGCGCCCTTTCTTCCTCTGAACTCGATAGAGCTGCCACCGATCAGGTGCGTTATCTAGCCAATGCCAAGCTGGACAGCGCCTCCGAAGCGCAGCGCACAGTGGCGATGTTTGCCTTGCAACGGCTAGCCAAGCAATCGCCGCAATTGGCCTATTCACAATGGGAAAAAAATGCGGCATATTTTACTGCGGATGAGCATAATTATTTTTATGGGTGGTTAGGTTACGAAGCGGCACGTAAGCGGGATACGCGCGCGCTGGAATGGTACAAGGCGGCTAGTGAGTCGACTCTGACCGGGCCGCAACTGGCATGGCGTGCCCGAGCTGCCTTGCTTACGCAGAACTGGCATGAAGTTTGGACGAGCATTAATGCTATGACGCCGCAACAACAGCGCGAGGGTGGTTGGCGTTATTGGAAGGCGCGTGCTCTGAAAGCCTGGGGAAGCTTGCCGGAAGCAAATGCGCTGTTTGCTGAATTGAGCAGTGAACATAATTTTTACGGTCAACTTTCCGCCGAGGAGATCGGAGTAGCTCCTGCTGCCACAATGCCTGCCAGCTATCAGCCAAGCAAAGCAACAATAAATGCAATGCTGGCGCAGCCCGCCGTCCAGCGTACATTGGCGTTATACCGTATGGATTTACGCACTGACGCAGCCAGAGAATGGGCATGGGCAGCGCGCAAACTTGACGACGAACAGTTATTGGTGGCAGCTGAAATTGCGCGCCGTAATGGGATGTATGACCATGCTATCAACACCGCTGATCGTACCGTGCAGATACATGACTTTAGTCTGCGCTATCTCGCGCCCTACCGGGAGACATTACAGGGTTATATTCGCAAGAATGAACTGGAAGAAGCCTGGGTGTATGGCTTAATACGGCAGGAGAGTCGTTTCGTCTATCAAGCCAAATCGCCAGTAGGCGCGACAGGCCTTATGCAGATTATGCCTGCCACGGCGCGTTGGATAGCACAAAAGATAGGAATGAAGAGTTATCGCCAGGCACTTGTTAATCAACTTGACACTCATTTCAAGCTTGGCACGTATTACATGAAAACGATGCTGTCGTCACTCGACAATAGTCCGGTACTGGCCTCCGCCGCCTACAACGCCGGACCTGCACGTGCCCGAAAATGGCGGGGGGAAAGCACATTGGAAGGAGCCATTTACGCCGAAAATATTCCCTTTGATGAAACACGCAATTACGTAAAGAAGGTGATGAGCAATACCATGTATTACTCCCAGCTTTTTGGCCAGCCACCGCGTTCTCTTAAGCAACGTTTGGGCGTGATTACGGCAAAGAATGCAGTTAACCAGCAGGCTACCCCTGATGAAAGATAGCGGCCTGAAAATTTACAGTGTTGGCGGCGCAGTACGCGACGAACTGCTCGGACTGCCAGTGAACGACCACGATTGGGTGGTGGTGGGTAGTACGCCGGAAGACATGGTGGCGCGAGGCTATAAGCCGGTGGGCAAGGATTTTCCGGTGTTCTTGCATCCGCACGAACACGAGGAATATGCGTTGGCACGCACCGAGCGTAAAACTGCGCCCGGCTATAGGGGTTTTGCCATTCATGCCGCACCGGATGTGACGCTGGAGCAAGACTTACTGCGCCGCGACTTTACCATTAACGCTATTGCACGCGACCAAGACGGCAAGTTAATTGACCCCTATGACGGCATCGCCGACTTGCGAGCCGGGATATTGCGCCATGTCAGTTCGGCATTCAGCGAAGACCCGGTGCGTATTCTGCGCGCAGCGCGCTTCGTGGCACGTTTCGGTTTCAACATAGCGCCGGAGACTTTGTCGCTGATGCGCGCAATGGTGGCAAATGGTGAAGTGGATGCACTGGTGCCGGAACGTGTGTGGCAAGAGTTGGCACGTGGCCTGATGGAAAAAGTGCCGTCACGATTTTTTTTCACGCTACGTGATTGCGGTGCGCTGGTGAAAATCCTGCCGGAAGTCGACGCGTTGCTCGGCGTGCCGCAGCCGCCTAAACATCACCCGGAAATCGATTGTGGCATACACACCATGCTGGTGCTGGACGATGCAGCTCAACATGACTACCCGTTGGAGGTGCGTTTTTCTGCGCTCACTCACGATCTCGGCAAGGGGAGCACACCCACGGATATTCTACCGCGCCACATCGGCCACGAGGTACGCAGTGTCGACTTGTTGCGTGCCTTGTGTGCGCGTCTGCGCGTAACCAACGATTGCCGCGACCTCGGCTTACTGGTGGCACGCTATCACGGTAATGTGCATCGTGCCCCCGAGTTGCGCCCCGATACCATAGTCGCCAT
>JAIOPT010000042.1 GCA_021413765.1 Betaproteobacteria bacterium
TTCCTTTAATTAGAGTGTTGCTTAATAAAGCTCATAAATTGAAACAATACTATCATTTTCTTACACCAAGCTGATATAACCCATCATCCGCGACTGAAATTTAGTCAACGCTCCTCCAGAGAACTTACCTCGAATTTCTATCGTTCAGTTTTCGCTAATAGTCTAATTATTAAACATTAAATTTAATAAAATATCATTTTCAATCCTTTATATACACGCTTAGGTAAACTCAAGAAAGTGGGATAAGCATTTTGATAAATTTGAAACGGAGGTGTCAAAAGGAGCAGAGAATTCCTAGAGGGATATACATCAAATAATTTCGAGAACAGGCGATGACAAGCACCTTAATTTTTTATCTGAAAATTAGGGCTCCCATACCCTGGCCCATTCAATTTAATTATTGGATTTATTATTTGATATAGCTTCTCTCAAACGGTAATGAAAAACAAAGAGTCCAGCGGCAACTAATAACGTGCCACTAAAATATCCAATTGGACGATCAACGTTGAGCAATACATAGATCCCAGCTAGCACGTACAGGTCTGGAAGATGTCGATAAATTTTGTTGGGTAGGTAAGGCATATTGTTCTTCCGGACAGAAATATAATTTAGCGTTCAAGCTTAAGCAATTATTTCCTCAGCTTGACATGAGTTAACGAGGTAATCGAGCCGCTGCCGCAAATTGAGCTGAAGCAAGTAAATGGCTATACACTTTAAAACCAATCACATAGCATTACTCTTTTGAGAGGAATTTCCTGTACTACCTGACAAATTTTAAACGATATAATAACCGAATGCCACCTTAATAGATGCACCAACTAAAGGAGAAAAAATGAATTCAATTATCGCAAGTATGGCCGCAATGGCAGGCTTGATTATTTCAGGCTACTCATTGGCAGTTAATATGCCTGTAGAAGGTAAGACTAAGTGTGGCACATGCCACGCCATTGATAAAAGTAGCGTAGCTCCGTCTTTTATGGAAATTTCCATGAAATACAAAGGTGATAAAGACGCAGCAAGCAAAATCGCTACTAACATTACCACGGGGGGTTCGTTTGGCTGGGAGTTTGGAGAAATGCCAGCAAAAGGCTTGGGGGCAAATGATGCTGAAATCCAGTCTCTTTCAAAGTTTATTGCTGATTTGGCAAAATAATCTTGAAGATTGTAAGATTAGATTACAGGGATACCCTTGGAACTCACTAGGACTCTGCCGGAACGGTTATATTCAGTGCAACTTGGCTATTCATCTTTGAATACGCGCTCCTTAAACTCTTTCCCTGCCTTGAAAGGCCACACATATTTCGCAGAACCTTGCACTCGTTCGGCCGTTTTTGGATTACGTCAAATACGCGGCGATTTGTAATTCAGGGCAAAGCTACCAAAACCGCATATTTCAATACGGTCTCCTTTTGCAAACGTGTTGGTTAGCGAATTTATGATTACATTGACTGCATTTTCAGCATCTATAATTATTAACTGAGAATGTAACTTGGCTAGACGCGATATTAGGTCGGAGCGGATCTGGCTATTTGTATGCATTGCTTTTACATAAACTATCCCCCAATAATTTAGGCTTGGGCGAAACATAATTTTGTTCTACAGTGCAATCCCTAAAATTAGGATAGTCCGGCAACCTACCCATTCCCAATTTCCTAGTTTAAATGACCTCCGGCAAAGCCGGAAGCTTAATATTTTTTAAAAAAATTTTTAGTGATGCTCAACTATCTTAATATCATTGTGAACTGTAACTACCCCTTTGGTTTCTTGAGCAATTGAAACAGCCTTATCCGCTTCTGTTTGACTGTGAGCCATACCACTCAACCAAACAACGCCATTTTTATCTGTATCAACTTTAATATCCTTCAAGCTACCCAAATGGGTTTTAGCTGCCAATTTGGTTTTTATTTTTGTTGTTATAACTGAATCTTTGACGAATGTTACAGGCCCTGAACGATCCGCATCTGAATCTGCGGTATACCCCACAACAGGAGTTAACATCATGCCAATCACAAAACAGGTTGTAGCAAATTTTATCTTCATGATTCAATCCCTTTCGTTAAATGAAGTCGGACAATAGCACTCCCCCTGTAAATCCATCTGTTCGCTACCGCTCATAAAATGGACTTTCATATAAAAAATATCACAGGATATTCCATGTGATGAATTATGGATATTTTAGCCATTCCAATAATTTAGCAAAATTTATAGAATAAATTTTTATAACGCTGTGCTAATTAAATCGCGGATTCAAGTTAGAAGTGCAACAGCCAGTGGTTGCTTGGTGTAGAGTACTTCCGCTCCAAAGAATACCTCATACGAGGATCTAAATCCGAGTACTTTTCGAGGTCGGTGGTTGATACGCTCTACCGCCTCCTGCACTTGTTCTTCGGTGATGTCTGTCTGCTCCATGCCCTTGGGGAAATACTGCCTCGATAGCCCGTTGCTGTATTCATT
Organism: Betaproteobacteria bacterium; assembly: GCA_021413765.1. Taxonomy (GTDB): domain Bacteria; phylum Pseudomonadota; class Gammaproteobacteria; order Burkholderiales; family Gallionellaceae; genus Nitrotoga. The sequence continues at coordinate 2,455 of JAIOPT010000042.1, forward strand.
CAATCCCCGCTCCTAGGAGTGACAGGGATTGGCAAAATAAATGTCCGCTTTTAGATCCGCTGCTATTTTCTCATGCTCCGCAAACTCCTTGCCATTGTCGAATGTAATGGTGTGGCACTTATCCTTGTAAGGCGTCAGCAGGCGCGTTGTCACAGCCGTGACCCCAGCAGCATGCTTGCTGCGTATATGCCCCGCCAACACATAGCGCGACTTGCGTTCAGCCAGCGTAACCAATCCGCCTTTGTGGTACTTGCCAATCACAGTGTCGCCTTCCCAATCACCCATACGTGTTTTTTCCGCAACGATCTCCGGATGCTCATCAATGCATACACGGTTTTTGATCGTGCCACGTTAGATGATCTCATGGCTAATCTACAAGCCACCTTTCAACTCAAACTGATTTGCTGCCTGTTCCGGACTGAGGTCTTCCTGAATCAACCGCTCGGCTTCCGCCCCATTCATCTGATGAGAAGTACTTGCCATTCGTACTGGCTTGCCGGCGCTCTCATCTCGGGACGACTGCGCCTGCTTTGGTCGCCAGCCAGGTTTGCCCTCGTTACGCTTGAACTCACGTGAAATCGTGCCCTTGTCTACGCCGACTTTTGGCGATCTCGGTTTGATTCAAACCAGCTTGTTTCAATCCGTAAATCTGATATCGTAGCCTCGCTGTTGAGCTGCTTATATTGCTTCATCTGTGCTCCTTTTACTTGGTCGTTTAAGTGGCTCCGATATTAACGCAGCCCACCATCTAAATTCACTTACACAAGTTGCATATTAGAGTTCAATCCGCCAATTAAAAGAGCCCGCTTAAGCGGGCTTTTTTAAAACCAAGAACCTATTTAAGGAGCCTGAATATTGGCAGCTTGTTTGCCTTTAGGACCTTGAACAATATCAAAAGTAACTTTTTGGCCCTCTTTAAGAGACTTAAAGCCACTCATAGTAATTGCGGAAAAATGTGCGAATAAATCTTCGCTACCATCATCCGGAGTAATGAAACCATAACCTTTTGCATCATTGAACCATTTTACTGTACCGTTTGCCATGTCTTACTTCCTTAACTAAAAACCGGGTGGATTCCCGTTAAACTGTTTGAATTCCAAGAGCGTACATGGCAAAACCAGTACTGCAGGTAACTTGCATTCAAACACCCAATCACTTTTTACTCCTGTTTTAGCGATTTCGTCAAGACTTATGCACTATATTTTTAAAAAATATTTCAAATAATAATTTTCAAAAGTACTTGAAAAAACCTCCTGAATCATTGAACATACTGTGAACATAAATGTAACAATAGCAACTATGGCAACGAAATATGAAAACACATCCTTACTGAAAGCAGAACGGAGCAAGATCAAACCACCTAAACTATATAAGGTACTGCTATTTAACGACGAATTCACCACGATGGATTTTGTAATAGAAGTTTTGCAAACTTTTTTTTCGATGAACCGTGAACGCGCCATCCAATTGATGCTCAAAGTACACCATGAAGGGTTAGCAATATGCGGGGTCTATACTAAAGATATCGCAGAAACGAAAGTGGAACAGGTATTGGCATTTGCCAAGCAGCACGGACATCCGCTACGATGCGAATTAGAGGAAACATAAACATGATCGCGCAAGAACTTGAAATCAGCCTACACTTAGCGTTCGTCGAAGCACGCCAAAAACGCTTCCAATTTATCACGGTAGAGCACCTGCTACTTGCTATGCTGGATAACTCTTCTGCCGCACATGTATTGCGTGCCTGCGGCGCAGATATTGAAGAATTGCGCGCAGTACTGACTGAATTTATTAATACTCATACACCAGTAGCGCCCGGCAGCAGCGAAGTGGACACGCAGCCCACAGTCGGCTTCCAGCGAGTTATCCAGCGCGCCATTTTACACGTACAGTCATCTAACAAAAAAGAAGTTTCCGGCGCCAACATCCTGGTTGCTCTGTTTAGCGAAAAAGATTCCCATGCCGTGTTTTTCCTAAACCAGCGTGCTATCACCCGGCTGGATGTAGCAAACTATATTGCGCATGGAATAGATAAAGCGGCGCAATCAAGTACTCAAAAATCAGCCGACGCTGAAATAGAACAAGAGCCGAGCCAGAAAAGCGCCCTGAACGACTACACCCTTGACCTCAACGCACAAGCTTTGGCTGGCAAAATCGATCCCCTAATCGGACGCGAAACCGAGCTGACTCGAGTTATTCAAACCCTGTGTCGCCGTCGCAAGAACAACCCGTTGCTGGTCGGTGAAGCTGGTGTGGGTAAAACTGCTATCGCCGAGGGCTTGGCGCGCCTCATTAAGGAAAACAACGTACCAGAAATTCTCAAAAATGCTCAAATCTATGCTTTAGATATGGGCGCACTGCTGGCCGGCACTAAATATCGCGGCGACTTTGAGCAACGCCTGAAGGCTGTGCTCAAAGAATTAGCCGATGAACCTCATGCCATTCTGTTCATCGACGAAATACATACGCTGATAGGTGCAGGCGCAGCCTCAGGCGGCACTATGGATGCTTCAAACTTACTCAAACCCGCGCTTTCGAATGGCACACTTAAGTGCATTGGTGCTACCACTTATCAAGAATATCGTGGCATTTTTGAGAAAGATCATGCGCTATCGCGCCGCTTCCAAAAAGTTGATGTGCCGGAACCATCAGTTGAGCAGACCATAGAAATTCTAAAAGGGTTAAAGTCTCGCTTCGAGACTCATCACGGTATCAAATACAGCTCCGCTGCACTGACCAGTGCGGCCGAGCTTTCATCGCGTTTTATCAATGACAGACATCTTCCTGACAAAGCAATTGATGTGATAGATGAAGCGGGTGCGGCACAACGCATACTGCCAAAATCAAGGCAGAAAAAACTTATCGGCAAACATGAAATCGAGGACATCATTGCAAAGATTGCGCGCGTACCCTCACGCACCGTATCTTCTGATGATCGCAATCTATTGAAAACGCTGGATCGCGACCTCAAGACCGTAGTGTTCGGCCAGAATGCCGCAATTGACGTGCTGGCACGCGCCATAAAAATGTCTAGAAGTGGCTTGGGCAACCCACAAAAACCCATCGGTAGCTTTTTATTTTCTGGCCCTACTGGTGTGGGCAAAACCGAAGTAGCGCGTCAACTTGCCTTTGCGATGGGTATGCCGCTACATCGCTTTGATATGTCTGAATATATGGAACGCCACGCCGTGTCGCGCCTCATTGGAGCGCCTCCTGGCTATGTTGGCTTCGATCAGGGTGGTCTACTCACTGAAGCGATCAACAAACAACCCCATTGCGTGTTACTACTAGACGAAATCGAGAAAGCGCACCCGGACATTTTTAATATTCTGTTACAAGTGATGGATCACGGTACTCTCACTGATAACAACGGGCGCAAGGCTGATTTCCGTAATGTGGTTATTATTATGACCACCAATGCAGGAGCCGACGCATTAAGCAAAGTACAAATAGGCTTTACCAAGAGCGGAGTGAGCGGTGACGAAACGGCCGAAATCAAGCGGCTATTTACCCCCGAATTCCGCAACCGATTGGATGCTACTATTTCCTTTGCTGCACTGGATATAGAAGTCATCCTGCGCGTAGTAGACAAATTCCTGATGCAGCTTGAGGAACAGCTGCACGAGAAAAAAGTGGATGTCATTTTCACCGATGCGCTCAAAGACTACCTTGCCAAGGCTGGCTTCGATCCACTAATGGGTGCGCGCCCGATGGCACGTTTAATTCAGGACACTATACGAAGTGCGCTGGCAGACGAGTTATTGTTCGGCAAATTATCCAATGGCGGCAAAGTGACCGTCACAGTAGATAAGGATGAGAAGGTGCAATTGGAATTCGCGGAAGAAATTGTTGTTTGATTTTGGCTGTGTATCCCAGCTGCACGCAATCAAGCAGTTATTTGAGTTTTAAACAAACTTAATAACTCATGAATTCGCTAAATTACCTCAAATTATAATTGATGAATTTTAAATTTTTTAGTGACGGCTTAGTGATTCTTACACCTCTTAACAAATTTTTGTGAGTACACGCCCCATGAATTACTTATATCCAGACGCATAAAACAGAATCGGTAAGAATACCCTTATATTGCGAACCTACTGATTGAAAATATGGGTATTCTAACTGGCGTGGTCTTGAAAATTTTATCAAAACCATATCAGTGTAACTAACGGAAGCACTACCAAATATCACCAAATTTTTGTATGCAATACTTTACTGAGCGTAGGGAAAAATCAATTCCCAACAGTGCGATTACGCCCCATTTCTTTAGCTATATACAAGCGCTTATCTGCAAGTTGCAATAACATTTCAGCATTTAACAATGCTGGGGCTTTGCTTGCCACCCCAATGCTAACAGTGACTGTTAAGTTCAGGGGCCCATTTTCCTCCGCTACATTCTGGCGCAATCTTTCCGCATACTGATAGGCCTGATCTAATTGTGCATCCGGGCAAATCACTAAGAATTCCTCCCCGCCATATCGGCACACCATATCCTGCTTACGCGCAGATGAGCGTAAAATTTTTGCCACGTGTTTCAGCACATCATCCCCCACTTTATGGCCATAGGTATCGTTAACCTTCTTGAAGAAATCTACATCTATTGACATGCACGACAGCGGACGGTCACTGCGCTCAGCCATCGCCCACTGCTGCTCAAGATAATCATTAGCATGGCGACGATTTGGCAACTCAGTGAGTACATCAGTAAGCGCCATTTGCTGCAATCTATGGTTTGATGCCGCCAACTGTGCGGCAACAGTGCGTAATTGCTGATGTTCATCCTCCCGATCACCCTGCAGCTGCACCATACGTTGAGTGACACTTAGTCTCGCACCCAGCACTTTTGAGTTAACCGGCTTGGGTAAGTAATCGGTGGCTCCAGCCTCAAATATCTCTCCTGTCCTACTCAAATTATCTTGTGCCACCATGACATACACATGGACATTACGCCATAGCTCGTTGAATCTAAGCGCCTTGCAAAATTCTATACCATTCATCTTAGGCATGTGCCAGTCAGTAATGATAAGTTGAGGCATGAATTTATCGAGCATAGTTAACGCTTCAATCCCATCGATAGCAGTAACAACCGTATGCCCGGCCTTTGTCAGCAAACGTTTCAACACCATAGCAGTTGCATAATCATCCTCCACAAGCAGGATACGCAATGCATAGCATGTCTCCAAGCTAATCTCTGGTGCTCCGTCGTCATCAAGTTTATCCAGCTCGGCGAGTGACGCGGCTTGTAAAATATGATTGAACAGAGGTATTTCTGCTGAACGAATGCCGAATAACTTACTCAATTCACGCCATTCCTGCACTGTCTTATCGGCTAGCTCAGTAAAAACATCCGCCTCCAAGCCCTGCCTGGCGGCAGTCATAATCAGTTTAGACACCATTTTGTGCTGTTGCTGCCCGTGCGATAAACACGCCGTGGAAAAATGGTTTGCAACATGCAATATATTCATAATATGCCAGTGCCGATTTCCTTCGGCAAGACCAGATAGAGCTGGGTTTTCGTGATGCAAAGCGGCTATCTGAAATATTTGTGGCAGCCCCCAGTCCGCTAACATTTCTTTAGTCAGTTGGTTATGATCAAGCCCAAATTCAGCGCGTTCGAGATCGATTAATGTAGCATCTGAATCTACTGCCCCAACCTTTTCAAGAATGAGGGAATATTCTTTAGGAAATGCTGTCGCTAATCCCAAGGAACCAACTTGACCCAGCAAGCCGAGAATAAACATTTCCTCAGCTGCTCCCAATCTACGACCTTCTAAAAAGTTTTTTGCAGCAATTGCCATTAACAACGATTTAGACCAAAAATTTTGATAATCAAATTTTCGGCATAGCCCATCTCGGCTACTATCCACTAACGACATACCCAATACCACATTACGAACGATGCTCAAACCCAAAGACATGACTACATCTGTTATAGATACAATAGGTCTAGTCTGGTAGGACATGAGCACGTTCGCCATCTTAATTAACCGCCCTGACAATGCCGGATCAGTCTTTATCGCGTGTGCAACCTCCTGAATTGTTACGTCTTCCTTCAAGGTTAGCTGAATAATTTTCAGAGCCATACCTTTAGGGGATGGTAAATGATCTTTCGCTTTTAGTACCTCAAATTCGGCATTAACCATAGCTCAATTTACCATCAATCTGGACACAGACAACTTTCGTCACAACTATAACTAACTTACGTACTATATACTCGACGATGCCGAATAAACTCACGCAATGCTGGCAGAAATGAAATGACAATGACAATGACAACCATTAGTGTCAAATTGTCTTTCACCACTGGAATATTGCCTAAAAAATAGCCTCCCAAGGTGAACAGGCTAATCCACACGACACTCCCTAATGCGCTGAAAAACATAAAAGTGCGATAACGCATTAAACCAATGCCGGCTACAAAGGGTGCAAACGTTCGTACGATGGGCAAAAAACGAGCAAACAGGATAGCCTTACCTCCGTGCTTTTTGTAAAACGCATGCGTCCTTTCCAAATGCTCATGTTTGAGAAAGCGCGAGTTGGCACGCTTAACTAAACGCATGCCTACCAACCGACCAATCCAGTAGTTAGTACTATCTCCTGAAAACGATGCCAACATCAACAATGGCAAAACCAGCTTAATTTCCAGCGCGCCGACCCCGCATAGCGCGCCTACCACGAACAACAGTGAATCTCCTGGTAGAAAAGGCATTACAACCAGCCCGGTTTCGCAGAAAATTATCAGGAACAGGATGGCATAAATCCACATGCCATATGCCTGCATGATTCCTAATAGATGAACGTCCAGATGCAGGACAATATCTATAAAAGAAGTGAACAGTTCCACAATCTAGGGTAATACTTCTTCAACAACTTTTTCCGTCTTAATGAAATCCTCGCGCGAAACACCCATCAACATAAGCAATGGGCTGGCCACCAACACCGAGGAATAAATACTAAACAGAATGCCAATGGTCAACGCCAACGCAAAATAATGCAGTGTCTCCCCGCCCAAGAACAGCATCGCTGTCACCATCATCTGGGTGCATAGGTGGGTAATGATGGTGCGCGACATAGTGCGTGTAATCGCGTTGTCAATTATTTCAGCAACCTCAGTCTTGCGCATTTTACGGAAATTTTCCCGGATACGATCGAACACTACCACTGATTCATTTACCGAGTAGCCCAGCACGGCTAGCAGCGCCGCCAGTACAGTGAGTGAAAAATCCCACTGAAAAAATGCAAAAAAACCGATAATAATAATTACGTCATGCAAATTGGCGATTATCGCGGCAAGGCCAAACTTCCACTCGAATCGCACCCAAAGGTAACAAGCAATACCAATAGAAACCAGCAACAAAGCAAGTGCGCCATTCTCCACCAAATCTTTGCCCACTTGCGGCCCGACAAATTCGACGCGGCGCATTTCCACACTTGCGTCCTGCTGGCGCAACTTATCGAGAATCTGCTCGCTCAGTTTCGCGCCCACAACATTCTGCTTAAGCGACACCTGCAGCAGCACATCATGACTAGAGCCAAAGTTTTGCACCAACACATCATGCAGCCCCATGTCAGCCAGTTGCCCACGCACCTTGTTCAGGTCAGCAGTTTGAGAGTAGTGCACTTCCATCACCGTTCCGCCGGTGAAATCCACACCGAAATTCAACCCTCTAGTTGCGATAAAAAATACCGCCAAAATAAATGTCACCAGGGAAATTGTGGTGGTATACCGCCCATAGCTCATGAACGGAATGTTGCGATTGATCTTGAAAAATTCCATTTATTGCCTCTTTATACTTAGCCGATGGAGATATTGGTCAACCGTAGCTTGCGCCCGTAAATCAGGTTAACCAGTGCACGTGATATCAACACTGCACTGAACATCGAAGTAAGAATGCCTAAACACAATACAACAGCGAAACCTCTTACCGCACCGGAGCCAAACATGAACAACGCGAAACCCGCGATAAAAGTGGTAATGTTGGAATCAAGTATGGTACGGAACGCATTCTCATATCCGGCATGGATAGATGCTTGTGGCGTATTGCCATTACGCAGCTCCTCCCGAATACGCTCATTGATCAAAACGTTGGCATCAATTGCCATGCCCAGTGTCAGCGCAATACCGGCCATACCAGGCAAAGTCAGCGTGGCTTGCAGCATGGACAATAATGCCACGAGCAACAATAAGTTAGCGCCCAGTGCCAGAACGGAAACCACGCCAAACATCAGGTAATAGGCAATCATAAATATCGCAATAGCGGCAAATCCGATCTGGGTGGAACGAAAGCCACGCACAATATTGTCCGCACCGAGACTAGGGCCGACCGTGCGCTCCTCAATAATTTCCATCGGCGCTGCCAGCGCACCAGCGCGCAGCAACAAGGATATATCGTTTGCTTCTTTGGTATTCATCTGGCCGCTAATTTGCACGCGCCCGCCGCCAATTTCCTCACGGATCACTGGAGCAGTAATCACTTCGCCTTTACCCTTTTCAAATAGCACTATAGCCATACGCTTGCCGACATTCTCGCGCGTTGCTTCTTTAAATTTACGCGTACCCGCGCTATCCAGATTGATATGTACTGCTGGCTCATTGCTTCGGTTGTCGAAACCGGGCTGCGCATCATTGATGCGTTCGCCTGTGAGCAGCACACTTTTCTTCACCAACAGCATAGAACCGTCCCGGTCCTTGTACATCTCTGTACCAAAGGGTGCAGCAGAGCCCTCAGTAAACTTATGCTCATCATCCACTAGGCGCACCTCCAGTGTCGCGGTGCGGCCCAGAATATCTTTCGCGTGTGCCGTATCCAGCACACCGGGGAGCTGTACTACAATACGATCTACACCTTGCTGCTGAATTATCGGCTCGGCCACACCTAATTCATTTACACGGTTGCGTAAAGTAATCAAATTTTGCTGCACCGCGGATTCCTGAATGCGTTTCTCTTCCTCCGGTTTTAAGGTGGCGAGCAAGAGAATCTCGTTGCCTTCATTCTTATCGTTGAAGGCTAAACCGCCGAAGCGTTGTTTGAGTTCTGCAGCACCTTTGCTGCGCGTTTCCGCATCGCGGAATTTTACTATTATCAATCTGCCATCACGGCTGACACCCGAGTAAGCTATATTCTGATCACGGAGGATGCTCCGCATATCGCCTGAAGCAGCTTCTATCGCCTTATCCAGCGCGCCCTTCATGTCGATCTGTAACAAGAAATGTACCCCGCCACGCAAGTCCAATCCAAGATACATAGGCCGTGCATTCATAGCAGTTAACCACTGCGGCGAGCGTGACTGAAGATTAAGGGCAACCATGTAATCATCGCCCAGCTTTGCCTGAATAATGTCTTTAGCCTTAAGTTGACTATCGGCACTATTAAAGCGTACTTTAACGCTAGTCGGATCCAGCGCGGCCCCTTCAGCATTCAGATTTGCAGCTTTAAGTGCATCATCCACCCGCAGCAGTAATGCATTATCCGCCTTTAGATTGGCTCGTATGGGCAACACTTGCACAGCAGGAGATTCACCATAAAAATTAGGCAAGGTATAAACAAGGCCCAAAATAAACACGACGAGAACAAGCAGGTATTTCCACAGCGGATAACGGTTCATTGCAGTACCTTAAATCGATTTGATAGTTCCCTTGGGCAGTACGGTTTGAACCGCACTTTTCTGAATCAGTACTGTTACGTTTTCAGCGATTTCCAAGCTGATATAGTTTTCGCCCACCTTAGACACACGACCCAACTCTCCGCCTATAGTGATGATTTCATCACCTTTTTGCAGAGCAGCCAACATGGTCTTTTGTTCCTTAGCGCGCTTCTGTTGTGGGCGCAGCAAAAGAAAATAAAACACTGCGCACACTGCGACCACAGGCAGAAATTCCATGAAGCCAGAACCGGACGCAAGTGCAGCGGTTTGCGCATAAGCGTTGTTAATCAACATGACACTTCTCCCAGTTAAATTTTGCAGCGGCGAATTCTAGCACGAACTGACGCGGGCTTGCCTAAACCGGGTAACGTATTCATCGAACTTGTGGGTAGTGATAGCGGCTCGAATTTCACTCATCAACTCATGGTAATAGTGCAAGTTGTGAATGGTATTAAGGCGCGCGCCGAGTATCTCGCCGATGCGATGTAGGTGGTGCAAATAAGCGCGTGTAAAATTACGGCAAGTATAACAAATGCATTGTTTATCAATCGGTTGAATATCGAGGCGATATTTGGCGTTCTTGATCTTGATATCGCCGTTGCGAGTAAAAAGCATGCCATTTCGTGCATTGCGTGTGGGCATCACACAATCGAACATATCTATACCATGCGCGACCGCAGCCACCAAATCTTCCGGCGTACCTACACCCATCAGGTATCGCGGCTTGTCGATGGGCAGCTGCGGCGAGGTATGCTTCAAAATGCGCAGCATGTCTTCTTTCGGCTCACCCACCGACAATCCGCCAATGGCGTAACCATCAAAGCCTATGTTTACCAGTTCATGCAACGATTTATCGCGTAGCTTCTCAAACATGCCACCCTGCACAATACCAAAGAGTGCATTGGTATTGCCTTCGTGCGCATGTTTCGAACGCTCCGCCCAGCGCAAGCTAAGGTGCATAGAGTCGGCTGCTCGATTTTCATCCGCCGGATAAGGTGTGCACTCATCGAAAATCATCACGATATCGGAATTCAGCACCTTCTGAATTCGTATTGATTCTTCAGGCGTCAGAAAGCATTTATCTCCATTCACTGGAGACTGAAACTTCACTCCCTCCTCAGTAATCTTGCGCAATGCGCCCAAACTGAATACCTGAAAGCCGCCCGAATCCGTTAAGATCGGTCCATCCCAGCCCATAAAACCATGCAGGCCACCGTGCGCCTCAATGACATCCAGGCCCGGGCGAAGCCATAGATGAAAAGTGTTGCCTAGCACAATCTGGGCGCCAATTTCTCTTAACTCTATTGGCGACATCGCCTTCACTGTGCCATAAGTGCCAACTGGCATGAAAGCGGGAGTTTCAACGATACCATGAGCCAAAGAAAGGGTCCCACGACGAGCAAAACCGTCAGTGGCGCTCACACAAAAATTCATCAAAAATCTCCCTCAATCGCAATAACCACTAATTTGATAATGACTCAGGAATTTCAAATCACTCATATAGCCCATATATCATCCGACGACCATTTTCATGGCAAACAGAATCTTTATTTCTGCGTCTTAACAAGACTTATTGCCGCTACTACCAAAGTCCCTATGTCTGCCATATTACCTGGCAGAATTATTCCTCGCCCCGCCAATGTTCCGTATGTCAGCGGGTTGTCGATGGCATCTATCCTGTTCGAAACATCAATGCCATGACCGCTAACTCAAATAATGAATAGCGTCATTTAACGCCGTAGCCAAGCATTAATTCGAAAGTAACTTTGGCTGAAGCAGAATGATTGTGCCACCCCAAGTACGGTGCAACGCTAACCTAGCGCTTTCTATAGCATAGTTTGAACATCAAAACAGTTAAAACAAGCAATTGCAAAACAGCATTTCAACGACTCGTCGAGATGAGTTGGTTTTTGCGTTTTGAATTTACATAAATTTCCTTCAGCGCAATTTAGTCTCTGCCATGCCCCCCGCCGTGGCTACCCCTATCATGACCACCATCGTGACCACCTCTCCCCTCGTCTTGAAAATTGCCATGTGCACGATAGCCAGGTACGTAAACATTGTTATACCAATTATCATGAACGAAATAGACTGGTTGACCACAGGCACCATATCTTTGGCAGTGCTTGCGCCAGTTTTTCCGGTGACCTGGGGGCACTCGCAGATAAATCGGTTGAGGCGCCATGCCCATTGGCACTGGTTGGATTACGACAGGTGCTGGGTAAATTAGCTGAGGTTGCGGATAATTACCTATATCGATTCGACCATAAAAGCCAGGCTGCCCAATATTAACGGATACTCCGACATCGGCAGCTAATGCTGGAACAGTTATAGAGACGAGCGCCGCTGCAAATAAAAAATGTTTCATTTGAGAATTCCTTTTTCGTTAACAGTACTAATTTAACGCGCTAGAATACCAAACCGATGACAATTGATATCGGCTGCTATTCAGATGATATTCAAATTTAAATTACAAAATGTTTTATTAAATGACCCCATAGTAATATTTTTTATCTTCTATATATCAGGTCAGAATCTGTAGGAAATAAGTTCAAAATCTAGTCCGCAGAAAGACAATCATCTGTTCCAATCATTGGGGTTGGGTATGATTTCTAAAATAGCATTTGCTGACTTAGAATTGCCATCTAAGCCACGTTGAGGATTGGGACCAACGCCACGCGTTTCTCCAATGTCAGCGTAAACGCCCAAGACTCGCCATAATCAAACATTTAAATTAGGCTAATTTCCTGTGTAATAGTCATATTACTAAACAACCACCGGCTAAAGCCGGAGGGTTTGAATTACGGACTGAAAGTCCGGATACGCGTCGCCTAAACGACGCGTCCTAATCGGGTTCCATTTTAAAATCATCGTTCGGCTTAGGCTCAAAATGATGCTCCAAATAT
>JAIOPT010000112.1 GCA_021413765.1 Betaproteobacteria bacterium
ATGAACCCGCTGCAAAACAGTTATGTCTGGCGGCCATAGCGGGTTGGCTCCACCCCTTCCCATTCCGAACAGGACCGTGAAACGACCATGCGCCGATGATAGTAAGCTCTTCGCTTGCGAAAGTAGGTCACTGCCAGACTCCTAACAAAGTAAAACACCCAACCCCAAAAAGGTTGGGTGTTTTACTTTGTGGGTACAGGTAATGACCTACTTGAGTTGATGACAACACGGCGCGTAGCGACTTGTTGCGGCGTAGGCTAATGTGAGGCTTGCCGAACGTTAAGGGCGATCAGCCCGGCCAAAGCCAAAGTAGGTCACTGCCAGACTCTTTACAAAGCACAAAAGCCTCCCTTGCGGAGGCTTTTGTGCTTTTAGAGACTGAGCATTGAGGTAAAATTACCTCGTGCTTACACCATCATCCCCTACTGATTTATTTTTTGAAGGCAATCGCCACATGCAAGCCGGAGATAATACGCAAGCAGAAGCGTGTTTCAGGCGGGCAATCAAGGCTGATCCAGAATTTGCAGAAGCCTATACCAATCTGGCGATGCTTCTTGAATCCAAGCAGCCAAAGAAGGCCGAGCAGTACTACCTTAAATCCTTGGCCATTTATCCTGACAGCCCTGAAACGTTGTCTAATCTCGCAGACTTCTTGACCACCCGCAAGCGTTTTGCAGAGGCGGAGGCGCTTTATATTAAGTCCATAGTGTTGAATCCTAAGTCGTCCATTACCCATTCAAACCTAGGTGTTTTACTGACGTGTTTGAGGCGCGAGTACGAGGCCGAAACTTATTTTCGCCGTGCTCTGGAACTCAATCCTGACAATACCAAAGCTGCGTTTAATTTTTCTTACTTATTGCTCTTTCAGGGTCGATTTGAAGAAGGTTGGGAACGCCTAGATGCCAGAGATTTCAACACAGATGCCAATTTGCCTTTTGCAAAGTGGCGTGGAGAGGATTTGCATGGCAAGTCATTACTCATGTGGTACGAATTAGGGTTTGGGGATGAAATTCAGTTTTGCCGTTATGTGGCACTTCTTAAAGCAAGAGGCGTGACGGATTTAACTCTGGTATGCCGTCCTGAGTTGAAAACGCTATTTCAAACACTGCAAGGTGTGGATACCCTATACGCTGCTAATGAGCATATCCCGCATCGACATTATGACTTTTGGGCAATGCCGCTGAGTTTGCCGCGCTTCTGCCAAACCCGCCTAGATACTATTCCTGCGCAGCTACCATATTTGCATGCCGATCCTAGGAGTATCCAACAATGGAAATTGTCTGATGATGGATTGAAAAAGGTTGGACTAGTATGGCAAGGCAACCCCAGACACGAGAATGAGGATCAACGCTCAATCCATGACGTGAGACTGCTGCAGCCGCTGTTAGAAGTTAAAGGTATACGTTTCATCAGCTTACAAAAAGGTTTCAAGGGCGCTTTGGGCAAGATGACGAAGTTGCCAGCCGAGATGCATGATTTTGCCGACACCGCTGCCATCATCAGCCAGTTAGATTTGGTCATTTGCGTAGATACCGCAGTAGCCCACTTGGCGGGAGCATTAGGCAAGCCGTGCTGGGTGTTGCTACCCTATTTCAAAATTGACTGGCGCTGGATGAATGAGCGCGACGACAGTCCTTGGTATCCAAACGTGATGCGTTTATTCAGGCAAAGCTCAGACCAGCGCTGGGAGCCAGTTATCCAGTCGGCCGCAATGGCGCTGCAACGCTGGATGGACGACAATCCTTAGCCTTTCTGCTAACATCGTTACATCTGTTGGGGGATATAGGAGATAACATGAAAAAAATAGAAGCAGTGATCAAACCATTCAAGCTGGATGAAGTGCGCGAAGCACTTTCTGAAATCGGTGTAACCGGCATGACGGTGACTGAAGTCAAAGGTTTTGGACGGCAAAAAGGCCACACCGAGCTTTATCGTGGCGCTGAGTATGTGGTGGATTTTTTGCCCAAGATCAAGTTGGAATTGGTGGTTGCAGATGCGCAAGTAGATACGGCCATAGAAGCCATTATCAGTGCTGCCCGCACTGGCAAGATTGGTGACGGTAAGATATTTGTGACTTCGGTGGAGCAGGTGGTACGTATCCGCACTGGCGAGACTGGCGAAGAAGCGGTCTAAATCCATCTTTCGGGCGAATTGCGGCGTTGCAGTCTTTTCAATTGTGCGCTCGGAATCCTCAGTAATACCGCATACACTCCGGTTCCTGCGCTCCGTGCGCCTTGCACTTCATCCCGAAATGCTGAATTTTAAGGTGTCCGCAGCAGCCAAGGGCTGAACCCGACCCAAAGAGGACGTCCAAGAGCTGTTAATGCATACTACATATGTGTCGTAAGTCCCCTGACTATTAGAAACTAAATTTTAAGATTAGCCAGTTTTTTTATATATTCATTGAATCCAGTAAAACCAATCCCGACTCCCAACAGCGGAATAACTAACAAGATGACTCCATTCCAGAAATAGAAGCTAACCAACTGATCATATTTTTTATTTTCTGATTCCCATAGCGCAAGATTCTGCCTATCTTCTTTGCTAGGTTGGTACTCTCGAAGTTTGCCATTTAAATCAATATAGCTCCTAACATATCCTCCATGAATAAATGCATATTGGGCGAGTTGATGACTTATCTTGTTTTGTTTTTCTAAAGACATATCTTTACCAAACTCTTTTGAAATCTCACAAAAATCCTGCTTGCGCAGTTCAAGTGATTTATCGGAAAGATGAGAGAGGTAACCAAATTCTATCGCGAGCAAAATACAGAAAATATAAGTAAAAATGAACGTTGCAACCGATACCCACCTTCTACCAATTTTGAGGCGCAAATTACTTACACTTCCTGATATGAAAAGGATGAACAGGATGTATAAAACAACCGTTTCAAATTGTGAAGTTATGTCCATTAGCTAGGGTTACTGCCCGTAATGATTAATGAATTATTAATCCAAAATGACTGGCTGTATTTGGCCGTTAAGCGACA
>JAIOPT010000008.1 GCA_021413765.1 Betaproteobacteria bacterium
CCTGACGAACGTAAGACACTCGTAGCAGAATTTACCGCGAAAACGAGTGGGGAGTTGTATCTCTACGTGAACGATGCTGTGATCTTGTGGCCCGGAAAGATCGATCTGTTCTATGGCAATAATTTGGGCACCGGAATACTAACGGTAGAACGAATGATGCCAGATGGGAAATTGATGCGACTGGATCGCCAGTGAAATGATATGCATTAAACTCCAAAAAAATAAATTGAAAAAATAAATTGGGGTCACAGACTGTCCGACCACCCAAGGTGGGTTCCGTAATATCGACCTGAGTCGTTCATGATCAGATTTCTCCGAAAATTTTTTGCAGGATATTGACATCTCGAGACCCAGCGCAATAATCGGTGTCGCGCCGTCAACGCTATGATGCAGAAAGTGTACCCACCTTCTGCCAACGGCCAACATTAACGTCAACAATTCCAAACATTTCATAATTTGCAGCATGCACCAACCCGCCAAATTAAATTACTTCAGCAGAATTAACTGGGGCAGAGCGTCGGAGCCGCACCAGACGATAGCGTTTTGTTCGTATTTTTTTCCGAGAATTTTAGCTGCCTCTAGTGAAAGGCCAAGGATCAGATAGCTCGCCTCACCAGGCCAGTCACCCACAGGATGCTTGCCTTCACCTTGAAAAAATTTCAACCCACGGCGTTGAAGATCGCGACCCAGTTCAACATGCCGATCCGCATTGGCTGCATCGCTCAAGCTCCTACTGCAGGGATTGCAAGCCGTGATGAAGGCGCACGAATCCAATTTGCTGGATTTATATAGGCGAGATAATGACTCGTTGTATTCGCCAATGCGCAGGACTACAGACGGTTCACCGGTAACCCGATACTCTGTCTCGTGGTATGCCTGAATCGTTTCTGGCTGAATTTCTGATCTTGAAAACATAATGTGACAAATAGGGTAATTGCTGACTACGTTATCCCTTACTATGATTGGCTTACCAATTTTGATCTGTAAGTATTTGCCTTCCTGATCAACCAGCGCGTTCATTGTGGTGTCGTTAATCAACCAAGAGCCAACGATGAACCCCAAGCAAATCACCCATGACGTTTACCTTTCCGTCAACCCAGTCGAGTGAGATGAGCATTCCCAATGCTCACTCTCTTTTTAAAGAACCATAGCCGGGAACGATTGTGGAGATTTGGGAACAATCTATAAGGTCAATTGCTTCGTCTAGTTGCTGCAAATATATTGCACCGAGCCGGGTCGCCGGTTTCCATCCCACGCTTAAACCAGGCGACACGTTGTCCCGACGATCCGTGAGTAAAGGTCTCTGGCACGGCATACCCAAGTGCTTTCTTTTGGAGGGTATCATCTCCAATCGCGGTGGCTGCCGCAATAGCTTGCTCAATTTCACCGGGTTCGAGAATATGTTTCTGACTATCCGTGCGCCGCGCCCAAACTCCGGCATAACAGTCTGCCTGAAGCTCCAGTTTTACGCTCGCAGCATTCGCTTCTGCTTTGCTTGATGCCCGCTGTTTGGCGGCATTTACCTTAGCGGAAATTCCTAGAAGGTTCTGGACGTGGTGGCCCACCTCATGCGCAATTACATAGGCCTCAGCAAATTCACCCGGCGCATGAAAACGATTTTGGAGTTCCGAGAAGAACGATAGATCGATATAGATTTTGCTGTCCAACGGGCAGTAAAACGGTCCCATGGCGGCGGCACCGTGGCCGCATGCAGTTGTTGTGCTACCGGTAAAAAGCACTAGCTTCGGCTTACGGTATTCCTTGCCCTTTGTCGCAAATGTTTCGCCCCATGTATCTTCCGTTTCCGCTAGAATCTTCGACACAAAAACGGCTGTCTTGTCATTTGCAGCAGGCTTGTGCGCGCTAACCTGCGGAACAGGGGCCGCCTGCTCCATCAAGCCCAACAAAGTGGCCGGGTTCACGCCGGTTAAATAACTCCCAATCAAGGCAAGAACCACGCTTCCAATACCAATCCCTTTAATAAGCCCGCCGCCACGACGATCCTCAATATTTTCACTTTCTCTTTCATTGTCTAGCAGCATGATTTATTAGCGTCCAATTTTTTGAGGGGTATTTCATGGAATTGATTATAACTATGCACATAACAAACGGGTTGGGCGACAAACTAGTTCGTCGCTGAATTTCGCTCAGGGTGAGATGTTCGCGAAAATGCATCCGCCTTATCTTTGCGTATATGACCTTGGTAATCACCTTTAGTTTACTTACGCTTAAAAATTAAGCAGGATACGTGGATTATGTAATCAAAAATCCACTAACACAACCATCGTTAATCGTCATATTTAAACCAGAGACTACAGCCACCATTTGGTACACTATTCGGCGACATGACATTGCAGAAATACATAATAGGCTGCCAATCTATCAGTAGATTGTGAAATAGCGTGTGACTCTGAATTTTTTACTCGCTTTTTGACATCATGGAATAGACTTTCAATTGCATCGCCACGCTGCAAAGCGTATTCTTTAATCAATCCAACCAACAAAAATAGAAGTCAAGTTATGCCGAATCAACTCGCTCTCATTGAACAAGTGCGGAGCACTCTCGTCGACCTAGCAATCAAGTTTGGCTGCCGCGTTTGACATCTCCATTACGCAACAGCAGCTTTATCAAGCTGCTAACTTTCCGCTTTCAGATTTCGCTGGCCTACCAGATGATCGCCGTGGTGGTTGGCTGGCACATCTATCAACTAACACACGACCCTTTTGCGCTGGGTCTGGTCGGATTGGCGGAAGTCATTCCCTACTTTTGTTGTGCGCTATTCGCAGGTTATGTCGTAGATCATCACTCCCGACGAATGTTTGGTGTGCTGGCAAGCATCGTGCTAAGTTGCAATGCTCTGGTGCTTGTGTTTGTAGCCAGCGGCGGGATAGCGGGCGCCACGCTAATGTGGATCTATGGATCTATCGCCGCGGGTGGCGTCGCCCGCGCTTTCATCGGGCCCTCTTACAACGCACTGCTTGCTCTTACTTTGCCGCGTGAGCACTATGCGCGTGCCGCCGGTATCAGTAGTTCGGTTTTTCAATCTGCGCTGGTGCTTGGTCCTGCGTTGGGCGGGATACTGGTTGGTTGGGCCAGCCTTACTACCGCTTATATGGTGGCTTCGATCCTTAGCATCAGTGCCGCCGCGTCTTTATTCATGTTACGCATCGCAGAGCCACCGAGCGCTGTGAGCGCACCGGTATTTTCCAGCATTGCGGAGGGGCTGCGCTTTGTGTTCAGCAACCAGATCATTCTAAGCGCGCAAGTGCTGGACATGTTCGCCGTGTTATTCGGCGGCGCGGTCGCCATGTTGCCAGTATTTATCCACGATGTATTCCATTATGGCCCGGAAGGCTTGGGCATCCTGCGCGCAGCACCTGCAATAGGCGCCATCGCCACCGGCGTCCTACTTGCACGCCATCCCTTGAACCAGAATGCAGGCAGGATGTTGCTGGCAGCTGTCGCCGGGTTTGGTGTATGCATCATATTGTTCGCCCTCACCAGCCATTTTTGGGTGGCGGCTTTCTTGCTAATGCTCTCTGGCATGTTCGATGGGGTCTCGATGGTGCTGCGTACCACTATTATGCAGCTAATGACGCCAGACGCTATGCGCGGTCGTGTTTCTGCGATCAACGGCATTTTTATCGGCTCATCCAACGAGCTGGGCGCTTTCGAATCTGGCTTGGCTGCCCGGGTGATGGGATTAGTTCCCTCTGTAATTTTTGGCGGAGTAATGTCTTTGGCTATCGTCGCAGCGACCGCGCGTCTGGCACCTAAGTTACGCAAATTGAATCTGCTACAGTTGCGTTAGGGAAACGCTGATTTATCCATCCGTTCTAATGATTTTGGATCATGGATTTTAGAAAATACCCCCGGGGCTGATCGCAGGAAGTCAGGTCATGCAACATTTTGTTCGCTTGCTGCACAAAAAGGGGTTGCTAGTGGGCTTTCAGACGCGCACGGATGGCACCGAAAATAGCAGCGAGGTTATCCATGCTTGGGTTGCCTTTGGGCGATAGCATGCGGTGCAAGCTTTTGCTGGGTTTGTCAGTCAGTACGGCCAGCTGTTCAAATTCCACTGTGGCATTCACGAGGTCACGAAGGATGAGGCGCGCTGTTTCCGGTTCGTCACTCAGAAACAAAGTTGCCGCTTCATCAAGCAGTGCTTTTGCAAACTCAGGATCGCGTTCAACGCGCTCAATAACTGTTTGGTTAAATTTTTGAGTTAGTGCCATGTGATCACCTCATTTTTTTCAGTTTTTCTGGCGGCGGACTTTGACTTCTTTCGCACCTTGTATTCGTGATGCAATGCCTTTGCCTTATCAATATCTTTCTGCTGGCCGCGCTCGGTCATGACATCCTTCTTCACGCCACCGTGACCTGGCCGTTCATCAGCATGGGCAGGAGCCAGTCGCGGAGTTGGGTGAGTTCCCTGTTTTGCTGGTGGTAATTCTTGATCTGCAAAAACAGTGGAGCCGCGAGACTCGTATAGGCCTCTAAAGTTGATTCATCAGGAACCACCAAGAGACACTCATCAAGCACCCCTTTGTTAATGTGTGGCTGCTGCGCCCCAGTTCTCAACACCATTAATCGTGGTATTTCGCGAACAAGGTAAGGATAGATAAAGCAATGTTTGAAGGCGCTAGATTCAACAATACCAACGACTGATTGATTTGTTGCTGCTTCAATTCCAAGTATTGATGCCCGAAGGTGGCGGACTATAGAGAGAATCACAGTTCCTTCGGGTAGAAGTTTCGCGGGTGAATTCTGCAAGCCCAAGTTTGAAATTCGTTCGTCAGGTTCTACGACGAACGTGCTTGGGTTCTCACCAGAGCTCAGCCAATTCACCTCACTCGGTGTCCAATATTCTTTTTTTTCTCTTGATGGCGTGCCGCCGAGGTGCGTTTTGAAAGTCTCGCCAATTGTCGAGTGCCGCCACCCCGCCGGAATCTCCTTTTTTAGGGTGGGGTTGTAGACCATCTTGCCGCCGGAGGATTTGTAGGGTTTGCCGTTGGCATCGGGGAAGTCGAACTGCACGAACCAGTAGTCGTACAGGGTCTTGCCCATCTCCTCCAACTCGGTGTTGATGCAGTTGTTGCATTCGATTTTGGCGTCGAGGATTTCTAGTACCTTTACCAAGCTAGCCTTTTGATCATCAAAAGGGATCACCGGAAAATCACGCAAAGCGCCTAATGGCAAAAATTTCTGAACAGCGCCATTTAGATACCGATTTATATGACTCTTCGCAGAAGGACTCCGAAGATAGTAATAAAGCCACTTTGCTTTATTTTCGCTTTCGCAAGAGAACACCCCAATGTTTTTAATGGCATAAGGTATTTTTTCATTCTTTTCTAAATACACTTCACCAACAGAGCCAATCATGCTGAACAAAATATCCCACCGGGATACTGCGCTTCGTTTTTGGATTGAGGCGTAATCCTCCTCCGAAATCATATATGCCGTAGAAACGTCAAGCGTGCCACCTGAAATGTGTTTTGATGTGATAAGAAGCTTCCCCTGTTTAACAGGTTTTGGAGTGTCATGAGTTCCATCAAAAACAGAGCCGCAATATCTACTGGCAGTAATTAACTTACTCATATCGCAACCCCGCCAACTGCTTCTTGATCTCCTTTTCCAGCCCTGCTGATTCCTTGAACAGCTTGTCAAGATTGTCAGTAAAGCCCTGCAATTTTGCGGCGAACTGCGCTGGTGTCAGATCGGTGTACTCGATCTTCACCTCGAAATACTGACCGGCACTCAAGGAATAATTCTTGGCGGCGATCTCGTCGTAGCTGACAACCACCGAGAAATCCTCCACCGCCTGCTTATGGTTAAAGGTGGCGATAATGTGGTCTTCTTCGGCCTCTGATAGCAAGGTCTTTTGGTTCTTGCCGTCCTTGACCTTGGTGCCGAGGTTGGAGGCATCAACCAGTACCACGCCTTCCTTGTTGGCGTCGTCGATGAACAAGATGGAAACATTGGTGCCGGTGGTTGCGAAGATGTTGCTGGGCATGGAGACCACACCAGCAAGCATTTTGTTATTCACCAGATGCTGACGGATGCCTTTGTCGATGCCGCTTTGTGCGGTGATGAAGCCGGTGGGCACCACGACCGCCGCCTTGCCGCCAGGTTTCAGCGAATAGATGATGTGCTGGAGAAAGAGCTGGTAGATGGACATCTTATCGACGGCCTGCTTGGGAATGTTCGGCACGCCCGCGAAGAAGCGTTCCTGATGCTCCTTGGCATCCAGCTCATTCCTGAAGTCGCTGAAATCCATCTTGAAGGGCGGATTGGAGACGATGTAGTCGAACTTCTTTAGCGCCTTGCCCTCCCGGTGATAGGGGTGGAGCAGGGTGTTGCCCTGGATGATGTGGGGGATGGAGTGCACCAGGTTGTTGAGGATGAGGTTCAGGCGCAGCAGACTGGATGACTTCTGCGAGATGTCCTGCGAATAGATGCTGCAACGTTGCTCGCCGATGGCGTGGGCGATGTTCATCAGCAGGGAGCCGGAACCGGCTGACGGGTCGTAGCAACTGACATCCTTGATCTTGCCGCGCACCGCCTCCGGCACCAGGATGGCGGCCATGATTTTGGCGACGGCGTGCGGGGTGTAGTACTCGGCGTATTTGCCGCCGCTGTCTTTGTTGTAATCTTTGATCAGGTATTCAAACAGCGCAGCGTAGAAGTCATATTTTTGCGTGAAGATGCGCTCGAAGCTGAAGTCACCCAGTTTGTTGATGAGGGCGCGGCAGAAGGCGTCGCGTTTGGAGGGGTCGGAGATGAATTCGCTGACCCGGTCGAACAGGGTGATCTTGGTGCCGCCATCGGTTTTCACCGCGAAGATTTCATTGTTGCTGATAGCGATGTCGCGCAGGGTATCGTCAAACAGTTTGGCAAATTCCGGCGCGGTCTGGCGGTTCCACAGGTGGGCGATGAAGTGCTCGGGTTTCAGGCGGGCGGTGTCCGGTCCCATCTGCATTTGCAGCATTTCCAGATCGTTGGAACTCAGGCTGGCAATGGCTTGTTCCCACTTGTCAGCCTGCGCGAGGTCGGGCCGGATTTTCTTGGCCTCGAAGGCGAATTTGTCATTGAGAAATTTATAGAGAAAGACCTGGGTGATGATCTTGAATTCGTTGCCGTCGTTGCCCAAGCCATAGGCGGCGCAGATGGCTTTTATGCTGTCGATCAGCTCACGCGTGCGTTGTTCAAATTCCTGAGTTATCAAAGGGGTGCTCCTGTGTTATTAAGGCTTCCATTTGCGCTATCTCCCTCCCCTTCAAGGGGAGGGTTGGGGTGGGGATGGGGTAAAGTAGTCTTGTTCTGTAAAGCTGTCCAGATAACCTCGACCACTGCGTCAGTTTCTTGTAAAACTTGGTTGTTCCAAAATCGCAATACCTCAAATCCAGCTTCCTGCAAACGCCTGTCTCGCTCTCGATCTCGCTCGTTTTCCAAGTGCTGGCCACCGTCAACCTCGACAATCAAGCACCTTTCCAGACAGATAAAGTCCAATACGAAATCCATGTACGGATGCTGGCGGCGAAATTTACAGCCAGCCAATTGCCGATTGCGTAGCCGTTGCCATAACCGAATTTCCGCATCGGTCATGCTGTTTCGCAGTGTTCGTTGAAGCTTTTTGACGATAATCGTGCGGTTTGTTTGAGCCTTCATCTCTACCCCATCCCCACCCCAGCCCTCCCCTTGAATGGGAGGGAGTTTTGTTTCACCCGCTGACATTTACATAGCTTCACTATTTTTTGTTATGCCGACTTACTTCGAGAACCCGCAGCAAATTCATTCATGTATTCGGCCACGACCAAGTGGTTGATGGTGCGGGAGGCATCGGGTGTCAGTTTGATTTTTTGTTGAGTCTGAAACTCGTCGATCACGATGGGTTGCATCATTCGTTCGAAATAGCTTTCGTTATCCAGCAGTTGGGTGTTTTGTAGTACCTGTTCATCAGCCTGCTGTTTTACGCCCAAAAGAGCTTCAAACAGATTTCGCTCGGATTGTGTAAGCGCACCGCGCTCTTGCAGGCGCTTGTGGATGCGGGTGTATTTGGCATCGCCCCGGTATTTGGCGCGGAGCTGGTTGTTTTGGCGGTTCAGTTCTTTCACCTGGTCATGAATGGCGCCCAGCGCGCCGATATTGGCAGTCATTTCTTCCTGCGTGACTTCGTTGAGTTTCTTTTTCTTGAACAGCCGCTCCAGCTCTTCCCTGAGGGTGATGAACTTGGGGTCTTGCTGATCGAAATTGTCAGCGAGCGCTTCGCGGGTCTGGCGCAAGGTGTTCTTGAGTTTGTCGGCTAGTACCAGCTCTTCTTCCTTGATCTTGGTGAACATGAAAAGCACGTCTTCCAGCGCAACGTTGAGCAGGCTGCTGGTGTCGGTGGCCGATTCGATGCTTTCCTTGAGATTGAGCAGGTCAAGGTGGTTGCAGGTTTCGCGGTAGAGCTGGTTGAGCTTGTGGAAGTCGAGCTGTTGCAACAAGCCGTAGTCGCCCTGCAGGCGGATCAGGTTATAGAGGCTGCGGGCATCGGTCAGCGCTTTCTTGAGCGCCAGCATGGTGGCACGGTCCTGAATCTGGCTAATCTGCCGTGAAAACTCCTCGGCGTTTTCGATATTGAAGCGGAACAGGATGTCCTTGATTGTTTCGATTTCCTGCGCAATCTCTTCGGCGGATTTAAACAGGTTGGAGTAATGCTCCTGCTCGTCGCCCAGTTCCTCATTTAACTCTTTCAAGTAACGCTGGTTCGTTTCTTCAAACTCTTTACTGATATCGGCGAAATCAACCACGTAACCGTAGCGGAAATCCTTGTACGGGCGGTTGACCCGCGTCAGTGCCTGGAGCAGATTCTGTTTACGGATCACCCGGCCCATGTAGAGCTTCTTCAGCCGTTTTGCATCAAAGCCGGTGAGCAGCATGTTGTAGACAAACAGCAGGTCGATTTTGCCTGCCTTGAAGTCTTCCACCCAATGCTTGCGCTCATCCGTGTTGCCCACGTCGTGCAGGATCAGCGCGGCGCTTCGGGTGCGATTTTCAAGCAGAGTGCGGGCGGCGTAGCTTTCCGGTTGCGTGGTGGCGATCAGTTCTTGCGCGGAATCCTGCACGGCATAAGCCGGTGTGGGCTGGGCTGCATAGACGGTATTGAAAATCTCAAACATCTGGCGGGCTTGATCGGCGCTGTCGCAGATGACCATACCGCCGATGCTGGCATCGCCCAGCGCGCTGCGACTCTTCTCGAAATCGCGCACGATGTAGTCAAGCATGGGCTCGACAAACTTCGGGTGCGCGTAGATGAGTTTGCGGTCGATGTCTCCTTGCTGAAGCTCCACGGCCGCGAGCGCTTCTTGCAGCGAGAGCTTGTAGTTGGTGGCGATCTCTTCGCGGATCAGGCGCAGGGTGTAGCCGTCAGCGATGGAGGCGTTGTAGTAGTACTTGTGGATGTAGTCGCCAAACAGGGCGCGGGAATTGTAGTCATCGCCCAGAAGCGGCGTGCCGGTGAGGCCGATCTTGATGGCATTGCGGTCTGACTGGCTGAGATTGGCGAGAAAGCTGCCCTGCGGATTGTAACTGCGATGTACCTCGTCGAGGAAATAGACGCGCTGGATGCTGACGTCGTAGTCTTCGGCGTGCACCACATCCGGGTCGTCCTGAAATTTCTGGATATTAACCACGGTGATTTCAGATTTGCCGGTGTGGTTGTGCAGCACTTGCGTGGTCTTGATGTCGCGAGCAAAGGCATCGCGGCTATCAATGGTGTGCACGATCAATCCGCGCCCGGAAAATTCACGTTGCGCCTGGGTGAGTAGGTCGATCCGGTCGACGATGAAGTAGAACTTGGGGATGACGCCCCGGCGCTGGAAGTAGTCGGTGAGAAAACGGGTGTTGTAATAGGCTAGCGCGGTCTTGCCGCTGCCCTGAGTGTGCCAGATGATCCCCATGCGTACACCGGCATCCAGTTTCCGTTCAATCGCCTTGGTAGCGAAGATCTGCGGGTAACGCATGACGTGCTTATGCAGGCCGTCGGCCTCGTTCACATAGACAAGCGCAAAGCGCAACAGGAAGGCCAGCCGGTCACGGCTGAGCAACGATGTGCAGATGCGATTGGTCGGCGTGTCGGGCGCTTTGTTGCTGAGGTATTCCGGGCAGTGCTTGATGACGTTGAGGTTGTTATCACGCAGCACCTCGTTTTCAAGCACATCATCCTCGTCGGCCAGCAGGTCTGCCAGATTCAGCTCCTCTTCTTCGCGGAAGTAGTTGAAGATCGGCGCATCATACGAGGGGCTGGCGTAGAACGCGCCCTCGATGGGCTGCGGCGAGCCGTCTTCGTACTCCATGTTGTTGGAGAAAACCATCAGCTGGGTAATGTTGATGAAGCGACGGAAGCGTGGATTGCGGCAGCGCGTGATAATGCGGTTGCGCTCGGCCAGCACGCCTTCGCGGTTGTTGGGTTTCTTGACTTCGATGAAGACGAGCGGCATGCCGTTGATGAGCACGGTGATGTCCGGCCGGAATTCATCGTCGCCATTCTTGCAGGTTAACTCGGTGACGACATGGAAGCTGTTGTTGCTGAAGTTCTCGAAGTCGATCAGCCGGATACCTGAGCGCTCCGTGAGCTTTTCAT
This sequence comes from Betaproteobacteria bacterium, assembly GCA_021413765.1. Lineage (GTDB taxonomy): Bacteria > Pseudomonadota > Gammaproteobacteria > Burkholderiales > Gallionellaceae > Nitrotoga. The sequence goes on from JAIOPT010000008.1 coordinate 10,626, forward strand.
AGAAGGCTTTGCCGAGGTCTTCGTTGTCCAGCAGGAGTTTGACGTCGGTCAACAGCCGGTCAATGTCGTCACTCTCAATACCGGGATTGATCCGGGCGATGGCGGCACGAAACAAGTCCGGAAAGATATTGGTCTCTTCGTCCCATACGGCATTCTTGAGCGAGAGGTAGCGGTAGCCAAGCTGCACCAGATGCAGAACACAGGGGATTTTGACTCTTGAGTCTTCACTAAAAATCATCAGACAAAACCTTCCTGTAAAAGACTTTCACCTCAAAGTGAGTGTGCCCTGTCGGCGCACAAAAAGAAACAGCCAAACCACTGAAATGGCTTGGCTGTAATGGTCTCCGGTGGTTTCTGAAGACCTTTAGATTGGTGGAGGCGGCGGGAATTGAACCCGCGTCCGCAAGCACTCTACAGGCAGTTCTACATACTTAGTCAAGTTCTTTAATTTTATCCGGTAGACGCCAACCGACAGGCTGCTACCGAACGAGTTACCTAAATTTAATGCCATACAAAGTAACCCTGCATGACACGATTCCGTGTAAATGACCTCACTCATCGCGGCCTTGCGGCCTTGAGCCCCTCCACGGACAGCAGGGTGTGAGGTCTAACCGCTTACGCGGCTAAAGCGTACTTTTCGTCGTTTGCGACTATTGGTTTTCCAGCTGATTTACGAGGTTGCGGGTCCTCGGTATGCCCTACACTGCTTTGCAACCCACGTCGAAGCCAAGTCGCCCCCGGTTTCGATATGTTTTAGATACAAACTCCTGCTACAAAACTTTGCAGATTGTAGCAGCTATGAGTGGCAATGGCGGAAGAAGTTCCGTACCTTTTCAATTATTGGTAATAGCCGTTTAAGGGGATAACGGGTTCTGGTTCAATCCTTATCGGCGCAACCGTACTCGGAATCAGGTTACAGGAAATCACCGGGGACATTTGATTCATCCATAAACGGGCTGTGCTTGCCGAAGAGCTCAGGGCGAGCAGCTGGTGGTTCGACATGCTCACCACGAACGGTTAAGCGAACAGTATTTAGACCTGCCCCGGTTATCCGTTACCCGTTGCTTTCATGCAGTGATACCATGCAAACCAATTTGCTGCTTGGTTCGTTGGACTACTGTTTTAACAATGATAGATAAAAAAATCGCATTCCTGTTTTCGCCTGATGGTGCACTTGCCGAGCACATTCCCGATTTTCGCGCGCGTCCACAGCAGGTGGAAATGGCGCAAGCCATCGCACAGGCAATTACCGCGAATGGACAGCTTATTGCAGAGGCAGGCACAGGCACAGGCAAGACTTTTGCCTATCTCGTCCCTGCCTTGCTCGCAGGCGGCAAGGTGATTATTTCCACCGGCACAAAAAATTTGCAAGACCAGCTGTTTCAGCGCGATTTGCCCACGGTGCGTGACGCGCTCAAAGTGCCGGTTTCAATAGCATTGCTCAAGGGGCGTTCCAATTACGTCTGCCATTATCACCTCGAACGCACGCAGTCTGATGGCCGCTTTACCACACGCGAGGATGCGCGCCATCTAGCCAAGATTGTGAAGTACGCAAAAATTACCCAATCCGGCGACAAGAGTGGTGTGAGCGATGTGCCAGAGAATGCATTTATCTGGATGCAGGTGACTTCAACGCGCGATAACTGCCTGGGCCAGGAGTGCCCGCATCATAAAGATTGCTTTGTACTTAAGGCGCGCAAAGAGGCGATGCGGGCCGATGTGGTGGTGGTGAACCACCATTTGTTTTTCGCCGATTTGATGCTGCGCGACGAAGGTCTGGCGGAATTACTGCCAGCCTGCAACACGGTTATTTTCGACGAAGCACACCAATTACCTGAGACCGCCAGCTTGTTTTTTGGCGAAAGTATTTCGACTTCACAAATCATCGAACTGGCACGAGATGTGCGTTTGGAGGCGGCAATTTCGGCTAAAGACTTTGCCGCGCTTCCCACCGCCACCGACTCGTTGGACAAAGCCGCGCGTGACTTGCGCCTGGTATTCAAACAGAGCGAAGGGCGCATGACTGCCATTGCCATTGAAAATTTATCCGGCTGGACGGATGCCATGGCCGTGCTGATCGATAAGCTCAAGCAAGTTAACAGTCTGCTAGAGAAGCAATCGGAGCGCAGCGAGGGACTGGAAAGTTGCTGGCAACGCGGGCAAGTGATGGCGCAAAAAATTTTACAGTGGCAGGACAAAGAGCAAGTAGATATGGTGCGCTGGCTGGAAATATTTCATCAATCCGTGCAACTCAACACCACGCCATTGTCCATCGCGGAAATATTTTCCAAGCAAATTAATGGCCACCCGCGTGCATGGATTTTCACATCAGCCACGATCACAGTGAAGCAGGATTTCTCACACTATCAATCCGAAATGGGGTTGCTTGAGGCTCAAACCGCCTGCTGGGACAGCCCTTTCAACTATCCTGAGCAGGCGTTGCTATATGTGCCCCAAAATATGCTCGACCCGAACAATCCTGGCTATACCGAAGCGGTGGTGCTGGCGGCTCTGCCGTTGATCGAGGCCAGCAAAGGGCGGGCGTTTTTACTGTTCACCAGCCTGCGCGCCATGCAACGCGCACATGAAATTTTAACGGCTGAATTCGAGCGCAAGAAACTAGACTATCCGTTGATGTTGCAAGGCGAAGGTTCGCGTAATGAGCTATTGAGCCGCTTCCGCGAACACGGCAACGCCATACTGTTGGGCAGCCAATCGTTTTGGGAAGGGGTAGATGTGCGCGGCGAAGCTCTTTCGCTAGTGGTAATAGACAAACTGCCGTTCGCTCCGCCGGATGACCCGGTGCTGGCGGCGCGTCTTGCACAAATCACCAGCCAGGGACGTAACGCCTTCATGGAATATCAGTTGCCCCGCACGGTCATTAATCTTAAGCAAGGTGCGGGACGCTTGATTAGAGATGAAACCGATCGCGGCGTGCTGATGATCTGCGACCCACGTTTGATAGCAAAATCCTACGGCAAGCGCATATGGCAAAGCTTACCGCCATTCAAGCGCACGCGGGATTTAAGTGAGGCGGTGGATTTTTTTTCGTAGTGCATGAAATAATTGCTACGGATCGGGACAAAATCACACAGAACAGGACAATTAGACGTTAAAAAACCCGTCAGAACTATACGCCATGCGGGTTTGCGAGATTGATTGAGACTTGTTAAAACATGCTACTGTGCTTGACGAGGTGCTGGCAAATTTCGGTCTCGAAGCTGATTTCTTTGTGGAGGCTCATATTATTTCTTAACTCAGCATTTCCAGCAATACAGGATGCCATACCGATAACTCAATCTCACCCATTTTCCCTGTCAGGCGGAGCTTATCTACCGAGCGTATCTGGTCGAGTAAAATACGCGCTTTTTTCCCCATGAAAATAACTTCAGGACGACAGCCCAGCGGCTGGCCTTTACTGGTTATTGGGGCAATGATGACGCGCGGCAATGCTGCATTAAGATCGTCCGGCGACACGATCAGAGCAGGACGTGTTTTTTTGATTTCAGTGCCGATAGTCGGTTCAAGATTTACCCAGTACACCTCACCGCGCGCTACCACGCCCATTCCTCGGTTGAGTCGTCCACGGGCAACGCGGCCAAGGGTTCGACATCTGCTTCCGGTTTATATCCCACAAACCAACCAGTACGTGGCGCATGCACCGGCACAATCACCAGACTTTTTCCTTCCAGACGAATATCCACTTCATCGGCCATTTCGCACGCCGCCAGTAGTGCAGCTGGGATAATTATCCCGCGCGAATTGCCGACTTTTCTTAAAATGGTACGCATCTCAATCTCCTTGTACATATTTTAACTATGTTATAACACATCGTCATGCTGACGCAAGTTCGCAAACGTCGTCCTGAAGCTATGTCCCAGTCATCTTGCCTTTATAGCCAATTGTCTCAATAATTTTCAATACCGTGCTATCGCTGATTACCTGGCTTGATTAATTGCGGTTCGGGAATACATACTCACCTTGCCCTGTGAAAGGCATAAATTCGAGCAGAGTTATCACGACTGGAGTGGATAGCGGACGAGCCATGAAATCAATTATCATGCACGTAGCGGTATCACTTCCGCACCTGCTTCCACTTTGGCAAGATAGTCCGCCCACTGCTGCATATTACCGCGCCGCTTTTCAAAGTATGAAGTCCGCACGTATGCCGCCGCCGTCTGGTTTACCAGCGCATGAGATAGCATCGCCTCTAGCACTTCCCAGCGATGCCCCATGTCGCCCAGCACGGTGCGCGCCAAGCTGCAGAGTGCCGTGCGCGGTGCCGGATTAGATTCGGAGAATGAAGGCACCATAGATGTATACAACCATTCCCATTGAAACAACTGTTCGCGGCATGCCCGGAGGATAGTGCAGAACACTTTAATCAATGCCACAAATGCTGCGCACTTGCGATGATGTTGTTACAGACTGGATGAACCAGACTGCGGCGGTTTGATGCAGTGCTGTTACAGCACAAGCTCCTTGACTTGTCATACGCAACTTGCGTATGATCAACCCATGAAAGCCACCTTCATTGAATTGCCTCCATTTGAGCGGCATCGGCAGAGTTATCTGAACGACGAAAGTTTTCGTGAGTTTCAGCAGATGTTGATGAAGAACCCGGAAGCGGGCGATGTGATCGAAGGTACGGGCGGATTGCGCAAGGTGCGCTTTGCTGATGAAAAACGAGGTAAAGGAAAGCGTGGCGGGTTGCGCGTGATTTATTACTGGTGGTTATCCGGCAAGCAATTCTGGCTGTACACCGTGTACAACAAAGATGAAATGGATAATCTGACCGCAGCACAACGCAAAACTTTGAAGGAACTGCTCAAGCTGGAATTGGACGCAAGGAGAATCAAATGAAACGTAATTTATTTAATGAACTGAAAGAGGGCTTCACCGCACTCGAATCTGCACGCGAGGGCAAGATCACCTTACGCCAGCATGTGGTGGAAAAGAAACCAGCGCCGACCATTACTCCGGAAGAGTTGCTTAATCTGCGGGAAAAACTGCACTTGTCGCGAACTGTATTCGCCAGGTACTTGCGCACAAACGAGCGCACACTGGAAAATTGGGAACAAGGCCGAGCCAGCCCGAATGCCCAAGCTGCGATTTTAATTCGTATGGTTGAGCGTTATCCCGATACGGTCGAACGTCTGGCTGTCATCTGACAGCCGTTTGATAGGCACAAAAGCGATGCTCTTGTGCAGGGCATTGTCACAGACTTGCGATGCAAGACTGTGGGTTTTTTGATTTATGCACGCAGCGGTATTACTTCCGCGCCCGCTTCCACTTTGGCAAGATAATCTGCCCACTGTTGCATAATACCGCGCCGCTCTTCAAAATATGAAGTCCGCACGTATGCCGCCGCCGTCTGGTTTAACAGCGCATGAGATAGCATCGCCTCTAGCACTTCCCAGCGATGCCCCATATCACCCAGCACAGTGCGCGCCAAGCTTCTGAATCCATGCCCGGTCATTTTGCCTTTGTAGCCGATTGTCTCAATGATTTTCAAAACCGTGTTTTCGCTGATGACCTTGCCCGAATAATTGCGGTTCGGGAATACATACTCACCTTGTCCTGTGAAAGGTATTAATTCCCGTAATATTGCCATGGCTTGAGTGGATAGCGGCACAGCATGATCTTTGCGCTTGTCACCCTTGCCCTTGCGTCCAACCTGTTCTGCAGGAATAACCCAGCATCTGGAGTCTAGGTCGAAGTCCCCCCACTTGGAATAGCGCACTTCGCTGGTGCGGGTTGCTGTCAACATCAACAGGCGTAGTGCAGATATGGCGATGGGTGAGACTTTATCCATTTCCTGATAGGCGGTTACAGCGCGCAAAAATGTGGGCAGTTCTTCCATTGGAATGCAGTTGAAATGCTCTACCTTTGGCCTGTCAACCAATGCCATGCGGATTTCTGCCGGATTGTATTTCGCCCTGCCTGTGGCAATTGCATACTTGAATACCGCTCCGATTGATTGAAGCAAGCGATCCCGTGTCTCGAATGTGCCATGTTCCTCTATAGTCCGCATGATGCCGACTAATTCCATCGGCTCAATATCAGCTATCGGGCGATTACCGATGACGGGCAAAGCGTATTTTTCCAAGTTACCAAGCCATTGCTTCGCGTGTCCGGGTGTCCACATTGGAGATTTAACTTTGTGGAATTCAGCGGCAAGCATGGCGAAGCTGTTGTCGCTGGAAACCTGCAAAGCTCTGTGGCTTGCCTGCTTCGCTTCCTGCTTTACCGCGCTGGGGTCTGCCCCGTTCGCCAGTAGCTTGCGCGCCTGTTCACGCCGATCCCTCGCTTCAGATAGGGTAACGTCTGGATATACGCCGATTGCCAGTTGTTTTTCTTTTCCACCGATACGATACTTGAGCCGCCAACACTTTGAGCCCGTTGGCTGGATAAGCAAGAACATCCCGCCACCGTCCGCCATCTTGTAGGCTTTTTCTTCTGGTTTGGCTTTCTTTATGGCGACTTCGGTTAGCTTGCTCATGATCTCTCCTTAATGGGGGTATCGTGTTTTACATTGGGGGTACATGCCGCTAGGATACCCCCAAATGATGCAAGATTCAATGAGACCGCCTAAGCCTGCTTGGGCGTTAAAAAACCCGCTAAAGCTATACGCCACGCGGGTTCTAGAGATTATGTAAGACGGGGTGATAACGAGTTCTGGCGGAAGCTGTGAGATTCGAACTCACGGAACATTGCTGTTCGGCAGTTTTCAAGACTGCTGGTTTAAACCACTCACCCAAGCTTCCCAGTTTGAATACATACTGAGCATATGACTGCGTTACAACATAACCAAACAGATCATGTTGAAGTTGCACATACTCGAAGTGGGCGCATGATACCCGAAATCCATTACTAATTTAAAGTCACTTTTCAACTATTGCACATTAATCAACACAAGCATTGCAACTTTCACCCTGCTTCGATACTCTTACGCATGTTGTTAAACACACTCTCTGGAGAAAATACCATGCAATACCAAACCATTTCGCAACCAGGCACGCTAGGACTGGTACAAAATCAAGTCCTGCGAAACACCTACATGATGCTGGCTCTCACCATGGTTCCTACCATCATGGGTGCATTTATCGGCCTATCCACTAACTTCTCGTTCATGGCACAAAATCCAATCATGGCTCCGCTGCTAATGTTCGCCGTGATGATGGGTATGCTATTCGCTGTCTCTGCATTGCGTAACAGCGTGTGGGGCATCGCCATGCTGCTGGGCTTCACTTTTGTCGCGGGTGTTTTCCTTGGGCCAATTCTGCAACATGCACTGCATCTGCGAAATGGCGCCCAACTTGTGGGCATGGCTGCTGGTGGAACCGGTCTGATTTTCTTTAGCTTGGCGACCATCGCTACTGTTACCAAAAAAGACTTCAGCTTTATGGGTAAATTCCTTTTCATTGGCTTGGTTCTGCTGGTAGTCGCGTCACTGGCCAATATCTTTTTTGCCATTCCTGCTTTGTCGCTGACCATCTCAGCTATCGCCGTACTTATTTTCTCTGCTTACATTCTTTACGATATTAGCCAGATCATTCATGGCGGCGAGACTAACTATGTAATGGCAACCATGACGCTGTACTTGAATATTTACAATATTTTCGTCAACCTGCTAAGCCTGCTGATGGCCTTTAGTGGTGAACGCGACTAAAGCCGAATGATCTGAGCTTGAGAAGGCGGCGCAAGCCGCCTTTTTTGATAATGCCGAAATCGCATTGGCCAGGCACAACGGCCGCCATAATGGTTATGAAGTCAGGATCGGAAAGCGTAAATAGATCGAAGAATGCTTTGGTTGGATGAAAGCCATCGGCCTGATGCGTAATTTGCGGCATCGTGGCAAAATGCTGGTGAACCAGCTATTCCTGTTCACAGCAGCTACTTACAACCTGGTCAGAATGAAAGGATTATTGGCGTAGTACGTCAGAAATCCGCCGAGCTAATAATCGAAAAATTGCCTAAAAATTCTCTCACACGTGTGTGCAAAGGAAATGCATGAGTGTTTTTTAGCAGCCAGCTAGAGTTGAATCCGCAGTTTATCTGGGCAAACATAGACTAAATTTCAATGAACGAAAAACTATTACTCATGCTGAACGGTAGGACAGATCTCTACCCGAAAAACTTGGAACAACAGTTTCTACGCGTGTTAAACCGGATCATCGAGTTATGGGATTCACCGGCAATTGACGACTACTTCACAGAACTTCTGATTGATAGCCGTGGCGGCCGCCAGGGATTCCCCCTTGAGGTTGTTTCCGAGCTGTTTGTACTGAGCAGTTTTAACGCCAAATTGCGCACTCAAAAACAACAACTCATAGCTGCATCCAATCCATGGGACAACGTGGAGCACTCAAAAAGAACCGCCATTGCGCAGCAAGGCTATGACTTTTCCCCAAAAGGATTCCTGCAATCAGCCGAAAAAGGCAACCTAAAAGCCGTTGCGCTGTTCCTGAGCAGCGGCATAAATATTGATACGCGCGACGCACGTGGCTGGACACCGTTGATAACGTCATCCTTCCACGGCAATGAAGATATTGCACTCTTGCTCATCCGTAACTTTGCCGACATCCATGCCAAGGACACAGGAGGCTATGGATCGCTGCACTGGGCCGCATTCAACGGCTACGACAACGTGGTGAAACTACTTATCGAAAAAGGTGTCGATCCGAACGCACTCAGCAACCATGGCTGGACGCCACTGTTGCAAGCCTCTTCACGCGGCCATCTGCTTGCAGCCAGCCATCTTATTGACGGTGGAGCCAATGTCAATCTTGCCACCCACGATGGGTGGACACCACTGCTCAAGGCCGTTGCTAGCGGTCATACTGAAATGGTCAAGCTTCTGCTCGCCAAGGGTGCGAACCGCGACGCCGAGTATCGGGATGGCACTACACCATTGACTCTTGCCACCGAGAGCAAGCACGACGAGATCGTAGCTCTACTTACCTCAAGCAGTTAAGACGTATTCCATTTATCCTTGATTCCGGTCTCTCAGACCGTGGCCCTTAACACCAGCGACATTTCAACTTAGGGCTTGCAGGTTATCTGTTAGCCGCTTGCCACATGGCTTATTGTTGTGCGAAACGCATTCGGAGCTTGGGTTGTGTTTTGGTTTTAGGTTAGAATTCACTCTGTTTTGTAATTTAGGTACAGGAATTCGTGGCATTGATTGTTCAGAAATATGGTGGCACTTCGGTAGGAAGCCCGGAGCGCATTAAAAACGTAGTGCGCCGCGTGGCGAAATACAAAGCACAAGGGCATCAAATTGTCGTCGTGGTTTCTGCCATGAGCGGTGAGACCAATCGACTTATTGCGTTGGCGAAAGAAATGCAGGCTCAGCCTGATCCACGTGAACTTGATATGGTAGTTTCTACCGGCGAACAAGTGACAGTCGGGTTAGTGTCGATGGGGCTGATACAAGAGGGACTGAAGGCTAAAAGCTACACGGGCGCACAGGTTAAAATCACCACCGACAGCGCTTTCACCAAGGCACGTATTCTCAGCATAGACGAACAAAATATTCGCGCCGATTTGGCTAACGGGTATGTGGTTGTAGTGGCTGGGTTTCAAGGCATAGACAAGGACGGAAACATTACCACCTTGGGACGCGGCGGTTCCGACACTACTGGAGTAGCTATTGCTGCAGCGCTTCACGCTGATGAATGCCAGATTTATACCGATGTTGATGGCGTATACACTACCGACCCTCGCGTGGTGCCAGAAGCACGCCGCCTCAAGTCCATTACTTTCGAGGAGATGCTGGAAATGGCCAGCCTCGGCTCCAAGGTATTGCAAATCCGCTCGGTTGAATTTGCCGGTAAATATAAGGTTAAGTTGCGCGTGCTCTCAAGCTTCGAGGAAGAAGGCGATGGCACGCTAATTACTTTTGAGGAAGACGATAAGATGGAACAGGCGATTATTTCAGGTATAGCCTTCAACCGTGACGAAGCCAAGATCACCGTGCGTGGCGTACCGGATAAACCGGGCATTGCTTACCAGATATTGGGGCCCGTAAGTGAAGCCAATGTTGACGTGGACATGATAATTCAGAACGTCGGCGTGGATGGCTCCACTGATTTTTCCTTTACTGTGCATCGCAATGAATTCGATAAGGCGATGGATATTCTGAAAAACAAAGTGCAAAATCACATTGGCGCACGAGATGTGGTAGGTGACAATAAAACTGCCAAAGTATCGGTAGTTGGAGTCGGAATGCGTTCGCACGTCGGCATCGCCAGCAAAATGTTTCGCACCTTAGCTGAAGAGGGAATTAATATTCAAATGATTTCTACTTCGGAAATCAAAATCTCCGTTGTTATTGATGAAAAATACCTGGAGCTGGCTGTGCGCGTGCTTCATAAGGCATTTGATTTGGATCAGGAGCCAGCATAGAAGCGGCCAGCCTTCCTTCTTGATGGGAAAGCATCTTCCGAAATTAGTGGTGAGTATCTGATCGGAACAAACGAATTATTGCGGGCACAACCAACATTTTTACCTTGTTTGCTAACATACCTGCGCTGAAGGCAAGATTTTTCTTTAAAATATTTCTGAATGACCCGCGCGATACTGCCAGCGCTGCAAATAATGCGATGCCAACAAAATAGGGATGATGCGTTAAAAGCTTAAACGTATGGCTTCGTGGAAATAATACTTCCGAATTACCAGGTAAAGCCGTTGAATTCCCAGCACTATCAAATTGCTGAATAAAATTATTTCGATAGTTACGTCGGTTTTCCTCCATTCGATCCAAGAGGATTTTTTCTTGCTCTTCGAGAGACAATGACATTGTCATATCGTATCCTTTACCAGCTTTGCATCTTTCTCTAATTCGGTACGTAACGTTTCAAATGGAGATATTGGACGTGTTCTATTCTGACTTACCAGGAAAACCCCGCAGGCTGACAATGCATATAAAGCCACAACACTCCATGCAGATGCCACACGATATGGAGTCTCCCAGCAGCTAACAATAATAGCCACACCTAAAAAAGTCAGGCTTAACAATGCCAAAATAAACAAAACAACATAACTAATTATCTGGGCACTAAAGTAATGCCATTGGATCTTAATTAAGATCGGCACCAATTCCATATAATCGCCCATACGATCACGCGCAATTATGCCAAGCTGTTTAGCTTTTTTGATTTTTTCAAACATGACATTTATCTCAATTTAGGAATTTAAGTGCTCTGCAGTGAATCAAATTAGCGCCGTGAAACTAATAGGCCAAGTAAAAACCCAATTGCAGCTGCATATCCTACTGCTTGCAGAGGGTGTTCTTTTACATATCCTCTGGAGCAATCGACTCCCTCATTGAAATGTTTGCGTGCATCGGCTGCCACAGTTTGTGCAGCTTCCTTTGCAGATGCAACCTTTGCCATCAACCTCTCCTTAGCCTCCTCTAAATCAATATCAGATAAGCTAGGCATGCGAGAAATCAAATCGTCTAAATCGGCCCGCAAGTTGGACATTTCGCTACTGACTGCTGCTCCTACTTGCTTCCCGGCGGATTTTGTAGCATCCAAAACACTTCCTACCGCCGTTCCAGTCCGCTGAGCCATGTCTTCTGCGGCTGCCACTGCGCCCTCTGCTTTATTTAAAATTGTATTCTGCATAATGACTAACTCCTTATATTTTATTAGTGGTGAAATTTACGGTAATCAAACTCAGTGTCAGTTTCTTACATTTTTTAAATTCGGTCTGTTCGCTGGCACACATATTTCCAATACTGGCTGGAAATATGTGATGCATCCAAACGCATGCACTCTGGAACAGCCGTCTGGCTGGTGGCCACAATAAGTTATGCTGATTAAAAACATTCCAGCATCGGGTATTTAAACCGCATATGTTTCATCTGCCCTGCGGACTTAATAGCAGAACAGATGAATAACATGTCGCTACCGTATTTTTGATTGACCCTATGCACAGTTTTAAGCAACTGAAGGTGTTTGTCCTCAAACTGCTGTTCTGCTTGCTGGAACATATCGAAGCTTCCACTCTGCCGAATTGCAATATCGGTGGCAACCAACCCGCAGGCTCGGTACAACTGGCTTGAGTCAAACAGATGCTCCACTATCCTGCTCATCTCTTCCATCAGTAAAAAATAATCTGCCGTCGGATAAGGCAAATGGACTGTAAAAGCCTGTCTGTCAAATGATTTCAGCGTCAAAAAAACAGTAAGTCGCTTGGCAGCCAAACGTTTTTCAATCAATTCCTTCGAAAGCCGCATGGCATGCCGAGTAAGGTGTGCATAGATGATCGCCTTGTCTTGTGTTATCTGCCCCATTGATGCCGTACGCGCTACGCTCTTGGGGAGTTTGAGTTCAGCTTCAACTTGGTAGATGGCTGTACCATTGAGTTCGTGCCATAGATCGGTCCCCGCTTTCCCCAGCAGCTGCTTGATGTAAGGTTCTTTACCATTGGCAAAATCAAATGCCGTATGGATTCCAAACTTATTTAGCAATGCTTCGCGGTTGCGCCCTACTCCCGGGATGTCACGCACACTAACGTGTTGCAAGAAATCATTGATGCGTCTGCCAGCTACAATGGTGGTTCCGTTTGGCTTATTGTATTCAGACGCCATCTTGGCGAGGGTACGTGTGACGGAGATGCCGATGGAAACAGTTATGCCTACTTCCTGATGGATGATCTCGCGGAGATCGTCGGCAATTTTCTGATATGGTTTGCGATAAAGGCTACGCAAACCCAGCATATCCATGAAGGCTTCATCAATGGAATATTCCTCAATAACTGGACTAAAGCGCCGCAAAATGGAAAACAGCTTGTCGGAAATCTGGCCGTAGTAACGAAAATCGGCAGCCAGAAAAATAGCGTCGGGCAACAGCTTCCTGGCATCCCAGACAGTCATACCGGTGGTAATGCCTGCCGCCTTGACATCATAGGTTTTTGCAACGATGCAGGCGTCTTGACTGGAGAGAATGCAGAGTGGCTTGCCTTTTAAATCGGGTCTGCGTAATTGCTCACAGGAAGCGTAGAAACAATCCGCATCCACATGCGCGATAACATTGGGCCAGTTGGAAACAAGCATATGGGCACCTCTAAAAATCCAAATTTCGTCACAATACGGCGTTACTCGAAAAAAATTATCGCTTACATATAAACCATATGCCGCGCTCAAATTTTTTACTCGTGCCTTGTCTTGTATAGAAACTTGAATTTTTAGAGGCGCCCATAAGATGTCACTTGTATTTGCGAAATTGGCCGACGACGATGCCAAAAATTTCCAGATCGCCCTTGGGACGAATAATGGGATATGCTGGGTTGGCGGGAATCAGGATGAATTTCTCCTTCTCCAGGCCGAGGGTTTTCAGAGTAAATTCGTTATCCACGATGGCAATGACCATATCGCCCACATTCGCCGCGGTGCGTTTTTCTACTATCACGGTATCGCCTGGCATAATGCCAGCATCAATCATTGAATCGCCCTTGACCGTCACCAATACAGTACTGGACGGGTGGCTAACAAGATACTCATCAATGCTGAGGGTGTCATGGCTCATATCCCCTGCCGGACTAGGAAATCCCGCACGCACACTGTCATAGATGGGCCGTTCGAAGAAACGTTTGCCTGGCTTAAGGCGCTTTTCAGGTGTTGCCTCAAGAAAACCCGCCAGCTTCAATCTGGCCACCAAAGCGGCCACAGGCGATTTTGATTTAAATCCCATCAACAACATAATAGTAGAATATGGCGGCAATACGCCGTTGTCAGCATAATAGTCCTGAAGCTTGGCAAGGTAATCAGTATTGTTTTTCATAGCGATTCATTCTATGGAACGAACGTTCTTATGTCAACTCTTTCATGGATTAAATCGACGGAATTTAAAATTCCGTTCGCATAAATCCTAAGCAATTTCCTCTAGTCGAATTCTTCGCTCAGCCAACTCCTGTAGTAACTGTTCCGCCAAGTCGCCCAAAGGATCACCGCCCCTCAATTCAGCTCTTTCAATTGTTATTTTTAGCTTATAAATATCCGATTGTTTTTTTTCTTGCAATTCTTCCTGAATTTCATCCATGCGGCGGCGTAGTTGCCCAGTACGACGGACGGTTTGCAAAACTCTTAATTCCACGCCCTGATCAGCAATTAATTCGGGATCCTCAACCTCCCGCATCCCGGGATCCTGAATAAACTCCAGCACCAGCTTTTCAATGGCCTGCTGATCACCACGCTCATAGGCAAGGTTCAACTTTATCATCAACCCGTGGCGGCGCAGGCGCTCGGGCTCCGTAGTGGCACGGTCGGGGTGCATCATCATGGCGGCACGCCGGAATGCCTGCTTGAGTTGCGGCGTAATCACCGGTGGTGGAAGTGGCTGAGCCTCTATCAAACCGGCTTCTTCAGCCGACTTTCTAGCCTGCTCCTGCGCGGCCTGTGCATGGTCTTGAGCAGCTGCATCATCCGGGGATAGCCCCGCCTGTGCGTTCGCAATTTGCGCGTCCAGTTCATCTAACTGAGCATAGAATCGCCCAACCATCTCATAATAACGGCGCTGGAACTGTGCTGTTTCCGTTTTAGCTGTTTCCAGTTCCAACTCAGCCGAAATAACCTGCTCTGCAAGCTTGGCCTGATCGCTCACCAGACGGATAAGCTCCTCATCTAAAGTGAGCTTCATTCTGGTGTTTGCCAACCAAGAGTGAATTCGTTAAGTTTCTCCCACGCGGCGCGATTGATTTGCTCTCTATTGCTAATCCCTAGCACCTTCAATTGCTCCAACGCTCTGGTTTCGCCTTGTTGTCCAGCCTTGCGATACCAGGACGCAGCCTGCTGGTCATCCCGTATAACACCCCGGCCTGTGCTGTACATGAATCCCAGATTAAATTGTGCTTCTGCATGTCCCTGCTCTGCGGCTTTGCCGTACCAAAATACCGCCTGCTGATCATCCTGTGTAACGCCCTGGCCGTTGTCGTACATAATGCCTAGCGTGTATTGCGCTTGTATATCCCCCTGCTCTGCAGCCTTTAAAAACCAAAACACAGCCTGTTGATCATCTTGAGCAACCCCCAATCCATTGTTGTACAAGTAACCTAGATTTAATTGAGCCAAAGCGTGCTTCTGTTCTGCGGCTTTGTTATACCAGGACACGGCCTGCTGGTAATCCTGTGTAACGCCTTGGCCTTTTTCATACAAGAATCCCAGACTGAATTGTGCCTCCGCATGCCCCTGTTCTGCAGCTTTTCCATACCAGAATGCAGCCTGTTGATAATCCTGGAGCGCGCCCCGGCCTTTGCTGAACGTGGTTCCTACTGCATATTGCGCCCGCACATGTCCCTGCTTTGCGGCTTTCAGATACCAATACGCGGCCTGCTGATAATCCTGTGTAACGCCTTGGCCTTTGCTGTACATAATGCCTAGCTCATATTGTGCCCGCGCATGTCCCTGCTCGGCAGCCTTTAGATACCAAAATTTAGCCTGTTCGTGGTCTTGCGCAACCAGTTGGCCGCTGTTGTTCATGGCTGCCAAATTGAATTGCGCTCGTGCAAGCCCCTGCTCTGCGGCTTTGCGAAACCAGAGCGAAGCAAGTTCGTAATTCTGTGGGGTGCCTTGACCCTTCTCGTACATATATCCGAGAGATTGTTGCGCCCATGCATTTCCTTGCTCTGCCCCCATGTGATACCAGGACATAGCCTGCTCATAGTCCTGCACAACCCCTTGCCCGTCGTAGTACATGGTACCTAGAGCATATTGTGCTCGCGTATGTCCTTGTTCTGCGGCCTTGAGGTACCATAACAGTGCCTGCTGATAATCCTGCATTACGCCCTGCCCGTTGAAGTACATGCCCCCCAGATTATATTGCGCCTGCTCAAGCCCGCTTTCTGCCGCCTTTTGATACCAATAGAGCGCCTGCTCGTAGTCTGTCTCGACCACTTCCCCGAGCCAATATAGCCTACCTAAATCATTCCATATTTCAGGATCATTTTGGTTTTGGTTGGCAATACACCAGTCAAAAGCCAGCCTTGCGAAATGCTGAGCGTGTTCCTTGTGCGCGGGAAAGCTCCGCCCACCATTGTAGAGAAGCGATAATGGGAAATAGGCTTTACCATATTGTCTATCCGCCAATTGTTTAAAGGCATCCAAGGCGTCTTTCAGATCATCGAGATCACTGCGTGTCCAGACGATACCAAAGCCTGATTTATCGCCAAGCTCAGTAATATGGTTATAGGCATCCCGTGCTTGGCGATAAAGCGCGTCGTAGTCTTCTGCCAGTGAGGGATCATTACTTCTCATAACTGCCGCCATTCCGCGCGCAACAAGGCCACCACCTTGCCCTAAATGCACAACAACGTCCTGAGTAGTTACTTTGGCTGGAAGATTTGTTCGTTCGGTCATAATAATTTACTCGTCAATTTTTAATGCGTGAGTTAATTATTTTCTATGTTCACTGCGTGTTATGCAAGGACCCATGAGAAACCTGTCTTGATATGGCTCATATCAGGGGTGTCCGGGATTTTGTGTAAACGGGGTTTCGATAAACTCGGTAAAATCCGTTCATCGAACTGGATGGTGTAACGGTTCGACAGGCTCACCGCGAACGGTGCAAGCTCAGCCCGAACGGAGGGACTTGTTAAGCATTGCCTTAACTCGTTTGCTACTCTTCGGTTCGGTCATTGCTGCTCCTTCATGCTGACAGTTTCCAGCCAACTGACCGTTTACATAAAACCAATTACACCTTCGCCACAGCCAGTTCAAACCAGAACACACTTCCCTCACCTACAGTGCTTTTCACACCGATAGTGCCACCCATTTGTTCTATCAGTTTCTTGGCTACCACCAAACCAATACCAGTCCCTTCGACTGCATTGGATTCTTGCCCGAGACGATTAAATGGCTGGAATAGTTGCTCAACCTTTTCCGGGGGTAAGCCCTCACCAGTATCCTTAACGCTGACCCGAACATGATTCAAAGAACTGATGCTGTATTTCAACTCAACTGTTCCATGCTCACGGTTATATTTAATCGCATTGGACAGCAGGTTAATCAAAATTTGCTTTACACGAGTTCGGTCGGCATAGATAAACTGTGCATGGTCGAGCTGGTGAAAATTCAATTGAATACCGCGCAATTTCGCTTGCGGTTCCACCATGTTTCTGCATTCGAGCAGAATTTCATGCAATGGCACGCTCTCTGGCGAAAGCGACAATTTGCCGGACTCAATCGATGTCAGGTCCAGGATTTCGTTGATCAAGTCCAGCAAATACCATCCACCACGAAGGATTTCTTTAAGCCTAGTCATTTGAACGGGAGTTAGCTCGGGTGGGCCCAGCTCCAACAATTGGGCGTAACCGAGGATGGCATTGAGCGGAGTGCGCAGCTCATGACTCATGCGGGAAATGAATTCAGATTTTGCAACATTAACCTTCTCTGCAGCAGCTTTGGCCTCACTTAGTTCTGTAATGTCAATGTCTGCTCCGACATAATGGGTAACGGCTCCGTCGTCCCCTTTAACGGCGGTGATGGTCAGCCATTTGGGATACAGCTCACCACTTTTGCGTCGGCCCCAGATTTCCCCATGCCATGTTCCAGTTAGCTGGATAGTCTCCCACATCGCACGATAGAAGTCCGCATCGTATAAACCAGACTGGAGCAAGCGCGATGTCTGGCCCACTGCTTCCTCGGCTGAAAAACCGGTGGTTTCGGTAAATGCCTTGTTGACTCGCAGGATCACACTGTTGGCATCGGTGACCATCATGCTTTCTTGTGATTCAAAGGCGACGGCGGCAATGCGAAGATTTTCATCGGTTTGCTTGCGCTCGGTGATGTCAGTCATTACCATGCGCACCGCTGATTTCTTTGCATCACTGTTCAGACGCAAGCTATGCAACTGGGCAAAGAAGCTTGATCCGTCGTTGCGCTGGAGCAATAATTCACAATCCTTTTTATCGTCATGTTTTAGCACAGTCTGAAAATGGAGATTCCAACGGTCATGATCTTCTGGGGTAATGAAAGTAACGAAGCGGCGGTGCAATAGCTTGCTGCGTTCAATTCCGAGCAGCTTGGCACCGGTAAGATTGATTTCATCGATTATGGCCTCTTGGTTAAGAGTGATATAGCCGACGGGAGAGAAATCATAAAAATCCACGTATAGGTCGCGAGACTTTTCCAGTTCAACCTGCGCTTGCCGCAACTCCTCGTTCTGCATCTCCAGTTCAACCTGATGCACCCGAAGCTCGTGCAGAAGTTCCTCGGCAGAGCGCGGAATCCCTTCCTTTGCAGATGCGCGGACAAGTTGCATTTCAGCTTTCTTGCGCAGCAGCTCTGGCCCGATGGATTTTTTGCTCATATATGTTTTCCTGACGACAGCCTGGTTAAATCCAACTTTATGTAGGACGAATGAATTCGCCCGGTATACGCCCATTTGATGCGGTTACCCTCAGGACAGAAGATCTGTGCGCGAAGTGAACCCCGCACCTGACCAATTCCATCCGATGTTCCTATGGAATATTTTCTATCGCCAGCAAGATCATCTTGGTATCGCCGGTGTTGTCGATGATGCGGCGGGCGTTGAGCAGCATGCGGCGATGACCAATGGCGGGAAAATCGTGTTCCACCTCGTAGCCTTCAAAACTCTGGTTCTGCGGCAGGATTTTTTCTAGTAGTTCGCGCAATTTCGGGATATCCCACTGCTTATTTCCCAGGTTGTAGATCGGGCGACCCACGGTATCTTCTGGTGTGGTTTGGAAGTCGCGATAAAATGAGCGGCTGGCGGATATGATTTTCAGTTTTTCATCTAGTACGATCAGCGGTTCGCGCACGGTATCGACAATGCCCTCGGCCAGTTTCAGCGCCAATTTTTCCGCCGCCTCGGCCGCAATGCGCTTGCTGATGTCAGTGAATGTCAGCACCACGCCATCGATTACGTTTTCCAGCGTCCGGTAAGGCTGGATGCGCACCAGGTACCACGCACCGTCGACGGTACGTACCTCATGCTCATGAGGCGTCAGGGAATCCAGCACGGCTTGGGCTTCGGCGAGCAGGTTTTCGTCCTGGATGTTCGACTTGATGTCGGACAATGGCCGGCCCAAGTCCGTTGCGACCAGGCGATAGATTTGCGCCGCCTCACGAGTGAAACGTTTTATTTTCAGGTGCGCGTCGAGAAAAATGGTGCCGCCGTTGATGTTGTCGATCAGGTTTTTCATGTAGCTCTGCATCCCGAAGAGTTGCTCGATTTTGGATTGCAATTCGGCATTCACGGTGATCAGTTCTTCATTGACGGATTGCAATTCCTCTTTGGAGGTTTCCAATTCTTCATTGGTGGATTGGAGTTCTTCGTTGGTGGATTGCAACTCTTCGTTGGTGGATTTCAATTCTTCGTTGGAGGCCTGATGTTCCTCAATGGTGGCCTGCAGGTTCTCTTTGGCATAAGCCAGCTGGTGCTCCAGTTCTTTTACGCGCCGTAGTTCGTCATGCCCTGGGGCGGCACCTGTGCTGCGTCCTGGTTTGTCGGATTCCGGATGCGCCATGTCCTGGAAGCTTATAAGCAGCAATTTTCTGCTGGCATCCGAGTCAACCATCGGGTGTAGGCTGATTCTCACGACGTGGGAACCACCGTTGCTCTTGACCGATATTTCCCGACTCACGGTCGACTCACCTTGGCCGACACTGTTCAGGATGGCGCGCAATTCCAGTTGCAGGCCATCGCGTGCCATGTCCACCACGTTGAGCGTTGCCTGGCCGGGTGGCGGGCGCAGGTATTTTCCGGTATCGCCATGCACGTAAATAATATTGCCCTTCAGGTCGGTTACCACTGAAGCGGGCGCAAAGGACTGTAGCAGTACCCGCTTCGTCATTTCGGCGAAATCGGTTTTCTTAGACTTTATTGTCAATTCAGCGGGCTCATTTACGTTGGGATTCCTGGTCCATAATAATCCGCCGGATAGTCCTGAACGAGTGGAATCGGCAGTACCGATGGCACGGTAGAGTTTCCACTTACGGTTGAGCGACTCGAACAACTCAGTGTGATTGCCGATGCTCTCCGAGGACGAGAGGAACAACACGCCACCCGGCTTGAGGGCATAATGAAAAGCCGGGATGAGGCGGTTTTGCAGTTCCGGTTCCAGGTAAATCATGACGTTGCGGCAACTGAGCAGGTCGAGCCTGGTGAAGGGCGGGTCCTTGATGATGTTTTGGGTGGCGAATACCACCAACTCGCGGATATCCTTCTTAACGCGGTAGCCCGCTTCTTCCTTGACGAAGAAGCGGCGCAGCCGCGCCGGATCCATATCCTGGGCGATATTGGGCGGGTAGATGCCGGCCCGTGCCACGGCAATGACGCCATCGTCAATGTCAGTGCTGTAAATCTGGACTTTTAATTCCTGCCGGGTCTCGTCCATAAACTCGCGCAGCAGCATGGCAATGGAGTAGGTTTCCTCGCCCGTGGCGCAGCCTGCCACCCAGACGCGGAATACATAATCTTCCGGTTTACCCTCGAACAACAACGGCAAGATGTCGCGCTTCAGGGTAACAAAGGCCTCCGCGTCACGGAAGAAGCTGGTGACATTGATCAGCAATTCCTTGAACAGCAATTTCACCTCGGTAGGATTCTCCTTGAGGTAGCGGGCATAGGTTTCGGTGTCCTCAATGTTGTGCTGCAACATGCGCCGCTCGATGCGGCGGCCGATCGTGCTCTTTTTGTAGGACGAAAAGTCGTGGCCGGTGCTTGAACGCAACAGCATCAGGATGCGATTAATGCCGCCCATCGCAACCGGGGCAGGTGGCGTTTCCGGACGGACGGCCAAGGTGCGCATGCCGGCCAGCAGCACTTGTGGCATTTTTTCGACCGGGAGGACATGGGTGGCGTAGCCGGCCTGGATGGCACTGGCCGGCATTCCGTCGTATTTCGCCGTGGCCGGTTCCTGTACCAGCGAGACGCCGCCGGCGCCAATGATCGCGCGCAGACCCAGCGTGCCGTCGGTGCCGGTGCCGGACAGGATGATTCCAATGGCATTTTCTCCCTGGTCATCGGCCAGGGAACGCAGGAAGGCGTCAATCGGCATGCGCAGTCCGCGCGGTTGCTCCGGTACGCTTAGTTGCAGCACGCCGTGGAAGATGGCCATATCGCGGTTGGGCGGGATGACATAGACGCCGTTGGGTGCCACGGCCATCTGGTCCTCTACCTCGACCACCGGCATGGCTGTGGTGCGCTGCAAGATTTCGGTAAGAATGCTGACGTGGCTTGGATCGAGATGCGACACCAGCACGAAGGCCATGCCGCTGTCGGGCGGAACACTGCGGAAGAATTGTTCGAAGGCTTCCAAACCACCAGCGGAGGCACCCATGCCGACAATCTGAAATAGCGCGTCCGGGACATTTTTTGCTGAAGCGACGGGGCTGACCGGAATCACCGGGGATTTTGACTTGGCCTTCTTTGATGCCTTACTAGTCGTCATACGGCAATTCCAAGCGCTTGATTGGCTTAATTGTAAAAGGTTATCACTATATCGAAGTCTTCGGGCACATTTTTGCCGGTCGTGATCAGACTATGATCTGATTCGGGCATTTTTTGGAAACATATTGCACTAAAGAACCTTAAGCAGGCATCAAATATGGCCGATTGTGCTTATACTCTCGTTCTACAAGCATTAATGCGCATTTTGTCCGCACATGCCAGAAAGGGTCGCCATGAGCAACAACAAGATTCGCAAGATTTGCGACCAGATAGCTGCCCTAGAAAATGAACTAAGTACGGCTGTCGAAGAACAGAATGGTCGCCTTCGATATCAAGTCGACGGCAAACGTGTCGTATTCGAGCAAGAAATCAAGGAGTCGCACCAGATTGCCAAACTAGGCGTGCTGCGCTGGTTTATGACTGTCCGGCCACAAAATTATTTCACCATGCCCATTATTTACGGATTGGCTGTCCCTCTACTCTTTTTAGACCTATGCATCAGCTTCTACCAGTTAACCTGTTTTCCTGTCTACAGAATATCTAAAGTAAGACGCGCGGACTATTTAGTGTTGGATCATCAGCACTTGGCATATCTGAATATCCTTGAAAAAATGCACTGCATGTATTGCTCATATGCTGTTGGGTTGCTCGCCTACGCACGCGAAATCACGGCACGCACCGAAGAATATTTTTGCCCGATCAAGCATGCACGCAAAATCCTCAGTGCGCATTCACGTTATGAACGTTTTCTGGACTATGGTGAGGCAGATAACTTCCAAGGAGGGACGAAGAGAGAATCGCCCGAATTTCAGTCAACGGTAGCGGTTTACAACGAGCTCCTGCTGACCAAAATATTCGGCGGGCAGTCCCAAAATTCGGTTGTTTATATGGATGAGAACCAACCTATTTGAGATGACCCGCTCTATATTAAGATGCTAATTTATGGCAGTGTCCTGGCAATGCGAAACCCAAGATTGTTAATACGTTCCGTAGCTTCGATTCCCTCGCGATAGCTCACGTTTAGAAACTCTGCACCATATTCAAAAGATCCACCTCGAAGAACCAGCTTCGAGCAATCACCTTCCCGACAACCGTCCGTCCATTGCCACACGTTGCCTAACATGTCATACAGACCATAGGGATTAGGCTTGAAACTTCCCACTGCCATTGGGGCGGATTTCTTTTTCTCATACCTGTTACCGCAACCATGACAATTGGCATTATGAAATCCAAGTTCATCTCCCCAGTAATACTGAGTGGTAGTACCGGCTCGCGCGGCAATTTCCCATTCATGTTCGCTCGGTAGACGGTAGGTTTTACCAGTCTTGTTCGATAGCCACACAATATAGCTTTGAACATCATTCCAGTTCACATTAACCACGGGTTGCTTGCCACGTCCCCATTCTTCATCTAATGGTTTATAGCCATTACAACCACCATCATCCACGCATGCATCCCATTCATCGAATGTGACGGTATATTTTCCAATCTCAAAATCCGAGCCTGGAATCGGCACCATTTCAGGGCAGAAGGTACATTCTTTAAGCGTTTCTTCTACTTTTTTATCCTCAGCCTTAGCAGTTTTCGATCGCTCAGATTTGGCCCGTTTGCCTTCGGCGTTGAGTTTCGGCGCGCCTAATAACACTTCAACTCTTTTTACTACGCCATCGCCCACGCGGACTTCTTGTTCAAATATGCGATCACTAGAGGCATCGACTTTCTTTTGCACCTTCAGCTTCAGCGTGCCCATAGACACCTTTATATCCAACGGACATTCGCCCTTAAATTTTCCATTAACCAAAATTTCGGCACCTACATCATCACCTTTGCAAACAACGCTCAGTACGGAGCCAGCCGCATAAACGTTAGCAGATGATGCAGCCAAAACTGACAAGAACAAATAATAAATTGATTTCATGAAATCTCCGTTAAAAAATAAAAAATGGGCAGACTCTTAAGGCACTTTTGATCTATTTTAATGAGGTTTTATTCATTAGTGCACAAGATTTTGAATAAGGGCCCAGACTTAAAATTTATTCTGGTTACCCATACCATCCCATTCAACAACTGCCATTTTATATGCCCATTCATTTGAGACAAGAGCAAAATGCTAATCCTGAATTTTTTTATTTCAGCGTCATGACAAGTCTAAATCCGCTGATATGGTAACGTTCAGTTATATCATCCTTGAAACGGGTAGCTATGCGAATGTTTGTCGTAGTGTCATTCCATGAGCCTCCACGAAGCACTCGCTTCTTGCAGTCACCTTCCCAACAACTATCCGTCCATTGCCACACATTGCCAGACATGTCGTATAGACCAAAACCGTTGGGCTTGAAACTGCCAACTGGCGCGGTTGTTTTGTTGTCCCACTTGCTTCCACACGCATTACAGTTAGCATTAGCACTAGAGGCCGAATCTCCAAATGGAAAAATACCCCAATAATATTCGGTAGTAGTGCCCGCTCGCGCAGCGATTTCCCATTCCTGTTCAGTCGGTAGACGATACGGTTTACCGGTCTTGTTCGATAGCCATTTAATATAAGCCTGAGCATCATTCCAGCTCACATTAATCACAGGACGATTGTCACGCCCCCACTCCTTATCCGAAGGACGATAACCGTTACAGCCACCATCTACCACACAGGCATCCCAGTCTTGGAACGTGACTGTGTATTTTGCCATGGCGAAATTGGTACCTGGAATCGGCACCATCTCGGGACATTCAACACATTTCTTCTTATCTTCCTGTAATGTTTTTGCCTTATCTTCCAAGGCTGACACCTGAGGTTTTTGCCGTTTACCTTTGGCGTTAAGCTGCGCCGCGCCCAATATCACGTCGATCTTTTTTACTACGTCATCGCCCATACGAATTTCTTTTTCAAAAATTCGATCACTAAAGGCATCAACTTTCTTTTGCACCTTCAGCTTCAATTTGCCAACAGGTACCTTTATATCTAACGGGCATTCGCCTTTAAATTTGCCGTTAACCAACACTTCTGCCCCCACATCCTCACCTTGACAATTGACGCTCAACACGGACCCGGCCGCGCGTGCGTTAACGGATGCCGCGAGAGATATAATTAACAGGAACAAAACATAAACTGACTTCATGAAATCTCCATTCTAAAAAATTGGGACGCATTGTTATATTCGCCTAAGAAAACTGCAAGGAGTATATCCACTTTGCCGCTAATATTTCTCTTTGCAACGAACATATTTATTGGCACATTGGCATTTTCATACTCAACACCCCCCTCCATTCCTTTGTTTTGCATTTACTGTTCAAGGTAATTTGACGGTTTGACCATCTTTTGACAAAAAGTTCGTGAACCAACCATTCTTGTTCATAGCAACCAATTACAACCTGATTAGAATGAAGCAGCTATTTGTAATGCGCCAGAAATTTACAAAAAAACAAAAATTTAGCTGAATTATTGTTGCACTGGTAAGGAAAACAAACCAAGGAGTTTTCAGCAGCCTGCTAACAGCCAATTACAGCATTCCTCGCTCTGCAAATGACAAACACCCGGTTCCTGCCACGATAAAGTGATCTAGCACGCGCACGTCCACCAGCGCGAGTGCCTGTTTAAGCGTGTCGGTAAGCAATCGATCGGACTGGCTGGGTTCAGCCACGCCTGAAGGGTGATTATGTGCCAAGATGACTCCAGCCGCGTTGTGATATAACGCGCGTTTAACCACTTCGCGCGGATACACGCTAGTTTGAGTGAGTGTGCCGTGGAACATTTCCTCTGATGCAATCACTCGGTTTTGTGCGGTGAGAAATACAACCATAAACACTTCCTGTTCGCGGCCACATAAAAGCAATTGAAGATAATCGCGTACCGCGCCCGGCGAGTTAAGCGCATCGCCCATGCGCATTACCTCTTGTAAGGCACGCCGCGACATTTCCAGCACGGCCTGCAACTGAGCATATTTGGCCTGCCCCATACCGTATATAGTGCAAAACTCTTCTTGGCTAGCGGCAAATAAACGGGTAAGCGTGCCAAACTGGGTGAGCAGGTCTCGCGCCAAATCCACCGCGCTTTTGCCCACTACACCAGTACGCAAAAATATTGCCAGCAGCTCAGCATCCGAGAGTGCAGCCGCACCACGCTGGATTAACTTCTCCCGCGGCCGCTCTCCCTCCGGCCAATTATTAATTCCCATTGCTCTCCCTTGCCTAAGCACCGTGGTTTTTTTGATAAAGAACAGTAGTTTTTGCTAAGATGCACAGCATTATGGAACAAATTCAAACAAAGCGTATTGTGCTTGGCCTCACCGGAGGTATTGCCGCCTATAAAGGCGCAGAACTAACTCGCCTGTTGGTAAACCAGGGCATACAGACACAGGTTGTGATGACTGAAGCTGCGTGCCACTTCATCACACCGGTCACCATGCAGGCACTATCCGGCAAACCGGTGTTCACCAATCAGTGGGGCGAGCACACAGCTAATCATATGGCACATATTGGTCTAAGCCGTGCCGCCGATGCCATCATGATTGCGCCGGCCACATCTGATTTCATCGCCAAGTTGGCGCACGGCTTGGCCGATGACCTGCTTTCCACGCTATGCCTGGCTCGCAATTGTCCGTTGCTAGTCGCCCCTGCAATGAATCGACAAATGTGGGAAAGTCCAGCCACGCAACGCAATATCCAGCAACTTGTTGCTGATGGTGTCACTATTTTAGGCCCTGTTAACGGTACGCAAGCATGTGGTGAGGAAGGTATGGGGCGCATGCTGGAACCCACAGAGTTAGCACGCGCTGTGCTCACATTTTTTCAGCCAAAATTGCTATCTGGTGTGAAAGTTCTGCTGACTGCTGGGCCAACCTACGAAGCAATAGATGCAGTACGTGGCATTACTAATCGCAGCTCCGGCAAGATGGGCTATGCCATCGCACAGGCCGCGCTGGAACTAGGTGCGGAGGTTACATTGATTTCCGGTCCTACAGCCTTATCCAGCCCCCATGGTGCCGCTCTGGTGAATGTCACCAGCGCGGCGGAAATGTTCGATGCAGTCCAAAAGCATATTGCAGATGCCGACATTTTCATTGCCGTGGCAGCCGTGGCCGATTATCGTGTAACACAACCGACCGAACAAAAAATCAAGAAGAGTACCGGCGGATTAATGCTGAAACTATTACCCAATCCAGATATCTTGGGATATGTCACCGGACTTCCAAAACCACCATTCTGCGTGGGTTTCGCGGCCGAAAGCCACAATCTGCACGAATACGCTAAAACGAAGCGCAAAACCAAAAAAATTCCACTACTCGCCGCCAATCTAGTACAACAAGCAATTGGAGCAGATGACAACGAGCTGATTTTATTTGATGATGCGGGCGAGCATGTATTGCCGCGCGCGGATAAGCTCACACTGGCGCGAGCTTTGTTGCAGCACATAATCAAACTTTATCGGCGAGGATAATTAACTATGAAAAAAAATGTGGATGTGAAAATTCTCGACCCGCGCTTGCATGAGCACCCGCCCACTTACGCCACGCCCGGATCGGCGGGAATAGATTTGCGCGCTTGCATTGACCAGAGCATGATTATTCAGCCCGGCCAATGCGAGCTCATCCCGAGCGGCATAGCAATTCACCTAGCCGACCCGCAGTGCGCCGCGATGATCTTGCCGCGCTCTGGGCTTGGACATAAACATGGTATTGTGCTGGGCAATTTAGTCGGACTAATCGATTCCGACTATCAAGGGCAGATATTCATTTCTATCTGGAACCGAGGACAGCACCCGTTTACACTAATGCCTCTGGAACGCATAGCTCAACTGGTTATCGTGCCGGTACTGCAAATGCAGCTCAATATCGTCAAGGATTTCCCCATAAGCCAGCGCATAGCGCGGCAGCAATGAAAACCACCCCTACGAAACCAGTGATAATCTCAGGTATATGGTACTTCATACTAGCAAGCATAATGACAGCCAAAATTCCGATCGCATAATGCGCACCATGCTCAAGGTACACATACGAATCAAGGGTTTCTTTACGTACTAGAAATACAGTCATTGAACGCACAAACATCGCGCCAATACCAAGGCCAATCATGATGATGACAATATCCTTGGTAATGGCAAATGCCCCGATCACTCCATCGAAAGAAAATGAAGCATCCAGTACCTCCAGATACAGAAAACCACCTATCCCGCCGCGCTTAATAACATCGCTGACTTTTGCGTCATCTTCTTCCTTTTCAAGAAGACTGCTAATCACGTCTACACCGACGTAGGATAGTACGCCCCAAAGGCCGGCGACTAGCACCACCAGTTGCTTGCCCTCCTCGACCATAGTCATACAGGCCAACAGTGTGCCAAGCGCAATCATTACCGAGATTGATGCCACTTTACCAAAGGTGGCAATTTTTTCTTCTATATGACCAAGCCAATGTAACTCTTTTTTTTCATCCAGCAGAAAGTTAAGAAACACCAGTAATAGAAAAACCCCTCCAAACGCGGCCACTTCAGCATGATGGTTGATCAAATGGAGCGCATATTCATCGGGATTGTTCAGCCCCATATTCCACACCTCTATTAGTCCGAGGTCAGCCGCGAGCGCAACAATCACAAGCGGAAAAAATAATCGCATGCCGAACACAGCGATCAGCATTCCGATTGTCAAGAAGATGTCCTGCCAGAATTTGTTCCAGCTTTTCAGCACAGAAGCATTGACGACGGCATTGTCAAAGGAGAGCGATACCTCCATAACGCAAAGGATAGCGGCAATCCCAAGAGCTTCAAGTGCGACCATCCAACCACCGCGGCTATATCCCCACCATGCAGCAAACCCAAGGCCCACAAAAGCAATTAAAAATGAAATTTTAAAATGGCGCATACCGTCCCTTCAAAACTATAACTCGTAGAGCAATCGCCAATGAATGCTTGATGTAGTGCATTTTTTCTATAAATATCTAATGGAATTATGAATCGCAGCACTATGCTTGCCAGCAAAATAGAACATAGTAAAGCTTTAATAAAGTTTAGTTAAAAACTATCGCTCGGGTTAAGGCGACTTACAACTTAAGATTTTTATAACCTTCACCTCTCCAAGTATCCCGCTGGCTTGAGCAAAACAAATATTGCACCAATTTATTTGTGCCGCAGAAAGACTGTGGGATTAATTACGTTACGTAGGTTTAACCTTAAGGTAGACAAAAACTATCTGTGTATGTGCCGACAGTTAACCAACACATAAGCAAGATACGTAGTTGAACTGAGGTACTAAGCCTGCCCTGAGCTATCCGGCAAGCTCAGCGCGGGCTTGTCTGAGATCTTCGACGATATAAATTCAATGAAGTGCAAGCGCTACCACTTGACTCAATATAACGCATTTTAAATGCATATATAGATCAAGTATCAATCCAAATCCCATATAGCCATGGCGGTAGCTCAAACATTGCTAGAAATTTTTTTGGCTGCATTCCCTCCAGAAAAATTGTTGGTTGGCGGCAAATAGCGAACCAACTCATTCAATGCTAAACGGTAAACATCCCGTTTAAAATCAATCACACTTTCCATCTCGACCCAGTAATCGTTCCAACGCCAGGCATCAAACTCGGGGTGAACGGAAGAACGCAAACAGACATCACAATCGCGTCCGACCAGTCGCAGCAAAAACCATATCTGCTTCTGCCCCTTGTAACTGCCACGCCATTCACGCTTAACCCAATGTTGCGGTACTTCATAGCGTATCCATTCACGCGTGCGGCCAAGTATCTGAACATGACAAGACTGCAAACCTACTTCTTCCTGCAATTCCCGATACATCGCTTGTTCAGGTGTTTCACCACACTGAATGCCACCTTGCGGGAATTGCCACGCATGTTGCCTGATGCGCTTGCCCCAGAATACCTGATTCTTAGCGTTAGACAGAATGATGCCGACGTTGGGGCGGTAACCATCCCGATCAATCATCTTCGCCACCTGTTAAATTAATTTAGATAGGGCGAATTTTTTCACATTTCACACCATATTGAAAGCCACCTTATCACAATCGGTACAGCATGCTTACTTCGTTCGCTGTAAAATTAGCACCCTGATAATTTTTTCGACAAACATTCCATCATGCGCGTTTCACAATTTTTCATCTCCACCCAGAAAGAAGCTCCCTCCGAAGCCGAACTAGTTAGCCATCGTTTGATGTTACGCGCCGGCTACATCAAGAAACTGGCTAGCGGCCTGTACACATGGATGCCGTTAGGCCTACGCGTGTTGCGCAAAGTGGAAGCCGTGGTACGCGAAGAAATGAATAATGGGGGTGGCATAGAGCTGCTAATGCCTGCAGTACAGCCAGCCGAACTTTGGCAAGAAACCGGGCGCTGGGAAGTATTTGGTCCGCAAATGCTCAAAATTAAAGATCGCCATGACAATTTATTTTGCTTTGGTCCCACTCACGAAGAAGTTATTACTGATATCGCACGCCGTGAAATAAAAAGCTATCGTCAGTTACCAGTGAATTTCTACCAAATCCAGACCAAGTTCCGGGACGAGGTGCGCCCCCGTTTTGGTGTAATGCGTGCACGTGAATTTGTAATGAAAGATGCTTATTCATTCCATGCCAGCTTTGACAGCCTGGAACAAACCTACCGGGTGATGTATGACACCTACAGCCGCATTTTCACCCGTCTTGGCCTCCAATTCCGAGCCGTTGCGGCGGATACAGGCGCCATTGGCGGCAGTGGCTCACATGAATTCCATGTGCTAGCCGATTCTGGCGAAGACGGCTTGGCATTCTGTCCCACTTCCGATTATGCCGCTAACGTGGAACTAGCTGAGGCCATCGCACCAAACATCTTGCGCGCGGCTGCCAGCGAAAATTTGCAGAAAATCATTACGCCCGGACAAAAAACAATCGAAAACGTCGCCACTTTCTTGAATGTGACGCCGCAACAAGTGCTAAAGACAATCGCCATAATGGATGCCGGTGGCAACTTTACCCTGCTTCTGCTACGCGGAGACCATATGCTGAACGAAATCAAGGCAACCAAAATACTAGGCGAATTCCGTTTCGCCAGCGACGATGAAATCCATCAGAACATGGGCTGTCGCACCGGTTACATTGGCCCGGTCAATTCGGTCGTGCGAATCTTGGCTGATCATGCTGCTGCTGCCATGAGTAATTTTGTCTGTGGAGCCAATGACGACGGCTTCCACTACACTCACGCAAATTTTGGACGCGACATCAGCTTGGATGAAACCAATGTGCATGACCTCCGCAACGTAGTCGCCGGCGATCCCAGTCCCGATGGAAAAGGCACGCTGGAGCTTTGTCGCGGTATCGAAGTTGGCCACATCTTCCAGTTGCGCACCACGTATTCCGAAGCGCTCAATGCTAATTTCCTCGATGAAAACGGCAAATCTCAATTCATTGAAATGGGTTGTTATGGCATTGGTGTATCGCGCATCGTCGCTGCCTCAATAGAGCAGAATTATGACGAACGTGGCATTACCCTGCCTGCTGCCATGGCTCCGTTCCAAGTAGCACTTGCTCCTATAGGAATCAATAAGAGCGAAGCCGTACGGATAGCGACTGAACAGCTTTATGCTGACATTGGCGCGGCAGGAATTGAAGTATTGCTTGATGACCGCAACGAACGTCCAGGCGTAATGTTTGCTGATTTAGAACTCATTGGCATCCCGCATCGTATCGTAATCGGGGATCGCGGTCTCAACCAAGAAGTGCCCATGGTTGAATACAAAGGGCGGCGCGATGAAGAAGCGCAACAAATCCCGTTGCAAGATATTGTTAAGTTCGTGCAATTAGCCTTATAGCGATCGGCCACCGGCGACAAACGGGCGCTGCGCTCGCACGGTTTGGATACCGGGCTTTCGTCTACGCTTATGGTTACAACGGGACATACTGATTTTGATGCGTCCACAGTAACTTTGGTTAGCATCGCCTTAAAGTATTTCAGTAACTTGCCGTAAACATAGCTATCTTAAAAAGCATAAGGTGCAAAAGGTGGATTTTTTAAAGTCCCCCTTAAAGCTATGCGGCCGATTCAAGAATGTTACCCAAATTACATTACTCTACCCTTGCTGGCGGCAGGATTGCTGTTTGCTCAAGCAACACACGGCGGCGCGCAAACCTACCAACCTCTATCTGCCAGCGTGCAAACCTCGTTAAACCACTCCATTTCGGATCAAGCGCCGCCCACACTGACATTTGCATCGCAACTGGAGTACAACACTTGGTTGAATAATACATCGCACCGCTTGGAAAAACGCATTCCGGACGAGGGCTATCGCGTGGACTTCCTCAAGACTGTGTATTACGAAGCCACGCGCGCCGGATTAGATCCGCAATTAGTGTTGGGACTTATTCAAGTAGAAAGCGGTTTCAAGAAATATGCCGTATCCAGCGTAGGAGCGAGAGGATATATGCAAGTAATGCCGTTTTGGCTAAATCTCATCGGCCAACGCGAGGGTAATTTATTCCACCTGCGCACCAACCTGCGATATGGTTGTACCATTCTGCGCCACTACCTCGACATGGAAAAAGGTGATCTCTTCCGCGCTCTAGGCCGCTATAATGGCAGCCTAGGCAAACCGGAATACCCCAATCTAGTCAATGCTGCTTGGTACAAACACTGAGATTTAACACACCGCATAGCCAGCCCCTAAGTCCCCCAATTTTTTTCATTTGGGGACATTTTTAGAAAAACTCTCTTGCCGTGGGCTTTTATCACCATTGCAAATTTCGTCACCAGATATGTTGAACAGACTATATCAGCATATGCACATAATCTTGGTCTATCCCAATCCCGATAAATTTGATCTGAAATCATTTTTTATTTCTATACAAGCTTCGTTTCAGCTCCTCATCAACATGATCATCAAATATCGCTTGGGAGATTTGTTGTTTTGTAGTTTTTTAATGGAGGGGTATCCGACTGACTGCTACTCTGTGTAATAATTATGTAATAGAAAATGGCTATAGTTTATGGAGGCTACTCTGTAGCGTACCTAATTTTTGGAGAGAATATGACCAAACTAAATCGTTTTCTTTATATATTTGGGCTTGCCGCCTCTGTGTCGTTAACCGTCAATGCTTCGGCCGTTAACCTCACCGGCGCAGGTGCCACCTTTCCCTATCCAATTTACGCCAAATGGGCAGATACTTATAAAACTCAAACCGGTATCAGCCTGAACTATCAATCCATTGGTTCCGGCGGTGGCATCAAACAAATTATCGCCAAGACAGTAGATTTTGGCGCCTCAGATATGCCTTTGAAACCAGAAGAGCTGGAAAAGAACGGGCTGATGCAATTCCCGGCAGTGATGGGCGGCGTGGTGCCTGTCATCAACGTAACCGGAGTTGCAGCCGGGCAGCTCAAACTGGATGGCAAGGTGCTGGCTGATATTTTCCTCGGCAAGATCACCAAGTGGAATGACCCAGCCCTAATGGCGCTGAATGCGGGCACTAAACTGCCCAATGAAACCATCACCGTAGTACATCGCTCCGATGGTTCAGGCACCACCTTCATCTTCACCAACTATCTGTCCAAGGTTAGCCCAGAATGGAAATCTGCGGTTGGCGAAGGCACTGCCGTCTCCTGGAAAGCAGGCACTGGCGGCAAAGGTAATGAAGGCGTGGCATCTTATGTGCAGCGCATAAAAAATTCCATCGGTTATGTGGAATATGCTTATGCTCTGCAGAATAAAATGACTTATGCACAACTAAAGAACCATGACGGTCAGTTTGTCAAACCAGATGACAGCTCTTTCAAGGCTGCCGCTACCAACGCTGACTGGGAAAAAGCTCCGGGTTTTTATGAACTATTGACCAATGAACCAGGCAAAGAAAGCTGGCCCATCACCGGTGCTACTTTCATTCTGATGCACAAGACACAAGACAAACTTGAAACAGCTAAAGAGGTACTTAAGTTCTTCGACTGGGCTTACATCAATGGCGGCAAGACGGCTGAAGCTCTGGATTATGTTCCCATGCCGGAAAAAGTTCAGAAGCTGGTGCGTGCCGCTTGGAAATCACAGGTCAAGGATAGCAAGGGTACGGCGATCTGGAAATAATAGTCTATTTAAGCGCTCTGGCAGCGTGTGTTTGCAAGATATAATTCTTGCCGGATTAAATTCGAGGGGGCCGGGCTCCCTCAAATTTTGAGCACTTTTAAAAAATCATGCCGACGTTTTTACGTGAAGTTCATATGAAGCGCCATAATTTGCTGGACATTCTGTTCCGCAATGTCACTCGCCTATCTGCATTTGCCGTGCTCTTGCTGCTTGTTGCCATCATCGTTTCACTGATAATCGGTAGCCTACCCTCCATTAAGACGTTCAATTTCCGGTTTTTTACCAGCGCGGAATGGGATCCGGTCACGAATGAGTTTGGCGCACTCGTTCCAATAGTTGGCACGCTGGTTACATCTGGCATCGCATTGCTGATCGCCATCCCGGTCAGTTTTGGCATCGCGCTTTTTCTCACTGAACTTTCGCCACGCTGGTTACGCCGTCCACTAGGCATTGCCATCGAACTGCTGGCTGGTATCCCCAGCATTATTTACGGCATGTGGGGTTTATTTGTATTTGCGCCACTATTTGCTGACTATGTACAGCCTTGGCTCATTGAAAAACTTGGTCCGCTGCCGGTATTTGGCCCTTTGTTTCAGGGTATCCCCATGGGTATAGGTGTGCTCACCGCAGGCATCATTCTGGCCATCATGGTAATTCCCTTTATTGCCTCGGTAATGCGCGATGTATTCGAGGTCGTTCCTACCCTGCTCAAGGAATCTGCATATGGCTTGGGTGCTACTACTTGGGAAGTGATGTGGCATGTGGTACTGCCCTATACCAAGATTGGTGTGGCTGGCGGTATTATGCTTGGCCTGGGGCGTGCATTGGGCGAAACCATGGCGGTCACCTTCGTCATCGGCAATGCGCATAAATTGAGTGCTTCTCTACTGATGCCGGGCAATAGCATCTCCTCCGCGCTGGCCAACGAATTCAATGAGGCAGTGGGCGAGCTATATACCTCAGCGCTGGTCGAACTTGGACTCATTTTATTCTTGATCACTTTCATCGTGTTGTCGCTGGCACGTTATATGCTGTACATGCTGACGAAGCGCGAGGGATCCACGACCTGATTATGTTGACACTCTACACACGCCGCCGTCTGATTAATGCCATAGGTCTGGGAATTTCGGCCTTGGCCATGCTGTTCGGCCTGCTCTGGTTGGGCTGGATTTTATGGACGTTGCTGGCAAATGGCCTGCCTCAACTGACTATGGCAGTGCTTACCCAAATGACGCCGCCACCAAACAGCACTGGTGGCTTGCTCAACGCCATTGCCGGCAGCCTAATGATGACCTTTCTTGCCGCACTGATCGGCACCCCTATCGGCATACTGGCGGGCACCTATTTGGCGGAATTCGGCCAGCGCGGCTGGTTAGCGCCGACCACGCGCTTCATTAACGACGTGCTGCTATCTGCACCATCTATCGTGATCGGCCTGTTCATATATGAAATGTACGTCGTCAAGATTGGGCACTTCTCCGGCTGGGCCGGTGCGCTGGCATTATCCATTTTGGTCTTCCCGATCGTCTTCCGCACTAACGAAAATATGTTGCGTCTAGTGCCGAATACCTTACGCGAAGCGGCGGCAGCGCTAGGCGCACCACAATGGAAAGTGATCAACCTGGTTACTCTACGCGCTGCACGAGCCGGCATTATTACCGGGGTGCTGCTAGCAGTGGCGCGTATTAGCGGGGAAACAGCACCGCTATTGTTTACCTCGCTGAACAATCAATTCTGGAGCAGCGATATGAATCAGCCCATGGCCAACCTGCCGGTAGTCATTTTCCAATTTGCCATGAGCCCCTACCAGGACTGGCAGAGTCTCGCCTGGGCTGGTGCA
>JAIOPT010000009.1 GCA_021413765.1 Betaproteobacteria bacterium
CGCTGGTTCGCAGGGCTGATCTTGAGCAGTATGGGTATCGATAAGTTGAAGCAGGTGTCACTGCTGGATAATTCGCCGATGGTGACGTTGCTGGAAACAACGCTGCCCTATGAAAAAATCCAGGAGAATATTGATGCAGGACATCTGGATGCGCTGAGCATCACTGCTTCGGGATATGGTTCGGGTTGCTCGGTGACTTTTTACCAGGGAGTGGAGGAGATTCCGCCCTGGAAGCGGGCGCATCGTCTTGGCATTCCAACCAAGATCGAGCTCAAACATTTATTGGCCTCTTCAGCTATCCCGTTTATCTTTCCAGCGGTGCTCATCAACCGCGAATATTTTGGCGATGGCTCAATGCGCCAGATCGCACCTATCAGCTCTGCGCTGCATTTGGGCGCTACTCGCGTGCTGATCATCGGCTTAGGCCGCAGCGAGGAAGAACAACTCAGCCGTAACGGCACGTATGACTATCCTTCGCTAGCGCAGATTGCCGGCCATGTGATGGATAGCATTTTCCTCGACAGCTTGAAGGTGGACGTGGAACGTGTGCAGCGCATCAATCATTCGATCGGAATGTTGACGGAAGATGCACAGCAGCAAATAAATTGGCGTCATATTGATGTGCTGGTGATTGAGCCGAGTCAGCCTATTGAGAAAATTGCTGAGCGTTATGCCATGAACTTGCCATGGACTATCCGTTTTCTGTTGCGCGGGATAGGCGCGATGCGCCGTAGCGGGGCAAATCTGGTGAGCTACCTGTTGTTCGAAAAGAATTTTTGTCGCGCGATGATCGAGCTGGGATATCAGGATGCACTGAAACAGAAGCAAGAAATCCTGGATTTTATAAATCCGCGCGAGAAAGCGGCGGAAAGCTTGCCACAATGAAAGCTGCCAGCGTGGGTGCAAGTATGGGTGGGGCGCACCCATGCACCACGATGAAACCGCTTACTTTCGCCTTGCTGCGCCTGTTGGTGGACGGAAAATTCCATTCCGGGGAAATGCTGGCGCAGCGTTTGGGCATATCGCGCGCCAGCGTGAGTAATGCCTTGCATGGAGTAGATGACTATGGCTTGGCTTTATACAGCGTCCCCGGACGCGGCTATTGCCTGAACAATCCGCCGCAATGGCTTGATGCGGGACTTATTGCTCGCCATCTAGGTGAGCAGGCGAGACAATTTCAGATTGAAATTTTCGACAGCTTGCCCTCCAGCAATACGCTGTTGTTGCAGCGCGCAGCGCAGGGCGCACCCAGCGGCAGCGTGCTGGCGGTGGAACTGCAAAGCGGCGGACGTGGGCGATTGGGGCGGCCATGGCATTCCGGCTTGGGCAACGCGCTTACGTTCTCGCTGTTGTGGCGCTTTGAACTTGATTTGTCGGCGCTGTCTGGCTTGAGCTTGGCAGTTGGAGTAGCGTTGATCCGTGCATTGCATGCGCTTGGCATGACCAGCGCACGGCTTAAATGGCCGAATGATTTGCTAGGTGGGGATGGCGGTAAACTAGCTGGCATTCTGCTGGAGGCACAGGGTGATATGTTGGGGCCAAGTGCTGTAGTAATTGGCATTGGCCTCAACCTGACCACGCCTAAGCACCTGTTGTCACAGATCGATCAACCGGTGTCGAGCCTGGAAGACATGGTGGCTAACATGCCGGGAATTAATGTGCCGGAACGCAACTATTTATTCGCGGTGATATTACGTGAGTTGCAGGCAATACTTCATGAATTCGCCAGTAATGGTTTTGCGGCGCACCGTGCGGAATGGGAAAGCCATCACGCTTTGCATAACCAGACGGTACGATTGCTGTTACCGGATGGCAAAACTGAAACTGGCATTGCGCGAGGCGTAACCGAGAATGGCGCGCTTATTCTGGAAACGGTGGGCGGAATGCAAATATTCAATGCTGGAGAAATTGGTTTGCGCGCATCATGAAAATGCTACTGATTGATGCCGGCAATAGTCGTATCAAGTGGGCCACGGTAGAAGGTGGCCTGTGGTTACAGCAAAACGTGCTTGAAAGCGCGCATGCGCCAGCATTGAGCATGGCATTTTCGGAATTGCCGCCACCAGACAGAATACTCATATCCAATGTTGCTGGCGAGAATATGGCACAACTGCTAACCGCAGCCTGTGCAGCATGGCATTGTCCTGTCGAATTCATCGTGGCCCAAATAAAGCAATGTGGTGTGCGTAACCCGTATGAACACCCTGCGCTGCTGGGTAGCGACCGTTGGGCGGCGCTAATCGCAGCTTGGCATCAAGAGCGCGCGTCCTGCCTGGTGGTAAATTGTGGCACAGCAACTACGGTGGATGCACTGTCTGCCGAAGGCGAATTTTTGGGCGGGCTAATCCTGCCGGGTGTGGACATGATGCGTAGCAGTCTGGCGTTAGGCGCTGCCCAATTAGCACATGCAGAGGGTGTCTGGCGCGTATTTCCACGCAATACCGCTGACGCCATGTTCAGTGGCTCAATCCAGGCAACCGTTGGCGCCATCCGTTTGCAGTTCGAGGCGTTAGCCGTACATGGGAGCGTGCGCTGTCTGTTAAGCGGTGGCGCAGCAGATAATGTACAGTCACATCTCAAATTGCCGTTGGTGCGGGTGGATAATCTGGTATTGCGTGGCTTGCAAATAATTGGCCAGGAAAATTAATATTGAAAGTGTTATTTTTTAGCTTTTAAATATACTTCGTGCCTCTCTGACAAAAAAATTTCATGTTTAAAAATCAAGATAAGAAATGAGGTAATGATGAAGTGGCTATTCTGGATATTGCTGCTGGCGAATTTGATATTTTTTTCATTTATTCAATGGGGCGAACTATTGATTGGTGAAAATAAAGATTTGAAGCATAAGCCGCCGCTGAACGTGGAAAAGATTAAGTTGCTGGGTGCGCCGACCGCAGCACCAGCACCAGCAGCTTCGTTGCCTTCTGCAGTATTGGCAACATCGCAGGAACAGCGAGCATTTACTGATGTTTGCCTGGAGTGGGGAGAGTTTTCCGGCACTGACAGCATACGTGCCGCAGCAGCTTTAGCCACATTAAAACTGGCTGACAAGCTGACGCAGCGACAAACTGAGTATGCAGTTGGTTATTGGGTATACATGTCGCCCGCAAAAACCCGAGCAGAAATGGATAAAAATATCGCCGAGCTCAAGGCGCATGATATTAAGGACTACTTCACCGTGCAGGACGCTGGAAAATGGAAGGGCGCCATTTCGCTGGGTGTATTCAAGACAGACAAGGCTGCGCGTAAAGTTTTTGATACCTTCCGGGCGAAAGGCGTAAAAACTGCCGCGATAGGAGAGCTCATGAGCAAGTTTAAACTTACGGTGTTTGTGCTGAAATCCCCAGACGCAACGGCAATTGAGAAAATGGTAACATTGCAAAAGGAGTTTGCCGGCAGCGCGGTGCATTTAGTGGCTTGTGATCAGACTTAGGCACATGATCCAAGTGCCAGAGCAATTGACAAGTAGCAGTTAAATCTGGAGAATGCCGCGCTCTTCGTTGCAATTTAGGGCGGCTTTACTAAAGCGACGACACGATTTCAGGTGATATAGCTCAGATGGTTAGAGCGCAGCACTCATAACGCTGAGGTCGGTGGTTCAACTCCACCTATCACCACCAATAAATAATATAACGCAGTACAAGCAAGTCCATCAAACCCGCGTTCTCCTGGTGAGTGCGCGGGTTTTTCTTTACCGCGTCCATTCTCGTATATGCAATCTTGAGCGCACAGGGGGCACAATTATCATGTTTATGCCCCCAATAAAATTTATGCTTACAGAGAAGTGATGACGTGAAGCTATCAGATGCAGCGGCAAGAAAAGCAAAACCTGAAGTGAAGGCCTACAAAATGGCGAATGGTGGCGGCATGTATCTTGAGGTTATGCCGACTGGATCAAAATACTGGCGGCTAAAATATCGTTTTGGCGGTAAGGAGAAGCGACTGGCCTTCGGCGTATGTCCAGATGTGAGCACAGTCCAAGCCCGCGAACGTCGCGGTGATACACGCAAACTACTGGCGAATGACATAGACCCCAGCATAGTGAAGCAGGCGCAATAGACATCCAAATTAGAACTGGCAGAAAACAGCTTTGAAGTAATCGCCCGCGAGTGGTTCGTGCGCCATGCCCCTAATTTGAAATAAAATCATTCGAGCAAAATTATGACGAGACTGGGAAAAGATACTTTTCCATGGATCGGCGCGGCCTATTGCTGAGATTGCCGCACCTGCATTACTGGCAACGATACGCTGAATAGAAACCCGTGGCGCACTGGAAACGACGCACCGCGCCCTTGCCTGTTGCGGGCAGGAATTCTCGTATGCCATATCAACCGGACCCGCTGAGCGTGATCCTACAGGCGATCTGCGCGGCTCATTTCCCCCGGTGAAAAGAGATAAGCGCTTTGCCGCGGTAACCGAACCCAAAAAAGCGGGCGAACTGATGCGCGACATTAATAGTTATCAAGGATCGTACATTATTTAAAGTGCATTTAAACTATCCCCCTGCTATTCGAGCGACCCGGAGAACTACGCAAAATGGAGTGGAAAGACTTAAACTTAGATGCGGCTGAGTGGTATTACTTCATCACTAAAACGGAAACACAACACATAGTCCCGCTGGCAGGGCGCGGCAAAAATGTATTCCACGGCAATAGCGACCACGATAGGCCAATGAGTGTCAACGCGATTAGCTCGGCATTGCGACGCATGGAGTGGGCGAATGACGAAATAATACCCCACGGGTTCAGGGCAATGGCACCCACAATCCTGGACAATATGGGATATAAGCAGGAATGGTTAGAGCTGCAGCTTGCCCATGAAGAACCGAACAAGTTTAAAGCCGCATACAAGCGCGATGCGTGGCGCATGTATCCTATCTGAACGCACAGCCATGGTGTAGGCTTGTGCGGACTATCTGGTCAAACTGAAAACGGGCGCAGTCGTAATCCCGCTGCGTGCATAATTCGAGTTATCCACGCCTAGCCCGACTGGGCGAAAACTGACACCCTTATCCGCTGGCGTGGGTTCTACATGCTCCGCAAGCTCCTTGCCTTGGGCCAACAGGGCACATCATGAAAACAGCGACATGCTGCCGCATTCACCATAAAACCGTAGATATTTTTGAGCTCTAATTCGGAATTTTGTCAGCGATGTATGCCTTAAGCTTTTCCAAATCTGCGTCCATCACCTCAACGCGTTGCGGTAATTTCTCGATGCATTCTAATCCGGCTGGTCGTTCCGGATTGCGTCCGAGTGCTTCGATGATGGTGTCTTCAAACTTGGCTGGTAACGCGGTTTCCAGGCAGATTAGCGGCAAGCTGGGACGGCGTTGTTCGAGGCCGACTTTGATTCCGTCGGCGGTATGTGTGTCGACCATTACGTCATAGTCTTCCCACAGTTCGCGGATGATTTTAAGGCGGTCGGGGTGCGTACTTTTGCCGGAAGCGAAACCAAATTTAGATAGCTCATGCCAATAGGGCGTGCCCTTGATATCGAACGCGCCTCCTGCATCAATGCTGCTCCAAAATTCGCGCACCTTGGCTGCTTCGCGCCCAACCAGATCAAATATAAAGCGTTCGAAATTGGATGCCTTGGAGATATCCATCGACGGGCTGCTGGTGTGATAGGTGTGATCCGTCGCGCGCGGGCGATAGACGCCGGTTCTAAAGAACTCATCCAACACATCGTTTTCGTTAGTGGCAAGGATAAGCTGGCCGATGGGCAAGCCCATCATGCGGGCAATGTGGCCCGCGCAGATGTTACCGAAATTGCCGGAAGGCACAGAAAACGCAACTTTGTCATCGTTGGATTGTGTCGCGGCAAAATAGCCCTTGAAATAATAGACAATCTGCGCCGACACGCGCGCCCAGTTGATCGAATTGACCGTGCCGATTTTATATTTGGCTTTGAAGGCGTGATCATTGGATACCGCCTTGACCAAATCCTGCGCCTCGTCAAACACGCCACGTATGGCAATGTTGAAGATGTTTGGATCTTGCAACGAATACATCTGCGCACGTTGGAAAGCGGACATTTTGCCGTGTGGCGACAACATGAACACGCGGATGCCGCGCTTGCCGCGCATGGCGTATTCCGCCGCCGAGCCTGTGTCACCGGAAGTGGCGCCGAGGATATTAAGTTCTTCGCGCTGTTTATCCAGCACATACTCGAACAGATTACCCAGCAATTGCATCGCCATGTCCTTGAACGACAAAGTCGGGCCGTTGGACAATTCTAGAATATGCATTCCCGACTCCAGCGTACGCAGCGGGGTAATTTGCTGAGTGTCAGAATCGGCGCGGGCGTTGTGATAATTGGCAGAGGTATAGGTCTTGCTAACGATCACTTTAAGGTCGGCTGCAGGAATATCCGTAGCAAATTTGGACAGCACGGCATAAGCGAGATCAGCATAAGGCAGATTGCGCCAGCCATCCAGCTCGGCTCGCGTTACTTGCGGGTATTCTTCCGGCAGGTACAGGCCGCCATCTGGCGCGAGCCCACCGAGCAGGATTTCGGTGAAATTTTTAGCGGGTGAATTGCCACGTGTGGAAATGTATTTCATTGCTTTGCTCGCTTTGCTTTTAATGCCCATTCCTTTTACAGGAAAGACGGTATGCCTTATTTGCCTAATTCTTCCATACGGATGCGCGTCACTTTACCCACAACCACTGACAACTTTTCAAGTCGGGCTATAGCTGTATTGATGCGTTTTTCGCGTGTCAAATGGGTAAGTAGAATCAAGTCCGTCTCGTCTTCACCTTCACCCGGCTCTTTCTGAATCAAGGCATCAATTGAAATCTGCTCGTCAGCCAGCACGCGTGTGATATCGGCCAGCACGCCAGGTTCATCATGCACCCGCAGGCGCAGGTAGTAACAGGTCAGCACCTCAGCTATTGGCAGAATGGGCAGGTTAACCAATTGATCCGGTTGGAATGCCAAATGCGGCACACGATGTTCCGGGTCGGCCGTGTGCATGCGCGTCACATCAACCAGATCGGCGATTACCGCACTGGCCGTTGGTTCCGCGCCCGCGCCCTTGCCGTAATACAACGTCGCACCGACAGCGTCGCCCTGCACTACCACCGCGTTCATCGCACCTTCCACATTGGCGATCAATCGTTTGGCGGGAATCAAGGTGGGATGCACACGTAACTCAACACCTGCCGTGGTGCGTTTGGTAATTCCGAGCAGTTTGATGCGGTAGCCGAGCTGTTCGGCGTACTTAATGTCCTTTGCATTAAGCTGGGAAATGCCTTCAATATATGCCTTGTCGAATTGCATCGGAATGCCGAATGCAATCGCAGAGAGTATGGTGATTTTGTGCGCTGCATCCACCCCTTCGATGTCGAAGGTCGGATCGGCCTCGGCGTAACCCAAACGCTGTGCCTCTTTCAGTACGGTATCGAAACTCAGCCCCTTATCGCGCATCTCGGACAGGATAAAGTTGGTAGTTCCATTAATAATTCCGGCAATCCATTCAATGCGATTGGCGCTCAGACCTTCGCGTACCGCTTTGACAATCGGCACACCGCCCGCCACAGCCGCTTCGAATGCAACCATCACGCCCTGATTTTGTGCCTCGGCAAATATTTCATTGCCATGCATGGCCAGTAGCGCCTTGTTTGCAGTGACCACATGCTTGCCATTAGCGATGGCCTTAAGCACCAATTCCTTGGCCACACCGCAGCCGCCGATTAGCTCGATAATGATATCCACTTCCGGGTCGTTCACCACAGCGAATGCATCGTCAGCTACACGACAGGCGCCATGAATAATTTCATTGGCACGCGCCACATCCTTTTCCGCCACCACGACAATGCGTATGGGACGACCGGCACGGCGGGAAATTTCTTCAGCATTGCGTGACAACACAGTAAATGTGCCCGCACCTACGGTGCCGTAAATGTGCCCGCACCTACGGTGCCAAGACCCAATAGACCTACGTTCATCGGTTTCATAATTTATAACTCCAAAATTCAATTCGTTTACTCACACCCTCTCGCCCCCTGGCAACAGGGATTGGGAAGGATTAGGGCGCATTTAGCGCCCCTTAATTACTTCTTCCCATAACGCTTACGGTAATACTCCAGAAAACGGGCAATTCGGCCAATCGCTTCGACTAAATCGTCCGCATTAGGCAGAAACACCACGCGGAAGTGGTCGGAATCCGGCCAGTTAAAGCCCGTTCCCTGAACCACCAGCACCTTCTCGGTTTCCAGCAGTTCAAGGATAAATTTCTGATCGTCATTGATCGGGTACATCTTCGAATCCAGGCGCGGAAACATATACAGCGCGGCTTTCGGCTTGACACATGTAACACCCGGAATAGCGGTAAGCAATTGGTATGCAAGGTCCCGTTGTTTGCATAATCGTCCAGAAGGTGCGACCAAATCATTGATGCTCTGATAACCTCCCAGCGCAGTCTGGATAGCAAATTGCCCGGGCACATTTGAACACAGCCGCATCGAAGCAAGAATGCCCAGGCCATCAATATAATCCTGCGCGTGCTTCTTTTTGCCCGACACAATCATCCAGCCGGCACGATAGCCGCAAGCGCGATAATTCTTGGACAGGCCGTTAAATGTGACAAACAGAACATCAT
Organism: Betaproteobacteria bacterium; assembly: GCA_021413765.1. GTDB lineage: Bacteria > Pseudomonadota > Gammaproteobacteria > Burkholderiales > Gallionellaceae > Nitrotoga. Next base: position 8,603 of record JAIOPT010000009.1, read on the forward strand.
CCGCCAGCGAAGCAATTGAGGTATGGGTTACGCCATCATAGAGCACCTTGTCATAGATCTCGTCGGCAAAAACGATGAGTCTATTTTTTCGCGCGATTTCGATTATCTCTTGCAACAACGAGTCCGGGTATATCGCACCAGTGGGATTATTTGGGTTAATCAGCACGATGGCGCGTGTATAGGGTGTAATTTTCCTGCTGATGTCAGTTATGTCCGGCAACCAGCCAACCTGCTCGTCGCATAAATAGTGACGTGGCGTGCCTCCCGCCAGCGTAACTGCCGCCGTCCACAGCGGATAATCCGGTGCTGGCACCAGCACTTCATCGCCAGTATTAAGCAGTCCCTGCATGGACATCACTATCAATTCGGATGCGCCATTGCCAATAAAAATATCCTCCAGCCCGACCCCGGCGATATTCTTTTGCTGGGCGTAGTGCATGATGGCTTTGCGCGCGGCAAACAGCCCTTTTGAATCAGAATAGCCGGAAGAGTTGGGCAGGTTATGTATTACATCCTGCTGAATTTCTTCAGGCGCTTCGAAGCCAAATGACGCCAAATTGCCAATATTCAGTTTTATAATTCGATGGCCGTCTTCTTCCATTTGCTTGGCGCGCGCCATCACCGGGCCGCGAATGTCATAGCAGACGCTGGCCAGTTTGGTGGATTTCAATATAGGGGGCACGATTTCCATATCTATGCTGTCATGTTGTTTCAATGGACTCTCTCAATCTGTTGCTTCAAAACTGTGACATCAATCCGCTGGGTGGTAGAATTTGACACTGAACGAAAAAGTCATAAATACGCTTATGGCCCTTGAAATGACTGACTGCAAAGGTCGTGATTCTAACCGAGCGCGCCTAGGTCAGCAAATGGAGAACTCGCGTGAAACTGCATCTCAACACCCGCACAAACCAAAATATTTTCACTGCCCACGGCGCTGGCTATGTCACGGTCAGCGGCCTGCACTTTGAGCATTCCATAGTGGTCACGCCGGAACAGGTATTCACGGATTGGCAGCCGCAAGGTTTCGATGCATTAAACGAATCGCACTTCGCCTATCTTCTAGCCATGAAGCCTGAAATTGTGCTGCTCGGAACCGGCGCGCAGCAGCGCTTTCCGCATCCACGCCTATATCAGCAACTGACTGCGGCCGGTATCGGCGTGGAAAGTATGGACACCCCCGCCGCCTGCCGCACTTACAACATCCTGATGGGTGAAGACCGCAAAGTGGTTGCTGCCATCTTGCTATAACTTCGTAGCGAGCTACCATAAGGTGGCGTACTTCAAATTGTAATTTGCAGTCAATAAAGGGGAAATTAAATGCCAAGGATATCAATTGCAAACATAATTGTTGCAAGCTCCCTATTAATTTCTCTAAATGGAGCTGCTGCTCCTCGGGATGAAAAAGTCACAACAGTGGCTGATCAAAAGGAAGTAGCTGTCACGATTTACAATGACAACTTGGCTTTAATTAAAGATGCGCGCAGGGTAAAGCTGGATCGCGATTTTAATAAACTGGCTTGGCGCGAAGTCTCTGCTCAAATGCGACCCGAAACGGCGCTATTGCGCAATCTCACCAATTCCAGCGGATTCCGTTTGCAGGAGCAAAATTTCGATTTTGATCTATTGACGCCGCCGAAACTGCTGGAGAAATATCTCAACAAAGAGGTGACAGTCATTCGAACCAACCCTGCCACTGGTACGGAAGCCAGGGAAACAGCCACAGTGCTTGCAACCAATGGGGGTACCGTACTCAAATTTGCCGACCGAATAGAGACCGGCGTCCCGGGTCGCCTTGCATTCTCAGGTGTTCCGGAGAATTTACGCGACAAGCCTACTCTGGTTGTCTCTCTCATAAACCCTGTTGCGGGCGAACAAAATCTTGAGCTTTCCTATTTAACTGCTGGGCTATCTTGGCGCGCCGATTATGTAGCTGAATTAAATGAACGCGATGACCGCCTTGATCTCAATGGCTGGGTCACGCTGACCAATCAAAGTGGGGCAGCGTATCCGAATGCCAAGCTTCAACTCGTTGCCGGCGATCTGAACCGGGTGCGTCAACCGCAAACCCTGTCGCGCAACATGATGGCTATGACGCCGAAAATGGCAGATTCGGGAGAGATGAAAGAGGAATCACTGTTTGAATATCATCTCTATACGCTGCAACGCGCTACAACATTAATGGAGAACCAGACCAAGCAGGTGGCGCTGATGTCGGCATCCAGCGTACCCATAAATAAAGAGTTTTTGTTGGCCGGCGCGAATTACTATTATTCTGGGCAGTACGGTGACATCGGCCAAAAGCTCAAAGTGGGTGTCTTTGTAGAATTTCAAAACAAGGGCGAGGGCTTAGGGATTCCACTACCCAAGGGGGTAATCCGTGTTTACAAAAAAGATGCTCAGGGCAATGCCCAATTTGTAGGTGAAGATCAAATTAATCACACACCTAAAAATGAGTTTATTCGCCTGAAATTGGGGGATGCATTTGATGTAACAGCCGACAAGAAGCAGACGGATTTTCAGAAACTTGCCGGAACGGGACGTACTAGTAACATCTTCGAAAGTGCCTACCAGATCGTATTGAAAAATGCCAAGAACGAATCAGTCACAGTGGTGATCCGAGAGCCCATGCCTGGTGACTGGACGATGATATCCGAATCCCAACCTCACACTAAGGTGACATCCGGCATGGCAGAATGGAAAGTAATGGTACCCGCAGACGGCAAGGCCACGTTGACTTACCAGGTGCGTGTCAAATATTGAAGCTACGGAAATTATATTCTTTGGGTAATTCAGCGGACTGGTTTACAAAAAAATCTCTAAGTGGAGACTTTAGCGGCAGCAATATCGAGTTACATTTGGCTTTGTAGCCAATTCGGGATGCCGACTTTTTGCATTACTTCCAACTGGGTTTCCAGCCAATCAATGTGCTCTTCAGTGTCTTCCAGAATTTTTTTGAAAATTTCGCGAGAGACATAATCGTTAGCGGTTTCGCAGGCAGTCATCGCAGCGACCAGATTTTCGCGTGCAGCCATTTCTAGCTTGAGATCGCAGGCTACGCACTCCTCGGCTTTTTCGCCGATCATCAGCTTGCCGAGTTCCTGCAAATTAGGCAGGCCTTCCAGAAACAAAACTCGCTCTACCAGCATATCAGCGTGCTTCATTTCCTCGATGGATTCGTCATACTCGTGCTTGCCCAGGCTATTGAACCCCCAGTTCTTGTACATGCGTGCGTGAAGAAAATACTGATTAATGGCAGTCAGCTCGTGTTTCAGTTGACGATTGAGAAACTGAATGATGTCTTTATTACCTTTCATGCTGACCTCCCTAAATTATGGCCTCTACCAGATGGCTGGGTTGATGCGGAATTATTTTAACATGTCTTAAATCTGCCAGAACCTCATTTAAAACCTGCTTGGCATGGCAGGCACATTTACCGCACTGCGTACCTACACCCAAGCATGTTTTCAAATCACGCATACGACATGCGCCTTGACAGACGGCTTCACGAATGGCGGAATCGGTGATGCCCTTGCAAATGCAAATATACATATTTCTGGCCTTTATCTTATGCAAATCAACTTGTTTTTGTCGCGCAATAAAATAGTTTCTTGATGCTGGGCGATAGGTTCTGGTTAAGCTTTTCCATGGCTAATTCCCTAACGATAATGAGAATGATACTTAATAATAAATAAAACGCAACTAATTTGTTAATTGGATGTTGGCTGTTACGAGTGAAGGCCGAGAAAAACAGGAAGCGCTAAGCGCCTTACGGCATAAGGTTGCCGCATTCAAGTTATAATCCGCACACCTACACAGCTCGCATCCATCATGCAAATTACCCGAAGACTAGAATTTGATGCAGGCCACCGCATCCCCAGTCACGTCAGCCAGTGCAGGCATTTGCACGGCCACCGCTACGCTATTGAGATTACTCTGTCCGGCGAAATTCTCACCACCGATGGCTTATCCGAACAAGGCATGGTAATGGACTATACTGAAGTGAAACGCATCGCCAAGGAGCAACTGGTTGATGCGTGGGATCATGCCTTCCTGGTATATCGCAATGACAAGGCGGTATTGGATTTTCTGAACTCACTGCCTAATCACAAAACTGTAGTTCTGGAAGTGCCGCCCACCGCAGAAAATCTCGCCATGCTCGCATTTAAGCTGCTCGACAGCGCCTACCACCATAGCTTTGGGAATAACCTGCAACTGGAACGCGTGCGCATTTACGAGACACCTAATAACTGGGCAGACTGTCTGCGCAACTCAAGCTGACTTTGATGAATTATTGATTGCTGCATCTGCACAATCTTGTGCATCCTCAGCTCTTGAGTCGGTATCCTGTCTTGAAAATCCACCACACGCTTGTAAGACACAGGGAAAGAAAGGCCAGCGTCATGCCAACGCTGATGACCACGTTGACGTCGGAAACGCCATAAAAACTCCATCGGAAACCACTGATCAGGTAGACCACCGGGTTGAACAGCGTGATTTTTTGCCACAGGGGCTGCAGCATGCTGATCGAATAAAAACTTCCGCCCAGAAAAGTCAGCGGTGTCATGATCATCATGGGTATGATTTGTAACTTCTCGAACCCGTCAGCCCAAACACCAATTATGAAACCGAAGAGGCTGAATGTAACGGCAGTGAGTACCAAGAAGATAATCATCCACAATGGATGAGCGATTTCGAACGAAACGAAAAGCCGTGCCGTGGCCAGAATGAGTAAGCCCAGGATAATGGATTTGGTGGCCGCAGCCCCAACATAGCCAATGATGATCTCCACATATGAAATAGGAGCGGAGAGGATCTCGTAAATAGTACCCGAGAATTTCGGCATATAAATACCGAACGATGCATTGGAAATGCTTTCCGTCAGCAGAGCTAGCATGATCAGACCGGGGACAATAAAGGCCCCATAGCTGATACCGTCGATCTCGGTCATGCGCGAGCCGATCGCTGAGCCAAACACCACGAAATAAAGCGAGGTTGAAATGACTGGCGATGCAATGCTTTGCATCAGCGTTCGCCAAGTGCGCGCCAGCTCGAAAAAATAAATCGCGCGAATTGCATAAAGATTCATGATCGTCCGCTTACCAAATTAACGAAAATCTCTTCCAGGGAGCTTTGACTGGACTGGAGATCCTTAAAGTCGATCCCATGCTTGGCGAGCTGCCGCAAAAGATCTGCGATTCCTGTCTGTTCGCCTTGGGCGTCAAAAATGTAGATCAACTCATTGCCGTCAGCAGAAAGTTCAAGTGGATATCCAGCGAGTTCCTTGGGGAGGTGTGCCAGTGGGGACTGCAAATACAGCTTGAGCTGTTTTTTGCCGAGCTTATCCATCAATCTGATCTTGTCCTCCACCAGAATAATTGCGCCTTTGCTAATTATCCCGATGCGGTCAGCCATTTCCTCGGCTTCCTCAATATAGTGAGTGGTCAAAATAATGGTCACGCCACTTTTTCGTAAGCCCCGAACCATTTCCCACATGTCGCGGCGCAGCTCGACGTCAACGCCTGCTGAAGGCTCGTCGAGAAATAGAATCTGCGGTTCATGGGACAGAGCCTTGGCAATCATTACCCGACGCTTCATACCGCCCGACAGGGTCCTGATTTTTACATCTTTCTTGTCCCACAGGGACAGATCGCGCAGCACTTTTTCGATATAGGCCGGATTTGGCGGTTTACCAAACAGGCCGCGACTGAATTTCACCGTGGCCAAAACGGATTCGAAGGCATCAGTGGAAAGCTCCTGCGGCACCAAGCCGATTTTTGATCTGGCCGCGCGATAGTCAGAAACTATGTCATGACCGTCGGCCAGCACCTTGCCTTGGCTCGGATTAATAATCCCGCAAATGACGTTGATTAATGTCGTTTTACCGGCCCCATTCGGACCCAGCAGAGCAAAGATTTCTCCACGCTGAATCTCAAGATTGATGCTTTTAAGTGCCATAAAGCCCGAGGCGTAGGTCTTTGTGAGATTTACGACTGAGATAACTGACTGCACGCAATGTCCTTATCGATAATAAATTTTCTATTGAACCAATATTCTTTGAGCCGTTTGCGTATGCAGAAGCGGAAGGAAAACGGCACGCCTGCTGACGTGCCGCTCATGCCTGAGGCCAATTAGTAAATCACACCTGCGGATGCGTACGCTCCGCTTCATTGTCCAATTTATTCAGCGCATGCAGATAAGCCTTGGCGGAGGCTACTACGATATCAGTGTCTGCACCTTGACCATTGACTATACGACCGCCTTTGGATAGCCGCACGGTCACTTCGCCCTGTGCATCTGTGCCACTGGTAATGTTGTTTACCGAATAAAGTTGCAATTCGGTGCCACTTTGCACGATCTGCTCGATGGCTTTGAACGTCGCATCTACCGGCCCACCTCCCTGACCCTCGGCGACAAATTCATTCCCGCCCACATTCAATCGCACCTGCGCCACAGGCAAAAGGCCAGTTTCTGAATGCGCGCGCAAGGATACCAAGCGATAATGCTCGCTAACTTGCGCCACCACGCTTTCACTAATCAAGGCTTGCAAGTCCTCATCAAAAATTTCACGCTTGCGGTCAGCTAATTCTTTGAAGCGGGCAAAAGCGTCATTCACCATTTCTTCGTTTTCCAGCACGATGTCTAGCTCCTGCAAGCGGGTGCGGAACGCGTTGCGACCGGAAAGCTTGCCCAGGGTTAATTTATTCGTGCTCCAGCCAACATCTTCGGCACGCATAATTTCGTATGTTTCGCGGTGTTTAAGCACGCCATCTTGATGAATACCGGATTCATGCGCAAAAGCATTCGCGCCGACAATCGCCTTATTAGGCTGCACCGGATAACCGGTGATGCTGGACACAAGTTTGGAAGTCGGCACGATCTGCGTAGTGTCTATGCGCGAATCACAACTAAACACATCGCGGCGTGTCTTAACCGCCATTACGATTTCTTCCAGACTGGCGTTACCGGCACGCTCACCCAAGCCGTTGATGGTGCACTCCACCTGACGCGCACCGTTCATTACGGCAGCAAGAGAATTGGCTACAGCCATTCCGAGATCGTTGTGGCAATGGGTGGACCACACTACTTTCTCGGAGTTTGGCACGCGTTCGATCAACTGTTTGATGCGCTCGCCCCACAAAACCGGAATGCTGTAACCGACAGTATCCGGCACGTTCAGGGTCTTCGCTCCAGCTTGAATCACTGCATCAAAAATACGAACGAGAAAATCCATTTCCGAGCGCACCGCATCCTCGGCAGAAAATTCGATGTCGTCGGTATATTCCAGTGCGAGCTTCACCGCTTTCACCGC